>PKSX01000256.1 GCA_002869435.1 Marinilabiliales bacterium | reverse complement strand
GCATAGTCAGATTTACTATCATTTAGATATTCCGCATTGTTTTCCAGCCCGAAAATCAGGTCGGCATTTTTCATTTGCGAATGAAACTGTACTCCTCCTGAGTAATTAAGATTAGTAGTATGCCCGTAATCGCTCAGTGAATTGTTAGCTCCATAATATGAATCACGGTTAATATGTTGCATGCTGAAAAATGCACTCAACTTAGCATTTCCTTGGAAAAACTTGTCATATGTAATAGCAGCAGAGTTGATTTGATGCTTGGCTGATTCGGCAATGTCTGCTACATGTTCAGGTGCTTCGAAATTATTTCCACCCCTTCTGTATTCATTAATTGAGAATATATCAATATTCATTTTGCTTTTACTTCCAAATCGATGGTATATACGACTACCAATTGTAATCCCGTTAATTTTAGAAAGTTCGGAAAACCCATCGCCATTGGCATCAAATGGTTGCTGGTTCTTATGTGAAGCATAAATGGCCATGCCGGTTTTGGCATCATGTGATACCATTGATGAGTTGAAATTCAGATGATATTCCGGTGCATAGTTATTTCCGTATGTGTTGTCAACTCCCATAAATGATAATCCGGAACCGAATTCATATGTATTGGCAATCGGATCTTTCAGAATTACATTTATCGTGCCTGCAATGGCATTGCTTCCATACAGTGCTGAACCACCTCCTTTAATAATTTCAACGCGTTCAATCATGTTTGCCGGAATGAGCTCTAATCCATAAACACCTGCCAGACTACTGAATACAGGCCGGCTGTTTATGAGAACCTGAGAATACGGTCCTTCCATTCCATTCATTCGAACCTGGTTGAAACCACAATTCTGGCAGTTGTTTTCTATACGCAATCCAGAGGAATACTGCAGACTTTGAGACAAATTTTGAGAGTAAGTAGAAACTAACAGTTTTGGACTAATCACTGAAACAACTGTTACAGCATCTTTACGGTTTTTTTCATTCCGGTCTCC
The DNA here is from genome assembly GCA_002869435.1 of Marinilabiliales bacterium. Classification (GTDB taxonomy): domain Bacteria; phylum Bacteroidota; class Bacteroidia; order Bacteroidales; family DTU049; genus BM518. The sequence continues at coordinate 34,453 of PKSX01000256.1, read as the reverse complement.
TGTTACTACAATCTCGTTTAGCCCGAGAGCATCTTCTTTCAACTCAAATTTAATTTCGAGTGTTTGTCCTAAATCTATTTCAATTTCAAGTTCTTTGGCTTCATAACCCAGTGACTGTGCTACAACTGTATGGGATCCAACCGGAACGTTAATGAGCTGAAAATGACCACTTTCATCACAGGCAACGCCAATAACAGTACCCTTCAGACTGACTGTAGCAAATGGGATATGCTCACCATTGCATGTAACATGCCCAATAATATTGGCATCTGTTGGTGATTTTTGTGCAGTTGAGATACTTGAACTCAACATTAATACATATAAAATGAAAAGAAATCTATTGATTTTCATTGACTTTAAACTTGATTTCAGATGTGATCAGACTGAATTGCTAAATCGGAAATATTCCAATTGACAATAAATGGCTGTTTCAGTCTGTAGAAAACAGCTTAAAGTACCGGAGGGGCTCTGCCTGTATATATTCGATCTAATAGGAGAGACGGAGCATGGATTTGAGGATTCCTGAAATTCGAGAGTTTTACAATTAATAATGCTGTAAAAACAAACGCCAGAATTGGTAGAAAATCCTTTAATTGTTGAAGAAACAGCAGTTCGCTATTACTGTGCTTGTGAGATTTAAAAGGACTGTGGTCACTTTTATCGTAAGGGTGAGCATGAGTTACAACAGTTCCGTTTGCCATGATATGCGTGTGCATGAATACAGCCCTGTTGACAATCATACAACTTATAATTGCGATCATCAGTATAGAGAGTATCCGTTGCAAAAGGACCTTTGTTTTTCTCATGGTGGTACAAATTTATAAATATACTTGAAATTGAAAAATCCGACTCACAGAATGAAGTTAAGAGTTTTAGTTTTTTAGTGAATTAATATAATCATTAGTGATATAAAACTATTGGACTATCGAATTTTATTGTTTCGGTAATTATTAGCATTATATTTGTATAATATCCATAAGAAATATTATAAAAGCACTGCTTATGAAAAGGATGATAATTTGTTTTGCTTTGTCTCTTATTGTAATAACTGCTTTCAGTCAGGAAGAAAAAAGGCTAAAAGTGAAAGGTGAAAAATTTGCCAATAATGCTTTCTATTTTGATATTGTGGGAAGTGCGCTGCCTGTAGCATTCAGTTATGATCATATTTGGACAAAATTCGGATTTTTAAATATCAGCACATCAATAGGGGGAGGATATTTGCCTTTTAATAATTTTCCTACAGCAAACGGGACAGCTGAGCTGAATTTTCTTTTTGGAAAAGGAAGAAATATGTTTGAGTACAGCATTGGTCTATCTTATGCATATCTGAATCTAAATACTGATTTAATTACCGGAGAATATCATCTGGTAAACAATACTGTTAGGCTAGGGTACAGATATCAGAAGCCTGAAGGAGGATTTTTCTTCAGAGGCGGCCTGATTGTTCATATGAATAAGTTTTTGATTAGCGATGATCTGATCGAAACAGCAGTGTGGAATTTATTTGTGCGGGAATATGTAACCGTAACGCTGCCGGGTATAAGCCTGGGGTATACATTCTAATTTTTGAAATAAGGGCATTTTTTGCCCAGGCATTCTTTATTCAGATGGCTGAATTTGCAGGTGATCGACTCGTTAGATTCAGGTTTGAAATTAAAGTGTTCATTTAGAAATACTGAAGCTGTTTGAAGTGCCTCAAAAGTATCTCTTTTACAACATCTTGGACCGGGATGCTTAGCCACAGCTGATAGTGATGCGGCAGTCATCATGTTGCTAAGCTGCCAGCTTTTTTCACTTACAGGATTGGCATTGGTGATTAAACTTATGAAAATTCCAGTCCCAACTGCTGCTCCACATGTGCCCCAATAACCACAGGCGCCACCCGGAACATTTGATGAGCGCTTAAGTGCTTCTTTGAGTTTAGCTTCTTTAGTGTCCTGATGGCCCAGATGATTATAATACACAGTAAGCAAAACTGCCGGGGCAAGATAATGATGTTCGGGACCGTGCATATGTATTTGAGGAAGATGCATTATTTCGTTTGCCAGCTGAATCGGGTTCAGACTTTTACTTTGAAGGCATTTTTTCAGAATTACTTCGTTGGCACCTGCACTGTGACAATGATCACAAATGAAATGTTTGTTCTCGCAATACACTTTGCTGTGAAAGGCTTCCCCACATATTTCGCAATTTAGATCTTCTTCGTTGTCTGCATAAATGAGTTCGCTGCCGCAAATGAGGCAGTTGTTTTTATGATCGGTCATTTTCAGTCTTCGTTTTCGTCAATTTCTTCGTGTCCGGCTTCTTCAATACTTTCGGCAATGTCGTTGTCTTCAATCACCGGTAATTCCTGAACATCTTTCAGCTTTCTTTCAATGGCTCTTGTACGCACACCTGCAGAGTCTATAGTTTTGGTAGCCTGTTCGAGTTTTTGCTTTGTTTTTTCAAGTACATCGCCGAATTTACCAAACTCGGCCTTCACAGCACCCAGCAGATTCCATACTTCGCTGCTGCGTTTTTCGATAGCCAGCGTACGGAATCCCATTTGTAAACTGCTTAAAAATGCCACCAGATTGCTGGGCCCAACTACTGTAACTTTATATGTGCGTTGGAGACTTTCGAAAAGGCCAGTTCTGCGTAGTACTTCTGCATATAGCCCTTCTGTGGGTACAAACATTATGGCAAAATCGGTAGTAACAGGAGGATTGATATATTTCTCAAAAATGTCCTTGGCGTTTTTCTTTAAAGAGTTTTCAAATTGTTTGGCTGCCGATTCAATCTGATCGGTATTTGTACTGTCGGCCTTTTCGTATGCTTCGAGTAGCCGCTGATAATCTTCAATAGGGAATTTGGAGTCGATAGGAAGCAGCAGATCCTGATCGGTTTGTGTTTTGCCGGGAAGTTTTACAGCAAATTCAACGCGTTCCTGACTATTGGCCTTTACCTGTGCATTGTGCTCATACTGTTCGGGGCTGAAGATTTGTTCAAGGATAGATCCCAGTTGCACCTCGCCAAGGTTTCCACGGGTTTTTACATTGGTAAGAACTTTTTTCAAATCACCCACACCAGAGGCCAGACTCTGCATTTCGCCCAGACCTTTATGTACTTCTTCAAGCCGGGTGCTGATCAGTTTAAACGATTCATTGAAGCGCTTCTCGAGTCCTTCCTGAAGTTTCTCATCCACGGTTTTGCGCATTTCTTCCAGCTTTTTGCTGTTGTCTTCCTGCAGACTGGTGAGTTTTTTTTCAACGGTTTCGCGAATCCCGGTCAGCGACTTGGTTTGCTCAGTCCTGTTCTCCAGTGCGGTTTCTCTGAGAACTTCGTATAATCGTTCCGTTCTTTCAGTAAATAGCTTTACCAGATCATTCAGGTTTTTGTTGAACGTTTCAAATTGTTTGCTTTGTCCTTCGCCAAGGTTTTTGAAAGAATTGCTCAGTTCCTCCCGGTTTTCGCGCAGTGCTTTTTGCAACGACTCACGGTTGCGTTCAAATTCCTCACGGATGAGACGGTCGAGCGACTGAACCTGGTCTTCAAGTTTTGAAGTGTCGGCTGTTGTCGTTCCGCTTTTCTTTGTTAGCAAAATGATCAGAATAATAAGGCTGATCAGGATGGCTATAGAGGGGAGGATTATTTCTATCATAAACACAAAGTTAAAACTATTAATCTATCTCAAGCGTAATCGGACAATGATCGCTGTGCACCACCTGATCAAGAATGTCGGCATCTTTAAGGCGGCTTTTCAGATTTTCGGTTACCATGTGGTAATCGATGCGCCAGCCGAGGTTTCGGTCGCGGGCCTGGCGGCGGTAACTCCACCAGCTGTAGCGATGCGGCTCGGGGTGGAATTCTCTGAATGTATCAATAAATCCGCTGTCGATGAATTTGCCTATCCATTCCCGTTCTTCGGGCAGGAAGCCAGAGTTGTTTTTATTTCCTTTTGGATCGTGAATATCGATTTCCTTGTGGCAGATATTGTAATCGCCGGAAATGATGAGGTTTGGCCTTTCTTTCTTTAGTTCATGCACTTTATCGTAAAAATCATCTAGCCATTTCATTTTAAATTCCTGGCGTTCATCACCGCTTGAGCCTGAGGGATGATATACAGAAACAATGCTCAAATCTCCGTAATCGGCTCTTAGGAAGCGGCCTTCACGATCGTATTCCGGAATTCCGATTCCATAAGTAATGTGATCGGGCTTGATCTTGGTAAGAATTGCAACCCCGCTGTAACCTTTTTTTTCTGCACTATGCCAGAAGGTCTGATAACCTATGCTTTCAAACTCCATAATTGGTATCTGATCAGGCTGAGCCTTGCTTTCCTGCAAACAAACCACATCGGCACCGGTTTGCCCGAGCCATTCAATAAATCCTTTTCCTATTGCTGCCCGTATTCCGTTTACATTATATGATATGATTTTCATTATCTGCTGGGATTTAGTTTTTGAAATTCTGATTCTTTAGTGATTTTTATAACCGGATAAACATCTTTCTGAGGATCAGCCCAGAGACTGTGGTTGTATACCCAGTTCATTTGTGCCCACTGGCTGGCTGCGAATTGTGGATTGCTGGCTTTCAATTCCTCGAATTCTGCTTCTAATGCAGGATCTTTTTCAAACATTTCCACGGCAATAGGTTCCATAACATAAAGCTCACCATATTCCTTTTGCTCGAAAATGGTATTGAAAAAACCCCATTTGAGAAAGCTGTCTTCTGAGTAAGGTTCCAGTAACCATGCAATAACTTTAATTTTATCCTGATTCACCCTTACAAGAGCACTGCCTTTATGAACAATAATGGTTGTTTCATATTCTTCAGCATCGAAACTCGGACTGAAGCGACCTTCGTATGGACGATTAGGAAATTCAATATTTGAGAATTTGGTTTGAGTGGCTTCCACTTCAGTATCTTCCTGAACAGTTATAATACTTATTCCGTGTAACTTAAGCCGGTATATGACCTCGCTCCATTCAGGCGGGATGACATATGCAATCGGGAGATCTACTTCACGGTCGATAACAATTTTATTGAAAATCCAGAGGTTGAATGTTTCAGGCTGATCGTTATGATACACAAAATACTTTCCGCCTGTTATTTCACTGGTTAATGTATCATAGTCAAATCCGAGAAAATTTGTGAGTGAGCTGTCTTGCATTGAGGTCTTGAAATGGATAGGGAACTTGGACTTTGCAAATTCTTTTGATTTTCGGTCTGCATCTGCTTTTTGTAAAACATCGTGATACTCGGTGTTGTATGTGTTCAGAACAATAAGTGTATTTAGCAACATCTGCCGCGTGGACTCAACTCTGATATTATAGGGTTTTAGCATGTGAGTTTCAATTAGCAGGCACGGGCGGTCTGACAAAATCGTATATCCATGCGACAGCATTGGACGCGAAGCATATGTTCTCAATCCGCTTTTTGGATTATGCCACTCGCGGAAAGCTACATAAGGGTAAATAGGATATCCAGCCTGCGACATATTTGCCTCAACCAAAGGAACATATTTTTCGTTGAGCCATTTAGCTACATCCTGATTTAATGCTTCATGAGTATCAAGTCCGTAAGTAAGTGCGTACTGATAATCTGCCCCATCAGTAGTATGGCAATCGACCACAAAATCGGGGTTGATTTCATTGAAAAGTTTGAGCCAGTTTTGCATGGCAGGGGCATCTGCTTTCATAAAATCGCGGTTCAGATTCAGATTCTGCGCGGTGCAGCGCCAGCCCATTTCCTCAGGGCCGTTTTGATTGATGCGATTGTAGGGGCTCATGCGGTTCCATCCATCGGCATTGAAAACCGGAATGAAAATAATGCGCACTTTCTGCAGCATGACTCTGAATTCGGGTTTTGTTAGTACATCTCGCAGAAAAAGGAATCCTGCATCGGCGCCTTCACTTTCGCCGGGGTGTATGCCTGCCTGAATCCAGAGTGTTAGTTTTTTATCTCTTTTCATCGGATCTTCCACAATGAGGTAGGGTAGATCATATCCACGCGAAGTGGTTCCGAAACTTTTCAGCCGCACTTCCATGAACAATGAGTCAACGGTATGACACATGGTTACAATTTCTTCGTAAGTCATGGTCTTGTTTGAGTCGAGTTCGTAGGGAATTGTGAATGGTTTTTCCTGGGCATTAAGTCCGGTGGTGAGCAATATCAACAGAAGGAATAAGGATTTTTTCATAATTACATGCTTTTCATACTCAGGTTAATGCGTTTGCGGTTTTTATCTACCTCGAGAACGCGAACATTAACTTTTTGATTCAGTTTAACTATTTCATTCGGGTCGCGAACAAATTTATCGGCCATTTGACTAACATGAACAAGCCCGTCCTGATGAACGCCAATATCTACAAAAGCTCCAAATCTAGTAATATTGGTAACGATACCCGGTAATTCCATGCCGGCAACAAGGTCATCCATGCTATTTACAGATTGGTCAAATTCAAAAACTTCAAATTTTTCGCGTGGATCCCGGCCGGGTTTTTCAAGTTCAGACATAATATCTTTTAGCGTAGGGAGTCCGACTTTATCGTTTATATAAGCTTTAAGATTGATGCGTTCGCGAAGGCTTTTATTTTGCATGAGTTCATAAACCGACGCATCCTGATCTTTAGCCATTTTTTCCACTATGTGATAGGATTCGGGGTGAACAGCAGACGAATCGAGCGGGTTTTCGGCATTTTTTATGCGCAAAAATCCTGCGGCCTGTTCAAAAGCTTTGTCTCCAAAGCGTGTTACTTTAAGAATCTCTTTTCTCGATTTGAAAGGCCCATTATTTTTGCGATGTTCAACAATGTTTTTTGCCATAACAGGGCCAATTCCCGAAACGTAGGTGAGCAGCTGTTTGCTGGCAGTATTAAGCTCAACACCAACATTATTAACTGCACTCATTACCGTATCATCGAGTTTTTCTTTCAGAAGATTCTGATCCACATCGTGCTGATACTGTCCTACGCCAATTGATTTTGGGTCAATCTTTACAAGCTCGGCAAGTGGATCCATCAGTCGGCGACCGATGGATACTGCTCCGCGTACGGTAACATCATAATCGGGAAATTCTTCACGTGCCACATCACTGGCAGAATAAATAGATGCGCCTGATTCATTTACCATCACCGCAATCACATCCTGATTAAAACGCATGCGTCCGATAAAAGCTTCAGTTTCACGACCTGCAGTTCCATTTCCTATTGCAATGGCTTCTATTTTATAGGCCTCTACCAAATGATCAATTTTATTCAAAGCTTCTTTCACCTTGCTTTCCGGTGGATGTGGATAAATGGTTTCGTTGTGCAATAGGTTGCCTTGTTTATCGAGGGCCACAACTTTGCAACCTGTTCGGAAGCCGGGGTCTATGGCCAGAATATTTTTTTGTCCGAGCGGAGCAGCCATCAGTAACTGGCGGGCATTTTCCGCAAAAACTTCAATGGCTTCGCGGTCGGCCTGTTCCTTATAGTGCTTTCTTACTTCGGTTTCGATGCTGGGCTTTAAAAGACGTTTGTATGCATCTTCGTATGCATCAATCACTTCGTCGGCAATAGCATTATTTCCGGTTATTATTTTTCTGTCGATAAAGTCGAGTGCTTCTTCAGTGTCGGGTTCTATGATGACTTTCAAAAAACCTTCATTTTCACCTCTGAAAATAGCAAGAATACGGTGTGATGGTGATTTTTTTACCGGTTCGTTCCAGTCGAAATAATTTTCGAATTTATTGCCTTCCTGTTCTTTGCCTTTGATGATTTTTGATGTGATAATCCCGTCGTTGATGAACATGCGGCGAAGTCCGGCACGGATGATGGCGTTTTCATTTACCCATTCGGCGATGATATCCCGCGCACCGGCAATGGCTTCTTCAATTGAACTGACACCTTTTTTCTCATCAATAAAATGTTCGGCAGCAGCTTCCAGATCGAAGGGCAATTGCTGATATATTTTTTTTGCAAGAGGTTCAAGTCCTTTTTCAATGGCCACACTGGACCGGGTTTTCCTTTTCGGACGATAGGGAAGATATAAGTCTTCCACCTCAGGCATGGTTTGCGCATTGCGGATCTTTTCTTCCAGTTCGGGAGTAAGTTTTTCCTGTTCACGAATGCTTTCAATAACCGCATCTTTGCGTTTTTCAAGTTCGGTTAGTTGATGTAAACGGGTTTTAATAGCCATTATCTGAACTTCGTCAAGGCTGCCGGTCATTTCCTTACGGTATCGGGCAATAAAGGGAACGGTGGCACCTTCGCTCAAAAGCTGAATGGTTCCCGCCACCTGGTGTATTTTTAAGCCCAGTTCAAGGCTGATGATATCGGTAAAGTTTTTCATACCTCAAAAATACAATTTTTGGGGTTTTGATTAACTACCACAAGATCAAACTATATTTTTTTGAGTAAAATACTCACCGCATTGCCTCCAAAGCCTGTGCTGTTGATCATGATGCTGCTAATTTTTTCAGGATGTACGAAAGGGGCGTAGGTTTCATATGGATAATCTGCTGGAATAAATCCATTAAATATTTTCATGGCCAGCGAAAGATTAAGCATACCAGAAGCGGCGTATGTGTGTCCGGTAATCCATTTTGAACTATATATAGCCGGTGGGTTTTCCGTAAAAACAGATTGAATGGCATTAAACTCTGCCTGATCGCCTTTCACTGTTCCAGGGGCGTGTGCAAGAATAAGGTCGGGTTTTGAGCCCGTGTTTTCCAAAGCCATTTTCATTGCTTTGTGAAGTGGCAAACCTTCGGGATCGATACCTGTGAGTGAGGGTGGGGCGGTTTGGGCATAACCTATGTTCTCAACAATGATATCTCCCACCTGCAAATTCTGTTCGTTGCAGGACTCAAGCAAAGCCAGCCCTGCCCCTTCTGCCAGTACGAAGCTGTTTTCCATTTCTTCATTAAATGGTCTGCATGGATATCTGCCTTTGTATTTTGAACCTATGCCGAGAGCATTGATTTGAGCCAGAGTGAAATCAGTATTTGAAGCTTCACTACCTCCAATCAATGCATATATGCTCATACCGGATTTAAGCCATGCCACCGCATTGACCAATGCTGCTGATCCGGTAGAGCAGGTGAGTGAATGATCGATTGCAAAACTATAATCGGTTTCGAGCATTGAGGCTATAGCGGAGCTTATATGCGCCTGAGTAGTAAGCGGGGAACTGGTTGGTCTTAGTTTGCCGGTTTTAGCATAATCTTTGTAAAATCTTTCCCAGCTTTCTGTAGCGCCACGAGAAGAACCAATATTGATTAGAATGGGTTCGTGTGCATAAGAATTATGCATTAAATCATTTGCAAGATATGCCGATAAATGAACCATTCTATCACTTCGATGGATGGATTTTTCTTTGATAAACTCCTGAATAGAGGATTCTAGTTCTTGTGGAATTCTACCAATAGGGATCTCATTCATAGATTCGAATGGATTTTTCGGTGTAGAAAAATCAAGACCAGCTTTTGAAATGCTTTGTGATTTAAGAATTCGGATGAATTTCATTTCTGTTCAAAAAAAAAGGCGGCAATGCCGCCCTGAAATTCTATTATAGTTTTCTTTTTTCTTCCACCTCGATGAATGTTTCAATAACATCACCGGATTTAATATCATTGAAGTTTTCAATACCGATACCACAATCCTGACCGGAAAGAACTTCTTTAACATCGTCTTTGAAGCGTTTCAGAGATGATATTGTACCTGTTATAACTACAATGCCATCGCGAATGAGACGTACTTTTTGCGTTTTATTAACCTTTCCATCGAGAACCATACAACCGGCAATGGTTCCAACTTTTGAAACTTTAAACACTTCACGTACTTCAATATTGGCCACAACTTTTTCAACCATTTTTGGTTCAAGCATACCCTCGATAGCAGCTTTAATTTCCTCGATTGCATCGTAGATGATTGAGTATGTACGTATTTCGATCTCTTCTTTTTCGGCAAGTTTTCGTGCTGTAAGTGAAGGACGAACCTGGAAGCCGATAATAATGGCATTGGATGCAGTAGCCAGAAGCACATCAGATTCGTTGATTCCACCAACAGCTTTGTGAATAATATTTACCTGAATATTATCAGTGCTGAGTTTCTGTAATGAATCAGACAATGCTTCAATAGATCCAACTACATCTCCCTTTACAATAACATTGAGTTCCTTAAATTCTCCAATCGCAATACGACGACCGATTTCATCAAGTGTAATATGTTTCTGGGTGCGAAGGGTTTGTTCGCGGATGAGTTGCTGGCGCTTGGTTGCCAGATCTTTGGCATCGCGTTCGTCTTCGTATACTTTAATGATATCTCCAGCAGTGGGTGCTCCGTTAAGTCCGAGCAGCAATACCGGTGAACTTGGTCCGGCTTCTTCCACGGCCTGATTACGTTCGTTAAACATTGCTTTAACACGACCATAATATGAACCGGCAAGTATAATATCTCCTATTCTAAGGGTTCCGCTTTGGATCAGAACTGTAGCTACATACCCGCGACCTTTATCCAGAGAGGCTTCAATAACCGTTCCGTTGGCAAGTTTATCAGGATTGGCGGTGAGCTCAAGCATGTCTGCTTCCAGCAGTACTTTATCGAGTAACTGATCAATATTCTGTCCTTTTTTAGCTGAAATTTCCTGGCTCTGGAATTTTCCTCCCCAGTCTTCAACCAGCAGATTCATATTGGCCAGCTGCTCTTTAATTTTATCAGGATTTGCACCCGGTTTATCCATTTTATTAATGGCAAAAACCATAGGAACCTCAGCTGCTTTAGCGTGATTAATTGCTTCAACGGTTTGAGGCATAACCTGATCGTCTGCAGCAATAACAATAATTGCAAGGTCAGTGATTTTTGCACCACGGGCACGCATAGCTGTAAAAGCCTCGTGACCAGGTGTATCGAGGAATGTAATTGAACGTCCATCTTCCAGAATCACTTCGTATGCACCGATGTGCTGCGTAATTCCACCGGACTCACCTGCAATTACGTTGGTGTTTCGAATATAGTCAAGTAAAGAAGTTTTACCATGATCTACGTGCCCCATAACAGTAACAACAGGGGAGCGAGGTGAAAGATCTTCAGGGTTATCAACTTCCTCTTCAATAATCTCTTCATCGTCGATTGAAGTGAACTGAACTTCGTACCCAAATTCCATTGCCACAATTGTAATGGCCTCAGCATCCAGGCGCTGGTTCAGAGTAACAATAAGACCAAGACTCATGCATGAAGATATGACCTGTGTTGCAGGTACGTCCATTAATGAAGCAAGCTCACTGACAGTAATAAACTCGTTGAGTTTGAGAATGCTCTTATCCTTTTCAGCCTGCTCCTGTTTTTCCATTTCTTTCTCCTGTTGAGCATCGCGTTTCATGCGACGATACTTGGAGCCTTTGGACTTGGATGATCCTCCCTGCAACTGGGCCAGAGTTTCTTTGATGTGACGATTAATATCCTCTTCACTAATTTCAGGTCTTGCTTCTTTTTTGCGTCCTTTGCCTCTGCCTCTTCCTTTGTCGTGTTGCTTATGGTCTTTTCCTGAATTAGGATCTACGCTTTCTTTCTTTTTAGTGATACGCGGACGAGTCTTTTTCTTGTTCTTTCTCTCCGCTTCTTTTTCCTGTTTGGTAGGTTTCTTGTCAAAACCGGAAATATCAATTTTATCTACAATTTTTGGTCCGCTCAGTTTCTGATATTCGGTTTTGATATGTTCTTTTATTTCCTTGCTGTCTTCTTTAGCTTCGGAATCTTTTACTTCTTCTTTTTGCTCTTCTTTTGGTTTTAGTGCTTCCTCTTTTTCCTTCTTCTCTTCAGTTTCCTCCTTAGGCTCAGCTTTTTTAGTATCCTTATTAGCTTTTTCCTTTGGCTCTTCCTTCTCGGTTTTTTTCTTGTCTTTATCAAGATCTATTTTGCCCAAAATCTTAGGGCCTTTCTTTTTATCTTCTTCTTTGGAATCGTCAATTATTTTATCTGACTTTTCAGCAGAGTCTTCCTCTTTTTGTACAGGTTCTTTTTCTTCTTTATCCGAAGTAGCTTTTTTCTTGGCAGGGGTTTTTTTCTTGCTCTCTTTTTCAACTTCTTCTATAACCTCTTCCTTTACGACTTCTTTTTCAGTCTTCTCTTCTTTTTCCTTTACTTCCTTTTCCTTGGTTTCAGGAATATCTGTGTCTACTGATAAATTAGTGATTAGCAGGTCATCGGCTTTCTCATCTTTTTCAGGCTCTTTGATTTCTTCCTTTTGCTCCTCCTCTTCTTCCTGAGGCCTGAGGTTGATTTTCATGCTTTCCTGTTTGGCAGTCTTGTCTTTGTGAAATTCTTTCAACAGGGCATTATACGCCTCCTCACCGATTTTGGCGTTTGGCCCTTCCACGGGCATGCCTTCATCATTGAGAAAGTCAATAAGCGTATGTACGCCTACATTCAACTCAATTGCTACTTTGCTTAATCGTTTTGTTCCTGTGTTCTTGTCCATAAATCCTTTTACAAAACTGTCAAAAACGTGGCTAAATTAAAGATTTTTATTCAAACTCAGACTGAAGAATCTTTATAACTTCCTCAATGGTCTCTTTTTCAAGATCTGCTCTTTCAGCAAGTTCATCTTTTGGAATGGCCAAAATACTCTTTGCTGTATCAAGTCCGATCTTTTTGAATTCTTTGATGATCCACTCTTCAATTTCATCTGAAAACTCCATCAAATCAACATCATCATCGTATTCGGTATCAACCTCCCTGAAAACTTCAATTTCATAATCTGTAAGTTTCGAGGCAAGTTTAATGTTTTGTCCGCCTTTACCAATGGCAAGGGATATTTGGTCTGGTTTTAAATAGACCTCAACCGCTTTTTCTTCTTCATTGATCTTAATTCCGGAAATTTTTGCCGGGCTCAATGCTCTTGAAATAAATACCTGAAGGTTACCTGAGTAGTTTATTACGTCGATGTTTTCATTTCTGAGCTCACGAACTATGCCATGAATTCTGGAGCCTTTCATCCCTACACAAGCACCAACCGGATCAATACGATCATCATATGATTCGACGGCTACTTTTGCTCTTTCACCCGGCATGCGAACAATTTTTTTAATGGTGATAAGTCCGTCATATATTTCCGGCACTTCAAGCTCAAAAAGTCTTTCTAGGAAAACAGGCGAAGTTCTGGATAAAATAATAACGGGATTTCCGTTTTTAAAATCTACATTATCAACAACGGCCCTTAGCGAATCACCTTTTTTATAGAAATCGGTTGGAATCATTTCACTTCGTGGTAAAACCAGCTCGAAATCTTCTTCATCGAGTACCAATAGTTCTTTTTTCCAAACCTGACTGACTTCAGCGGTAACGATTTCACCAATTCTGTCTTTGTATTTCATGAATACGTTATTCTTTTCGTATTCAAGAACTTTTGATTTCAGCATTTGAAGGATGCTCTGTATATCTCTTCGGTCAAACTCATCAATGCTGAATGATTCAAGTACCTGTTCGCCAACTTCAAAATCAGGTTCAATTTTGATGGCTTCAGTGTACCCTATTTCTTCATTGGGGTTTTCAATATTGTCGTCTTCAACAATGATACGACTTCGCCAAATCTCAAGGTCACCGGTAGTGGTGTTTACAATTACATCGAAATTGTCGGCTTGTTCAAACTTTTTGGTGAGGATATGTTTGAAGATATCTACCAAAATGCGCATCAATGTAGGGCGATCAATGGCTTTTGAGTCTTTAAACTCACTAAATGATTCAATCAGGTTCAGCGTTTCCATAACTTAACTAATTAAAAGAAACAATAACTTTTGTTTCACGACATTCGTCGTATGTAAGGGTTATAAGTTCTTTTGTTTTTTCACTTTTCTTTTTACCTTTTTTTTCGGTTTCAAGAGTAAATCTTTCTTCGTCAGCTTCAATGATCTTGCCTTTGTAGGTTTTACCGTCGGCAAGCATTGATTTGGCTATTCTTCCAATATTAATCTTGTATTGCACAGGAAGCAGTAGTTTATTGCCAACTCCATACGAAGAAACCTCCAGTTCAAAATCCTCTTTGTCACGGTCGAGGCTGTTTTCAATCTGACGGCTTACGAAAGCACAATCTTCTATTTTAACACCATCCACTCCATCAAGAAACACAGAGATTTTATTGCCCTGGCTTATTTTAACCAAAACAGGAAAAACCTCCTTCTCAGCAAGGATTTGCTCCAGTAATTTCTCTATGTTCTTCTTATCGATCATCTTTGATACAGGTAAAAATCGAGGGGACATTTGTCCCCTCTCTCAAATTTTCCGTTGTCCGACAAGGATTCGAACCTTGAACGGCTGGACCAAAACCAGCTGTGTTACCATTACACCATCGGACAGTGTAAATTCAGGGCGCAAAGTTATAAAATTTTTTCCAAACACAATAAATGCTGATGCTTATTGTTTTCCCATTGTCAAAATTTCTTTATAATTTCGCAGTTTAAACTGTATTAATAATCTGAATAATGCAAACGTATCAAAAGTACAACAACATTGTGGGTTGGGTTGTGTTTCTTATCGCAGCCGTTGTTTATGTAATGACTGCTGAACCAACAGCCAGCTTCTGGGATTGTGGTGAATATATTGCCACTTCATATAAACTACAGGTTGGTCACCCACCCGGGGCTCCGACATTCCAATTGTTTGGTAGATTTTTCTCATTATTTGCCTTTGGAAATGTTGAAAATGTTGCCTTCATGATCAATATGCTATCTGTACTATCGAGTGCATTTACCATATTGTTTCTCTTCTGGAGTATTACCAGACTGGCAAAACGCATGATTGGTGAGGAAAACATGAGTAATCCGCAGTCTTATTTTTCAGTTCTCGGAGCAGGTCTTGTTGGTGCGCTTGCATATACATTCAGTGATTCATTCTGGTTCTCAGCAGTAGAAGGTGAAGTGTATGCCATGTCATCGTTCTTCACTGCGCTGGTCTTTTGGATTATGCTTAAGTGGGATGCTGAATCAGATGATCCGAAATCACTTCGCTGGCTTGTTTTGATTGCATTTCTTACCGGTCTGTCCATCGGGGTTCACCTTCTGAACCTTCTTACATTTCCGGCGCTTGTGCTTATTTATTATTTCAGAAAATACAAAGTGACAACAAAAGGAACAGTTGTAGCCATTGGTTTGTCAATAATTCTACTGGCGATTCTGTTCTATATGATCATACCCGGCGTGGTGTGGCTTGCCGGTCAGTTTGAGCTCTTCTTTGTGAACGGATTAGGAATGCCTTTTAACTCCGGAACCATATTCTATTTCCTTTTTATTATTGCAGCTATTGTTTTTGGGTTAAGATGGACCCGCAAAAAAGCAAAGGTTATTTTAAATACCGTCATACTGTCCTTAACTTTTATTCTTATTGGATATTCAACATTCTTTATTTTGATTATTCGTTCAAATGCTGCAACTCCAATTAATGAAAATGCACCTAAAGATGCTATTTCTTTACTTGCATATCTAAATCGTGAGCAGTATGGTGATGTGCCATTATTTAAAGGCCAGTATTATAATGCTCCTGTTAATCCCGGTGATCAGTGGAAAGATGCTTCTCCGGTGTATGAAAAAGATGTTGAGAAAGGAAAATACATTGTTACAGACGATCGCAAAAACAGTAAGCCAACTTATGACGAAGATTTTGTTACTGTGTTTCCGCGCATGTGGAGTAATCAGCAGCAAGGTCATATAGAAAAATATAAGGAATGGGGAAGAATTAAGGGTACGCCTATACGTGTTACCGGACCTAATGGTGAATCGCAGACACTATATAGACCAAAATTTAGCGAAAACCTGAGATTCTTCTTTACATATCAGGTTGGACACATGTATTTCCGTTACTTCTTCTGGAATTTTGTTGGACGACAAAACGATATTCAGGGACATGGGGATGATACTCAAGGAAACTGGTTAAGTGGTATCAAATTTATTGACGAGATGCATCTTGGGAATCAGGGCGATATCACGGAAACAGCCAAGAATAATCCCGGAAGAAATACATTCTTCTTCCTGCCACTGATTTTAGGTCTGGTTGGATTGTTCTTCCATATTAATAAGCACTCAAAAGACAGTCTGGTGGTGGCATTACTGTTCTTTATGACCGGAATTGCAATTGTTGTCTACCTAAACCAGTATCCATATCAGCCCAGGGAAAGGGATTATGCTTATGCGGCGAGTTTTTATGCTTTTGCCATTTGGATTGGTTTTGGTGTAATTGCTGTCACACAACTTATCTCGAGATTTTTGAAAGGAAAGATGAGTCCGATAATTGCCACTCTGGCTACGCTAATTCTGGTGCCCGGTATTATGGCCAGTCAGGGATGGGATGACCATAACCGAAGCAACAGATATACAGCAAGAGATTTTGCCAAGAACTATCTCGACTCTTGTGAGCCTAATGCTATTTTATTTACCAATGGTGATAACGATACATTCCCGCTCTGGTATGTTCAGGAAGTGGAGGGGTATCGTACCGATGTACGTGTTATCAACCTTTCACTCTTTAATACAGATTGGTATGCCGACCAGATGAAGCGTGCTGTATATGATGCAGCGCCGGCACCAATTTCAATGTCACATGAGCAATACAGGCAGGGAACCAGAGATGTAGTGTACCTGCTTGAAAATTCAGGTATTGAAGGCTATGTAAACATAAAAGATTTGTTTGCCATTATTCATAAAAGTCCTGATAAACTTAAATTGCAGACCAGACAGGGACAGGTTGATTATTTCCCAACCAAGAGTTTCTATCTGCCGGTTGACAGTGCAAAAGTGGTATCAAACGGAACCGTACCCCAAAAATGGGCCAATGAAGTTGTTGATAGTGTGAACTGGACCATTAACAGATTTGCATTGCAGAAAAATTCATTGTTTGTACTTGATATTCTGGCACACTTCAACTGGGATCGTCCTATTCATTTTGCAATTACTACGGGTAACGATGCATATATGGGACTGGAAGAGTACTTTCTGTTGGAAGGTCTTACCTATAAGCTAGCTCCGATTCGTACACCCAGAAGTGAAGGCGAAGCCGTAGGAAGAGTAAATACAGACGTGATGTATGATAATATGATGAATAAGTTCAACTGGGGGAACCTGAATGGTGAAGGTGTTTACCTGGATGAAACAAACCGTCGTATGATCATGAACTTCAGAAATAATTTTGCCCGTCTTGCCAATGCCCTTATTGAGGAAGGAAAGCGCGACTCAGCTGTTGCTGCACTTGATAAAGCAATGGAAATTATGCCTGATGAGGTCATTCCTTATGATTTCTTCGTTTTACCCATTGCAGAAGCATATTACCGTGCAGGTGAAGTTGAGAAAGGAAATAATATTCTGTTCAGGTTAACTGATATATATAGTGCCGAATTAGGATTTATTTACTCACTGGATCATAAGCGCCAGAAAAATCTGAATATGGATAAGCAGCAGGGATTGTATATCTTGCAGCGTATCATGCAGATTGCAGAGCGTGAAAAACAGGATGCATTACTAAACCATGTTCAGCCATTGTTTGAGTACTACTATGGAATGTATGTGGGAGCCGGTCAAATGCCTGTGCAATAAAACTTGATTCTGTATGTATCTGGTACAGCCTTATGTTTTGAAGTCTATTCAGACTCGTCATCTGATCTGGAGAATTCCGGAGAAGGAAAAGGTAGTGTACCTGACATTTGATGATGGCCCAATCCCTGAGGTTACTCCATTTGTGCTGAAAACATTGAAAAAGTACAATGCCAAAGCTACATTTTTTTGTGTGGGTGATAACGTTCGAAAGCACAAAAAGTATTTTAGGCAGATCGTTGAGGAAGGCCATGCAATAGGTAATCATACTCACAATCACGTTGATGGCTGGAAAAACAAGCATCCGGAGTATTTAGACAATGTTGATGCGGGAGATTCTTATATTCAGAGTAAAATGTTCCGTCCTCCTTATGGTCATATCACGCCCTCTCAGATTCAGAAACTGCGTAAAAATTTCTATATCGTATTATGGTCGGTTCTGAGCGGAGATTTTGATCGAAATACGACTCCGGCAAAATGTCTAAGAAATGTACTCCGGTATACCAAGTCAGGATCAATTGTAGTATTTCATGAAAACAAGAAGGCTATACCGAGATTAAAATATGCTCTGCCTCGTTTTTTAGATCAGTTTAGTAAAGCAGGGTATCGATTTGAACCTCTAACAGAAGAAGTACTAGAGAAAGCGCTTAAAAAGAACCTGATTAATGCAAGCAATAAGATGATGAAGCGTATGCTAAACCAGGTTAAGACTAAGCGTAAAAAACCGGGTGTGGTTTATAGTAAGTCTCGTGCTTCATAATGATCAGTTATTCCTGATTTCATAATAAAATTTGATTATTTTTGCTAATCAAATGTAGAGGATTATGACATTCAATGAGCATGATATACAGGATGCTGTTCGCGAAATCAACTCGCAACAAATTGCAGATATACAGAAAGTTTTCAGAAAGCTGGTTCATTTAATTGATCTTACAACCCTGGAGGCAACAGATACTGATGAACGGGTGAGGGCACTTTGTAAACGTGCATGGTCGGTTGCACATGAAGAAAAGGGGATTCCCACAACTGCTGCAGTATGCGTGTATCCACCTTTCGTTAAAACAGCGGTTGAAGCCCTGCAGGGTAAAGATATAAGTGTTGCTGCTGTTGCCGGTGCTTTTCCTTCCGGACAGAGTCCGCTTGAAATTCGCCTTTCAGAAGTTCGCTATGCCGTTAAACAAGGGGCTAAAGAAATTGATATGGTGATCACACGCGGACGTTTTCTCGCCGGTGATGAAGCATGGCTTCGTGAGGAAGTGCAGAAGCATAAAGAAGCGTGTGGACAAGCTCACTTAAAAGTGATTTTAGAAACCGGAGAATTAAAAGATCCTAATCTCATATACAAAGCATCCATGATTTCAATGGAAGCCGGAGCTGATTTCATTAAAACAAGCACTGGTAAAGTGCAGCCTGCAGCCACATTGGAAGCAGCATATGTTATGTTGCATGCCATTCGTGAGTTTTATGAGAAAACCGGAAAGAAAGTAGGATTCAAGCCTGCCGGAGGTATAAGCGAACCATTGGTCGCCGTTCATTACTACCAACTGGTTGATGCTATATTGGGTCAGCAGTGGCTTAATAATGAGTTGTTTAGAATTGGTGCCAGCCGCTTGCTGAATCAGCTTGAAGACGCAATAGCATAAGTATGAAAATCCGGGAAAGCGGTATGCCCGAAGAAAATTACTGGAAATCGTTTTTCGATGTTCCGGAGATTCTTCATGCTATGGAAATTAACGAAAGTGTTGAGCACCTAGCAGAATTTGGTTGTGGATACGGTACTTTTACTATTCCTGCCGCAAAAGTCATTGGTGGACTGTTGTTTGCATTTGATCTGGAAGAGGAAATGACAAAACTTGTTGAAACAAGAGGAAAAGAATCAGGATTGGAGAACCTGGCAGTCATAACCCGTGATTTTGTGGACACCGGAACAGGCTTGCCTAAAAAATCGGTGGAGTACCTGATGCTTTTCAATATCATGCATCATAGTGATCCCGAAAGGATTTATAAAGAGGCTTTTAGAATCTTAAAGCCCGGAGGTAAAATCGGCATAATTCACTGGCGAAGCGATATTGATACGCCACGCGGGCCTGATTTGAGTATTCGGCCAAAGCCCGAAGATCTTTTAAAACAATTTGATCCTGAGAAGTTTGAAGTTTTTAAGAAGCCGTTTAATCTTGGTGATTTTCATTTTGGGTTGATTTTGAGAAAAAAAATGATATGAAATACTTTTTGCTGTTACTATTTGTTCCTTTCTTGTTCTCATGCTCAAGTTCTACAGAGAAAAAGAATGATCTGCCTGATCAAAATGAACCTGAATTGAAAACCGAATGGTTTGTAGATTATACCGGTACTGATAGTATTCAAGCACAAATCACTGAATATATTCATGGAAAATGTTGGTGCTTTGTTGATACAGCGATATTAGAATGTGAGCAGGACTCTACGGCTCATTGTTTTACTTTTGATGGAGATAAAAGTAAGTTTCTATACTATATTGAGGTGAATGAGACTATGGAAAGCGACACTTTAATTGCCAATATCCAAATCTTCAAAAACAAACCCGGCGAAGTGCAAAGAATTTTAAACGCCGGCGACTTCAATATCACAAGAATGAATAGTCTGGATGAATTTCAGACAGTAGCAGAAACAATTGCCGATTTAATTGTGAAACTTACATTTAAGTAGTTTGTGAAAAAATTGGAAACAGGCATCAAATAAGAAATATTTTGCCATGAAAATCCTGATGAACCTTTTTATTTTGTTGGCCACCCTGCAATTGTCGGCTCAAATAACAGATTTTGAAGTAAAATGTGAAGTCGAATTCTTTTCATATACTGCATTTGAAGATGATCCTGCATATTCAGATATTCCGGCCGTGAAACTGGTTTTAACAGTAACCAATACCGGTGCGGAACCCATCCCTGATTTATGTGTTTCGAATCGTTCTGAACTTGTGAATCTTTATATTAACGATACATTAAATAACCCACTGTCTTTATATAATGGAATAGAGGCTCCCGGAGAGCATTTGCTACAAAAAGGAGAATTTGATGTATATGAATTCTGGTTCTTTGAGCGGGATGCCTGGGCTGAGGTTTTTACTGTTCAATGGGAATATATGAATGTGCGTTCAGATAAATTTCTGATCAATATTCCTTTACACAAAATTGTGAAGTCAGACTAACTAGTCTTCTTTTTCTTCGACTTTCAAAACTTCCCAGTTATACTCATATTCCTGCCAGACCTGAACTCCGTTTCGGTGCATACCGGCTTCTCTGAATGTGGCAAACGGGAAGGGAAGAGTAATGGTACTTTCTTCTGTCTCCTGATATTCTACCTCAACTTCTTTTTCTTCACCGGTGATGTAATCGGTGTATTTCGTTTTTTTTGTTTTGGTGACCTGCTCATATATAGTGGTCGCGGTATTCGCCTGATGCATTGTGCCCGGCGCTTTCTGAAATGGAGACCAGGTAGGGAATGTCGGAGTTTCTTTCTCGTAATTTACCATGTATTCAATCGTAAGATCTTTCGATCCCTCATAAACATCCCCGTCCATTTGAAGATAGAGTTGTCCATTTACCAGGTGACCTTTGATTTTGAATTTTCTGGTTTCGGGTCCGTTCTGCAGGCCTTTGTAATAATACTGGATTTGTGTGAGTCCGGGAATGGATAGCATAAATCCACCGGGTTTTCCAAGATCTAACAGAATTGATTTCACAGCATCTATTCCAACAGAAGTGATGAGGTCTTTCATATTTGAAGGCCCAACAGAGGTTCCGGCAGCTACATTTGGTATTCCTGCTGCACAATTGCAAATGGCAGCATCTTGTTTTGAAGAAAGATCCAGTTCTTTTAAAGTTTTACTAAAGTTGTATCCGGCCATTTCATTTAGTATGTTTCCGCCAGTTTCATATGCAATTTGCATTTTTTTGGCAAGGTCTCCTTGAAAACCTTTAAAAACGCCTCTGATATTTTCGATAGACCTTCCGCTTATTTTTCCGCTTAAATCGTAGAAAAATGCAATTTCTCCCATCAGATTAATAGCACTATTTACTTGTTCCGTTAGGATAGCAACTCCGCAGAGATTAGGAATCAGGTTATACACTATTTCACCTTCACCGGTAACATTTCCTTCTTCATCAATATGAATCATGAATTTTGTGGCGTGTTCCACCATCAGGCTCATGATTACTTTATCCCCTTCAAACGGTAGTTCATCAGGGTCAGCACCACTGAATTGAGACACAAATTCGCCTGAAGTATGTTTGAATCTTACTTCCCAGCCCCAGCCGGTGCCTATATAATCGCCTACATAAGGTGCAATTTCGTTTTCTTCATCGGGGAAATTTGGGTCATTAGGATTGTTGTTGTTCCCGTCATTATTTCCATTGCTGCCGTCTCCATTTCCGCTTCCATTCCCATTACCATTTCCACTCCCGTTACCATCTCCATTGCCGGATCCATTATTTCCATTGCCATTTCCGCTTCCATTCCCATCCCCGTTTTCTCCTTCATTTGAAGCCTGGTCATCACCACTATTGCTTATTTTCATCCATTCGCTATGACCCTCATCCACATCGCTCATAACCACAAAAGGTAATGTGAGCATATTGCCAATAACACTAAATGGCTGGTTGTCTGCATAGAAATCAAAATCGGTAAACGACATTGTTATCAGGTTTTCGCATGCGCTGAACTCTCCTCCTGAGATAATTTCGGTTCCCGGCATAATGGCAATGATTTTTGCTGAATTTCCGTTGAGATAAAGTGTGATTACTGCATTCTCTGCCGGAGTCGTTCCGTCGGAATCCTGAATTAGTTTATACGTGCCTGTAAGCTCCGTATTTTGACAACCCATATGTGACTGGGGAAATACTTGCGTTGAAGTAAGAAATAAAATAATGAGCAAAAAACAACGAGAAAAAATCATAATAATGTAAATTAATTACACAAAAATAACATCTTTAAGGCAATTGAGTTTCGAAATGAGTAGGGCTTAAACAATAAGTGAACCAATTTGCTGAACAGCAAATGCCACCAGCCATGCTATTCCGGTTGTATATATTACAGTAAAAATTGCCCATTTCCAGCCTCCTGTTTCTTTGCGAATGGCTGCAACTACTGCCACACATGGGAAGTAGAGCAGAACAAACATTAAGAAGGCAAAACCGGTAACCGGATCCATAATCCTGTTTCCGGCATTGGGCCCATCCTGATATGTGGCCATGCTTATTCTGTCGCTAAGATTATTTGTGGGGTTGTCTTGTAATACCTCATTTACATTTCTGGTGTCGACAGCCGCTTCGGCACTAAAAAGAACGGCAAGCGTGGATACTACAACCTCCTTGGCTGCAATTCCACTTACTAAACTTACAGTCAAACGCCAGTCAAAACCCAGGGGTTCCATTATGGGTTGAATCCCATTTCCAATACGCCCTATAAAGGAATTTTGCTGCTGCGCTATTTCTATTTGTGCTGCAATATGTTTGGCTTCAATAAATAGATTCTCAGCATTTTTGGAATTGTAGGACTGAATAGCAGTATAATGAGTTTTTATTTGTTCGGTTTTACTTTTGAGCTGTGGTTCCGGTTCAAAACTCCTTGGGAAATGGCCCAAAGCCCATATTATTACTGAAGCTATAAGGATGATTCCGCCCATTTTCTTTAAATATTGTGATGCTCTGAACCACATATGTCTTACAACTGTTTTGGTTACCGGCATTCGGTACGGAGGGAGCTCCATTACAAAAGGAGCTTCAGATTTTCTAAACATTGTTTTCTTAAATAACAGAGCCATGATAATGGCAAAGAAGATTCCAATCATGTACACCATAAACAGCATCATGACCGGATTTTCAGGAAATACAGCAGCAATAATCAGAATGTATACTGGCAAACGGGCGCTGCAACTCATAAATGGATTTATGAGTATGGTCAGTAACCTGTCTGATGGGTTTTCGAGTGTTCTGGTGGCCATAATAGCCGGCACATTACAACCAAATCCCATAATAAGAGGAATGAATGATTTGCCATGCAGTCCTATTTTATGCATGAGTTTGTCCATCAGGAAGGCAACACGGGCCATATAGCCTGTGTCTTCCATAAATGCAATGAAAAGGAATAGAAATAAGATGTTGGGCAGAAATACCAGAACCCCGCCAACCCCACTGATAATACCATCAATTAGCAGATTCTTTAGCATGCCGTCTTGCATATGGTTTTCGACAAGACCACCAATGAATGATACTCCCTGTTCAAGCCAGTTCATGGGGAATGATCCCAGAAAGAATGTTGAAAAGAACATCAGCCACAGAAAGGCAATAAATATGGGGAATCCGAAAAACTTATGGGTTAATATCTGATCGAGTCTGTACGACCTGTTCTTCTTGGATTTATCTTCGCCGTTTTTATATGTTTCTTTCAATGCGCCTGCAATGAAGCTGTAACGCGCCTCCGCAATCAGGTTCTCAATGTCATCGCCATATATTTTTTCAATTTTCTGACGCTCAACCTCTGCAAGTGTTTTAACGTCTGTGAATTCTTTATGCGATGCAGCATGTATGGCTTCCTTGTCGTTTTCCAGAAGTTTGATGGCGTAGAAGCGCGAGGGAATGTTTTCTTTTACAAAATGAATCTCTTCAATATAATTCCTGATGATTTGGATTGATTCTTCCAGATCATGCTTAAAACGTATGCAAGCCCTTCTTCTGCTGCTTTCTTCCTGCTCATATGTTTCAATAATAGTGTCGAGAAGATCTTCCATCCCTTTTTTCCTATTCCCAACTGTAGGTATAAATGGCATACCCAGCATCTGTCCAAGCATTTTGTAATTGAACTCTGCATCTTTTTCTTCCAGCTCATCAAACATATTGAGTGCAACTACAACAGGGAGATCCAGTTCCATGAGTTGCGTCGTAAGGAAAAGATTTCGTTCCAGATTAGAGCTGTCAATAATATTCAATACAATATCGGGCATTGAACCAATTAGGTGCTTTCTTACAAAAAGTTCTTCAGGTGTATAAGCACTTAAAGAGTAAGTTCCGGGAAGGTCAACCATGTTGAACCGGTAACCTTTGTAATTGAAAGTTCCGGATTTTGCTTCTACAGTTACTCCAGAGTAATTGCCCACATGTTCGCTGGCACCTGAGGCATAATTGAATAATGTGGTTTTACCGCAATTTGGATTTCCAACCAGGGCGATATCAATTTCCCGCCCTCTTTTTTTGATTTCATGATGAATTATTTCTTCATTCAGCGATGAATTCTCTTCAATGCTGAGCTTCTTTAACTCATCAAGTGTAACAATCTCTATTGATCTTGCTTCTGATCTCCTTAAACTAACATCGTAGTCTAAAATCCTGTATTCAATTGGATCAGTAAGGGGCGCTTTACGAATGCACTCAATTTTACGACCTCTGACAAAACCCATTTCAATAATGCGTTTTCTGAACGCACCCCTGCCACGTATTTTCAATACGTAGGCACTTTGTCCGGGTTGCAGGTCCTGAAGCGTCATTATTTAGAACAGGTTTAAATAGGAAAAACAAAAGTACATAATATTGTGCTTTCCTGAAACGATATAAAAAAAGAATGGAGTAAATAGGGCTTATTTAGAATGCTAAATAAGCTCTACAGGTTTCACAATAACCTCATTATCATTGCTGAAGCGTAAGAAATATACACCAGGTGTTAACTCGTCTATTCTAAATATGATTTTATCGTCAGTGCAGGCTTTAGATTCAACGATTTGCCCCTGTCCGTTAATCAGTTCTATACTCTGAATCAGGCCATCAATTTTATTGTCAATTTCAATATTAATGAAATCTGCGGCCGGATTAGGGTATACGGTTATCATATCATGATTCCATGCTTCTTCAATGCTGACATGACTTGATGTATAAACAAATGTGAATCCGTCGGCACGCATCATTCCATCTGAATAGAATGTAACATAGGCTGAAGGACCCCAGACGAGTATCTCATTAGGGATATCAAATCCGCTAACTCTGGTAACAAGCGGGTCAGATGTAGAAGTTCCCTGATAAATTGAGATTTCATCAACATCTTTTTCAGTCGCCATTTCAAGAAAATTGATATAGATTAACCCTGCTCCCGGAGGTGAGATTGTCCATTTGCATCCGGTGTTATTGCCATATCTGTATTCTCCGCTTCCGTCTCTGATGGTGTCAGATAATGCTGTAAATGTATTGTATTCATTACAGTATATCATATCTGTTTCAGCAGGTTCAAGCGCAAATATCGCAGCCTGATCTGTAGTGAAATCTCCTCCGCCGGGCCTCAGATTATTTATGGTGAAGTATCCATTATAAGCTCCGCTCCAACCCCAGTTGAAATGAAAAAGATTTGAGTTCTGCATACCGTCAAGTACAAAAGCATGACCGCCACTGCCGGTTCCACGATAAAGCAGAGGGCGCCTTGACTGTAATTCATTTTCAATGAGATAAATCCAGTCGACATCCGGAAAGTTGTTTTTTTCTGCACGGAAACAATAGTCGCTGTATCTGAAATAGTCGACAAAAGCATCTCTGGAAGTAATGGTACTTGCTCCGGAGCCGGATGGAGAATAACTCATGTCTACCGAAACACCCAAATGGAATAAAAGCTCAGCAATATATTGATTGCTAGATGATATGCTATTTGGCATATTGTCCCATACGTAAGTAGTAGCACCAAAGTCAGCACTTAAATTCGGATATTCAGCAGTTCCATATATATGTGTACCCTGTCCGGTTTCAGGGTAAGAATGATATTTCATTACTTGTGCCATTGCCGTAGCAACACATCCTGCATAGCAATGTCCGCACGGGCCTGTAGATTCTGCGGGGCAGTCTTCATTATAATAGCATCCCTGATCCCAGGTGGTTTCACATAAGGGGCTTACGTTTTTACCGGTTTGAGGTAAGAAACCGTTTGTTTCAAGCGATTCCCATGCATCCGCTACATTTTGATTGAAAATCGGAGCTGTGGTATCAATGTGATGCAACTGATCATCAATCCAGTTGAAATACGATTCTACGCTTATAGGCATTGGATCTGTAAATCCACTTTCGGTACTGAAGGCAATTATTGGGAATGCTTGTTTGTTTTTTGAAATTACGGTGAAAGCCGTATTGTCATTATTGATAAAAACAAAAAACCGGTCGTATAATTTTGCTGCATTTTGCTGCAATTGCATAGTCATATCTTCTCCGGTGAAATCCGACATAAATTCGGTGGCATATTTTTGTGCTTCAGACTGACTTACACTTTGCGCAATGACGCCATAACTTAAAACTGAAAACAGCACAATAAGAAGTAAAAATCTCATGAAATTATTTTTTGTAAAGATACACTATTATCAGAAAAGTATTCTGACATTAGCTTTTGTTTAGGTTTTTGACAGTGTTTGTGAGTGATTGGTTGCCTGTGAAATAAAAAACCCTGACCATAAATGATCAGGGTTGTCAAATTAATATTCTTTACCAGCGATAGCCGTTAATATATTCATCAAGTTCTTCAATAGTGGATTCGAAATCAAAAGCATCGTTTAGCATATAGTAATTGCCAATGTCGTAGGTGTGTCCGTAGGCAAACTTTGCAAGATCAAGTCTGTTATCCTCAAAATCGAGGAGCAGCATAATTTGTTTTACCTGAGAGCAGGTTAAGCAATTTGATCCGATAATTTGTTTTGCAATGGTGAGTTTACTTTCATCGAAGTCTTTTGAAGCAATGGTGTTATACATCGATTCATATTGCACATCGTCAACGGGCCATGGGCATCCGGTTGGGCCATTATATCCGGGCATGACATATACTTCCCTTGTTGGAGGAGGGGTTTCAGAATATGTTGAAGTCGTGGTGGTTGTAGTAGTTGTGGAATAAGAGCTGCTCTCAACAGCTGTGCCACTGGCATTTACATTCATATTAATGTTTACGCCGGCACCATTATCGTTAACGTTTACACCCATGGATACATTTTCACCGCCACCGTTTCCATCGTTCACAACTGTTGTTGATTCGCTATGTGTAACTGTTGTGGTTGTTGCAGGTGCGGGTGCGGTTGTAGTATACACCACTACATTTTGATTCGGGGCAGGAGGTGCAGCCTGGGCAATTGGTACTTCGCTCTGATATCGTACAACATATTTTCCTTTGTTGTTTTTCTTAATATTAAAAGTGGTTTCTGTTCCCTGATTGAACATTAAATTCTTATCAATTTCTCCGAAACTTTCTTCTTCAAAAATGATCTTTAGTTTATATCCGGGCTGAATCAGATCAGTTACTTTAACATTGGTTTGGGGTTCGGCATTCTGTTGAATCCCGTTTAAAACAACATAGAATTTTTCTCCCTGTTCAGTAAAAAACACGAGATTTGTTTTTAGCTGAGCTGTTGCTGAAAGGACAAGAAGAAAAACAAATGATAGTGTAATGAGTTTTTTCATAATTATGGTGGTTTTTGTGAAACAAAATTTACGTGGCAGAATTTCCAAAAACTATACCGAAAAGATTAAATTGAAGGTAAACTCTTGCCGAAGGTAAATATAGACATTATTTTTACGTAAGAAAAAATAAATCATTAAGTCAAAGGTACATGCATCTAAGTTTACGGTTTGCATGTCTGCTAAGAGAAGTTGTATATTTGAAACAAATCAATTGTTATGAGTAAGTTTTATTTTCTGTTTCTTATTTTTCTGACAATGTATTCGGTACATGCGCAGCATACCAATATTCTGATTAGCACAACCGACTCACCAAATGAACCATCCATACTGATTAATCCGAAAAATACGCAAGAAATTGTTGCAGGTGCCAATTTGAACAACGTGTATGTAAGTGATGATGGGGGGGTTACATGGACTGAAGGAAAAATGAGTTCCAGCTATGGTGTATGGGGAGATCCTGTAATTGGTGTGGATACTGCCGGTGCATTTTATTTTTTCCACTTATCCAATCCGCCTTCCGGCAATTTGATAGACAGGATAGTATGCCAGAAACTTGATTCATTAACTGGGACATGGAGTGATGGAACCTTTACAGGACTTAACGGAACAAAAGCACAGGATAAACAATGGGTGGCTGTTGACCGAAATACCAATGCTATGTATCTTACCTGGACACAGTTTGATGAATATGGCTCAACTATTTCTACTGACAGCTCAAATATTATGTTTTCAAAATCACTCGATGGGGGACTTACCTGGTCAGCAGCTTTACGAATAAATGAAGTTGCAGGCGATTGTATTGATAGCGATGAAACCACCGAAGGCGCTGTGCCTGCTGTGGGTCCTAACGGAGAAGTGTATGTGGCGTGGACCGGACCTGAAGGGATTGTTTTCGATCGTAGTCTTGATGGAGGAACCACGTGGCTGGATAATGATATTTTTATTAGTGATCAGATTGGGGGGTGGGATTTTTATGTTCCGGGAACAAACCGCTGCAATGGTTTACCAGTTACGGATTGTGATCTCAGTGGCGGTCCAAACCATGGAGCAATCTATGTAAACTGGACGGATCAGAGAAACGGATCACATAATACCGATGTGTTTCTGTCAAAAAGTACTGATGGTGGCAATACCTGGTCTGCTCCTGTAAAAGTTAATGATGATACCACTGGTAAGCACCAGTTCTTTACATGGATGGATATTGATCAAGCTACCGGATACCTTTGGTTTGTGTGGTATGATCGTCGTAATTATGATGATAACCGGACTGACGTTTATATGGCCGTTTCAAAAGATGGCGGATCTACTTTTGAGAATTTCCGGGTGAGTGAATCGCCGTTTACTCCAAGTGAAAGTATATTTTTTGGTGATTATACCAATGTGTCTGCTCATAATGGGGTTGTGCGCCCAATATGGGGACGTATGGATCTTTCAGTACAAAGTATTTACTCTGCAATTATTGATACGGCTGCTATTTCAGGAATTGAAACTGAACCAATGATAAGCGGACAAATCGATATATATCCCAATCCTTCTGCCGATATATTTATGGCATCATATAAACTGCATGAATATATGACTGTCGATGTTTCAATAATAAATGCTATGGGACAGATTGTTGCCATTGTATTACAGGAAGAGCAAGGCCCCGGGCGGCATAATCTGCAGATCAGCGGAGAAGAGTATGGATTGCAAAGCGGGTACTATACACTTCGGATTCATTCCAATGAAGTGAATCTGACTAAAGGCTTTGTGATATATTAATCACGCTTTCATCGCGTCAGGCTTGAAAATTTCTTCGTAAGTGTTATTTTTTACTTATTTTTTTTCACTTCAGGGTTCAAGTTTCCAGATAAGAATTTCTTAGTTCCATAGTCTAAGCTAAAGTTCTCATCCCGATAGTTTTCGGGTCTCAAACCAACGGCAACTCAATAAAAAACGTAGTTCCTTCGCCGGCTTTAGATTCAAAGCTGATATTTCCACCCATTTCTGTAAGAATGTTCTTAACCATAGCAAGGCCGAGACCCGTACCGCTTGATTTTGTGGTGAAATTGGGCTGGAATATACGACGCTGCACGTCTTCGGGAACTCCGGATCCGTTATCGCTAACAGAGATTAGTGATTTATTTCCATTGTGGCTAAGATGAACGGAAATTTTTCCGCGGCGATCGGCAACAAATGCTTGTTGTGCGTTTTTAAACAAGTTATTGAAGACTCTTAAAACCCGGCTTTCATCACCCATAACATAAAGCGCCTCATCGGGTTGTTCAAATACTATGTCGTAGTCTTCGGTTCGGAATAATGTTATAACACCACTAATAATATCGTTGATGCAGATCTTTTCAACTTTCGATTCAGGCATCTTTCCAAAGTTTGAAAACTCCGAGGCAATTTCCGACAAGTTGTTTATTTGCTCAATCATGGTGCTTGTGAACCTTTTCAGCCGCTCGTCAAAATCGTCAGAATTATCCTGCCATGCACGTTCAAGATATTGTGTGCTGAGTTTCATGGGGGTAAGTGGATTCTTTATCTCGTGTGCCACTTGTTTGGCCATTTCACGCCATGCCATTTCACGCTCATTTCGGGCCAGTAACTCAGCCTTCTCAGCCAGCTCATCAATCATTCGATTATATTCGAATACGAGTTCTCCGATTTCATCTTTCTTTTGCCAGGTGATTTTTTCGTTAACCGAACCCAGTTTAATGGTTCTGAGCTTTTCTTTGATCATTCGCAGCGGGTGCGTTACATAATTTGAAATGATTACTGTAATCATCACAGTTATCAAAATCATAATCAGGTAAATATTGATAAAGGTTGTCATGAAGAGCGATATTTCACGACTTAGCTCTTCTTCCCGGGCAAAGTATGGCAAATTCAGGTAGGCAATTACATTATTATTATAATTTCTGATTGGAATGTATGCAGATGTATAAGCCATTTTACCAATAAATTCAGTCTGAGAAAAGAAAGAATTATGATTATTGGCCAGAGCATTATAGGCTCCGGGATTCATATATCTTGAAATCAGATTTTTATCAAATACCTGTGGACGGGAAGAGCCAAGTAGATCTCCGTTCAGACCATAGACATTTATATCGGTGAAGAAAACATTTGAAAATTTAATCATTAACGAGGAAATATATTCCTTGTCTTCATTTCCCAGATAATTGTAGTTTGTGAGTTTGTTTTCAAGTTCAATTAGCAGTGAATGAGCTTTTTCAGAGATATTCTCACTGTTCTTGTTTTCATTCAGGCTGTTCATGTTATACATGGCAATAATTCCTGCCACGAAGAAACTAAGCACCATTACAAAAAGAACTAGCCAGCGCAGACGGGCGGAGAAAGTGTATTTCCACTTCAGGTTGAAATTCCAGAAACGACCACTGAGTAATATGAAAATTCCGGTAAAAAGCGTAAAGATGATAAACAGATATGTAAACGGTGCAATCTTATCCATGAATGTACGATCGCTTACCGTTAAAACAAGAAATAGGCCGTCGTTTAGCTTGGTTTTCAGGTGAATGAATCCGTCTGACTGTATGAACTCACCATCTTTCATTTGTGCCAGCTCTTCAGTAATTATGGTGGAATATCGGTATTTACCGTAATGATTGATCAGTTCGCCTTTCAGATATCTGGCATAAGACATTGCTCCGGGTAAAGTTTTTGTTCGGCTGTCTTTATCCACCAGTAGGTCTGGATAGCCAAGGCCGGTTTCATATGTTGGTGGTATAAGCTCAATGAACATATACCTTGTGTTTACTGAATCACCTAAAGTAAGAATTGCCAGGTAATTTCCCCTTCCTGTACCGTCGTCAATGAAATACAAGTCGCTAGCCAATGTGGGTATGCCCCTTATTAGTGCAAGTTCCTCAAAAAAGTTTAAACAGCTTACTACTTCGTTGGAAGGTTGAATTATAAGCTCTTCATTTGCACGGCACAGAGTTACCTGTATTTGATACTGACTAAGATATCCGCTGAAGTGCGTCTTTTTCAGATATTCGCCTATATTGAAATCAGGGTCACCCTCAAGAAGTCTGTTGAGAAGCAAGGTGTCGCCTTCAATCTCTGGTTTCACGTCATCATAAATGTCTTCCGCCAGGGGATCTTGCTCAGTAGCCAGTTTTAGGGTTAGCAGATTAAGGTTCTCAGATTGTTTTCTGAAATTGATATCGTTAATAATAATGGTACTGAATGCAGAAATGAAAAACAGCTGAATGAATACGTAGAGTAATTTACTCTTTTTTAGCTGATGCGTGAAAATGTATTGCATCAGAATGATATAGGCAAATACTCCGAAAACGATTTCAGGACGGTATTGAATAATGAAGATGAGCAATAACAATGCAACTCCGCTGATGATGACATAAATACCCCAATGGCGGAGCTTTATTTTCATGCGCAGCAGCATAATTATGGTCACATAATGCAGCAGAATAATTCCTGCGAAAATGAGAAATAATGCCAGAAATATGTATAAGAAGCTCTCATTAACCGCGAATATATCATTGAATACCAGGCTGATGCTGGAATTAAAAAGGATGTCGTCAAGAAATTGCAATGCCAGGCAGGAAAGTAGGACGGCTGAAATGTTTGAAAAGACCAGTAGTATTTGTCTCAACAATAAACTCTTGTGTTTCAGACCTGAGATCAGAAGGAACTCTCTCACCAGAAAGACCAATAGAATAAGGCTCCAGAAAAGGAAATTAAGCAGCGTGAATAAATTATGGAATCGTTCGCTCAGAGCAAATAACTCAGGATTGTTGATCGATAAATGACTTAATGCTTTTAGGCTGATCAGATAATCGCCAAGATAAAACATGCCAACAGGAAGAGCAAGTAAAACGAGCCATCTCCAGATTCTGAGCTTACGGAACCAGCCGAAAAAACTGAGCGTTCTGTATACACCTATGGTAAAAAGCACAAAAGAGAGAATAATCAGAAGGAAAATAATAGTCTCTTCTAATGGAGTATTTGGCTTAATGTCTTCGCGGATACTTATATTAAAGGCCGATTCGCCGTTTGGCATTTTTACGGTGGCAGCCACGGAATCGTTCTCAGAGCTAATCTTGTACCGGCGCCCGTTGTATATATCAGGGTTGAAAGTCTGAGGCAGGTACTCATTCTGGTACTGAAATTTTTGCTGAATCAGCATCAGTAAAATGATTTGGTATTGCCCCTCCACTGCCGTCTGAGCATAGTAATAGCCATTTCCGTTGAAAACAATAGCTTTGTTCAAATTCTGTCCCAGATCAGGAACAGGGGTTTGCTCATTACTCCAGAAAACTAATGAATCGCTGTCGAAAATGAAAAGACTGGTATTTGCTTCTTCCAGATCGTTTAATAATGAGTCGTTTTGAAAGAGATGAATCTGGCTATGATTACTTTCTATCTCCAAAATACTCTTTATCATGGTGTCAACCCGTGAAATCTCTTCAGTTAGATTTTGACTAATTCGCTCAGCATCTTTTTCGGCATTAAGCGATTTGTCTTTGGCCAGATGCAGCGCAAAATAAAATACACCCGCAGCCAGCAGAATCATGATCTGAAAGATGATTTTACGACCGGCTGGATTTCGCGCTTTCATGGAATGAGTTTAGTTTTGCTAAAATACGAAATTATTTTTGTGGAAAGTGTAAGGTGGAAAGTGGAAAGGAGACGCGGGTTAACGCAGTATCTTCTTTTATTACGGAATTACGCTGATGCAGGGGTTGGACCTGACAGGTTTTTTAGTAAATCCGTGTCTTAAAATCTCAAATCACATTCGCTCAATTCTTTTCATGAACTCATCCTTATAGCTCCTGCCAAGCGGAATGGCTTCATCGTCAATGTAGATTGCCTGTTCTTTTAGATTGATATGGTCTACGACGCTGAGACGAACAGCATATTGCCGGTGGGTTTGGATGAAGTCTGCAGGCAATTGTTCGAGCAAGCGGAGCAGGGAAGTGCGCAGCGAAACTTTGCGGCCGTCTTTTACGGTCAAATCACAGTAATTGGAGTCGGCGGCATTGATCCAATGTATATCTGAAACCTCTATCTTACTTAGTTTATCTCCGATTTTGGTATAAAAAACATCTTTGGACTCTCCCGATTCAGTCTTTTCAAGTTTTTTATGTCGCAAAGCCAGCTCAATGGCAGCCAGCAGATCGCCTTTTTGTATGGGCTTAGTCAGATAGGTCACCGGGTTGGTTTCTGCAGCTTCGCCAATGGTTTCCTTGTCCTGAAAAGAAGAGGTAAATATAAACGGAATATCGAGCTGCTCGTTAATTTGTTTCCCAATGGAAATTCCGTTGTTTTTGCCGGGCAGGGCTATATCGAGCAGCACCAGATCGGCATCGCTGGCTTTGATTTTGTCAAAAGCCTCGTCAGCATTGTCGGCGTGACCTGCTACATCGTGCTCCAACTCTTCCAGTAAAATGAGGAGTTTTTCCAGAATGATTTCTTCGTCTTCAACTATGAATACCCGTGCCATGTG
>PKSX01000206.1 GCA_002869435.1 Marinilabiliales bacterium | reverse complement strand
CCGCCTTTATGCCTGTGCCAGTGCATACCTGTCGTTTTGCTGTCGAAAATCTGCATTCGGTACATGCCGGTGTTTTGTTCTCCGGTGTCAGGATCAATAGTATGTACCAAAGGCAAGGTTAGAAAAGGGCCGCCATCATGTGGCCATGATTTCAATACCGGCAGAATGCCCAGATCAGGATTATTATAAATGATTTTCTGACATGCACCTTTGCCGCCTTTTCTTTTGGGAAATATGTGTTTTACCGGTTTTAGTTTTCGCAGTAGGCCAAGACCAATTTTTGGCTTGTCTTCCATGAGTTTAAACAGCTCATTTGTTTTCGATTCATAAGAATAAGCACCTTTGATTCTTAAAAGTCTGTTTGCTCTACTTTCCCCACCAAAAAGATTCATTAAAACCGGAAAATCTGTACCGCTGTCATTAAAAAGTAAGGCTTTTCCATTCTCAATAGATGCAAATCGATCGGCAATTTCTGACATTTCAAGCTCGGGACTGACAGGTGTGTCAATCTCACTCAAATCGTTATTCTGTCTGAGTTCCTCAATGATTTTCTGAAGGTTTTGAAATGCCATAATGACGCATATTTAAGTATTTCAATATTGGAATGTTATTTGATCATTGTCACGGTATAAATTTAAACAATTCTCAACAATGACTGAAAACAAAGGTGTTATAACATTTGGCGGAAATCCGCTGACTATTTTAGGCGACATGGTAAAAGCGGGTGACAAAGCGCAGGATTTTACCGTAATGAGTAATGAACTGAAGCCCGTAAAGCTCAGTGATTATGCAGGAAAAGTACGTGTCCTTTCTGTCATGCCATCGATCGACACTCCGGTTTGTGCAAATCAGACCCGTAAATTCAACGAAGAAGCTGCAAAGCTTGATAGTGTTCAGATTATAACATTATCGGTTGATTTGCCATTTGCACTTGCACGTTTCTGCGGCGCCGAAGGCATTGACAAAGCTGCAACCCTGAGTGATTATAACGGTCACGATTTTGCAAAGAAATACGGCTTTCTAATTAAGGAGTTGAATCTTCTGGCCCGTGGAGTTATTATCGTTGATGCCAACGACGAGGTGAAATATGTGGAATATGTACCTGAAGTAGGACAAGAGCCCAATTACGAAAAAGCATTGGAGGCTTTGAAAAGTCTTTAATACCCATAGTATCTGAAATATAAGCATACCGCCGGCATTCAATTAATAATTTCAGCCGAAATTATATTGAATGCTCTGCGGCATTGCATCAGGAATGAATTTGAATACAGTTTCACTATTTCAAATTCAACCTGATGGGAATAACCCTTAGCATTTGTCATGCTGAATTAGTGTGGCGATTGCATTTTTGTCGGATATCTCTTCGTTCCGTGGTGCCACACCGTTTGGCGGGATAAGAGATCATTTGATATTTTAGCAGAGAGAGGTCAGCCAGTTTTAATGACTTCCCAAATGAAAACTATTAAATCGTTTTAAAAAGGCTACAAGATGAACTTTTTCTTGGGCAGTTAAATCAGCAGCCATTTTCGAATAAACCTGATTCATTTTTGGTATAAGTGTTTCTGTCTCCAAACGTCCTTTGGGAGTAATTCTGATTCTTTTGGCTCGTTTATCTTCTTCATCATCAAATTCTTCAATAAACCCTTTTTTCAATAAGCGTTTTATTACTTCAATGCCTGACGGGGCTTCCAGCAAATGCAGATGAATTAATTCCATTTTTCTGAAACTGTCTACCAATGTTAAATGGTATAAAAAGCTATACTCATCGGGTGAGTTGATTTCAGAATGGCTAAGGGCCTCTTTGCAATAGTTTTTATAATGCTTGTTTTGCATCATAAGCAGAAAAGTCAGCTCCATGTCAATAGACAGATCGTGATTTTCAGGAGCAGCAGTATGATCATCTGTGAAAACTAATCCATTTATCCAGGAAATGAAATCCTGCAAATCGGCCGGCGATTTTCCGTTCTCTTCTTCATACTTTTTGATGTATTCAATCAATTCGGAAACGATATTTAAGCTTTTCATACATCAAAAGTATTAAATATTTCAAAAACATACAAAAAATACAGATCAAAGCAATGAAAATGAAATAAAATACGTATATTTGTATCGAAAACATAGTAAAAACACAAAACAAACCCAAAATTTGAACGAAATGAAAACAAAACCTTATGTTGTTGCCGAGCATTATTATGCGAAAGAAGAACACTTCGATGATGTATTGAATATTCTGAAAGAAACTTCTGAAATGATAAAAGAGCAGGATGGTGCATTGATGAGCATGTCTTTATTACCGGAGCAGAAGAATGGACCAATTACCGGAATGTCATTATGGACAAGTCGCGAAAAATTTCTCGAGTTTATGAAAAGCGACCATGCAGAGAAAATTATGAAATCGGGCTTATCTGAAAAAGTAAAAGGCTGGACCACAGATATTAAAGCAGATCTTTACACTGTTGAGCAGGCCTGGCATGTCGAATCGCACGATTGATCGGTAAAACTGAAAGTAAAATCAGCGACTTAATCATGCTGTCGTCCGCCGCAAAGCAAGGTCACGGCATCGTTTAAGGAGCTGATTTCCTACGTCAACGACTCCGTGACAACTTCGTGCCTCGTTGACGACGGAGTGATGACTCCGAACATGATTTGTAGTAAAAAAACTAAAGAAGCTGGACCATTTATAGCGATTGCATTTTTGTCGGATATCTCTTCATTCCGCTTCGGTTTTGCAATGGGCGGGACAAGAGATCATCTGATAATGCATAAAAAAAGCCGACGCGAGGCCGGCTTTGAACTGATATATTGAAGTCAATTACTTTTTAATAACCTGCATAATGGATTTATTCCCATTGTTATCAGATAGCTCCAGAATATAGGTTCCATTTGGCTGATCAAGTTCCAATTGAATAGTTTGCGCATTTTCAAATACTTCTCTGTATATTTCTTGTCCCAGTACAGTGTGAATTGAAACAGAAACATATTCCTGAACTCCGCTAAACTCAATGGTGAGTTTCCCATTAGTCGGATTTGGGAAAACACTAAATTCCTGATCTGATGAATTCTCCACACCAGTGGTGCTAACAGTGACACTCAGACAACTTGTATCTGCAGCGCAGGAATCTTGTGCAATAAGGCATGCAGTATATGTACCCGGCGAACTATATGAATGTACCGGATTCTCAGCAGAGGATGTATTTCCATCACCAAAATCCCAGAAATATGAAGCACCTCCGCCAACAGTAGAAGTATTGGTGAAAGATACCATTGTTCCGCTTGGCACATACGTGAAGCTTGCTGTAGGTGGAGTACATGCTGTTACAGATACGGTGTCGCAAATGGTGTCAGCAGCACATGAATCTGTAACTACAAGGCATACAGTATATGTCCCTGTCATAGTATAAGTATGAGAAGGGTTTGCCTGTGTTGAAGTATTGCCATCGCCAAAATCCCACATGTATGATGGATTTGTTCCTGATGATGAAAGGTTGGTGAAGTTTACCAACAGATAGCTAGCACTATAAGAATAAGCTGCTGTGGGTGTACACTCCTGTCCAATAAGAATATTATCTAACAATAACATATTGTCGTCGTTTGAATCATGAACAAAAGCAATATGGATTCTTTGACCACTATATGCACTAAGGTCATATGACCAGGTTTGGAGTATACCTCGGCTTCCGTTATAGTTTGTATGCTGAACACCGGATGTTTGGGTGGCAGTACCGTTCACAGATTCTGCAAAAACAGCTAAAGTATCTGTAAAGCTTGTGGTTAGACTATCTGTTGTTGAGATCATAACTTTATAACCATCGCAGAAAGTAGGCCCTTCAAATGGAGCAGACTGCCATACGAGAAGGTCGCCGCTAACAATATTAAAGGCAGGCAATATGAGCCAGTTATTGGCAATCGCAAATGGACTAAACCAGGAGGAAGAAGCTGCAACCCAATTGGTATCAATTCCAACCGTTGTTTGATCATCCATAGTAATATACCAATTTGCCGGTCTTCCATTCGCATCGGTGTTTCCATCCAAATCAAGGTTTTGCCATGTGACGGGAATTGTTTGAGACTGAAAATCTTCAAAAAATAAGGTGTCATAGGTCGCTTTATTTGGAATAATTGGCAAACCGGTTTCAAGCTTCTCCTGAGAAGCTGATGTAGATGTTTCTATTGGACGGGTCTGTTCAGCTTGTCTCAGCTGAGCATTAGCACTTTTTGAAGACATAATCATAGCCAATATGACGCAAAGAGAAACAATGTAGTATTTTTTCATATTTGTCCTTTTTTTTGTGATGTTAATCGATTAATCTGCAAATATAGCAAAGAAATCAAAGTGAAGTA
Organism: Marinilabiliales bacterium; assembly: GCA_002869435.1. Classification (GTDB taxonomy): domain Bacteria; phylum Bacteroidota; class Bacteroidia; order Bacteroidales; family DTU049; genus BM518. The sequence goes on along the minus strand of PKSX01000206.1, from coordinate 1,838 downwards.
AAATCGAGTTTAATCAATCATATGATCTCATGTCTTCCCTGAACCCAGAATATTGTCAGACGATGAGATTGATACTGAGCCTATACTTTTTTTAGCTAAATACTCGTTCTTAACTCTTTGATTATTACTCGGTTTTTTGTAATTTTGCACTCCCAAAATTGATTAGTTTTTCGTCGCCGAAACAACACCAAGTTTTACTTTTCTAACTTTTTAATCTGACATTTTTGAACACAGATTACTCAGATTAAACAAATTTTCGTCAGCTGCTTTTATACACCTTCAATTAACGCAGATACACTGCGTTCGCTTTGCTCACTGGTGTTGAAAATGTGCTCCCACTCTTGCTTTTCTTATCGGTTTTTCGTAATTTAGTACTCCCAAATTTCATTAGATTTTTGTCGCCAAAACCAACTCCATTTTTAACATCTCACTTTTAGCTTTTTCAATCATACTTAACAAAATCAAATTTCATCAGCGAGACCTGTGCTGAGCCTGTCGAAGCATCCGCGGGATCATCGGGAGATACTTTTTACTTTTCTCCTTTTTCAATTTGACTTAGAAAAACGCCCTCAACTGAATATTCCCCGTATGAATCACCGGATTACCTTCACTGGAACGGGCATCGTAAATAAAGTTCAGCTGCAGATTTTTGCCGATATAGCGCTGGGCGGTCACATTCCATGTGAAATTTCGCCCGTCTTTGAGTCCTTCGAGCATTATATATTCTATGCTATTACTGCTTTCGCCCGAGTAATTGATGTAAAGCATATTTAAATTGGCCTGTACAATGCCTTTGGAAGCGGCACTGAACTTCAGCTCTATTCCGGCTTTTCTGATGATGGCTTGCTCGAGCCCGGTAATGGTGTTTTTGCGTTCGGTATAATCGCCAAGCACAGAAAATCTGAATTTGGTGCCGTTTTGCCATGAAATGCCCGGTTTTATGCCCAATTCTTCAATATTATAATTGTTTTGAGGGAAAAACTCGGAGTCGAAACTTCTGAAACCAATCAAACCGGGCAATTGCAGGGTAATGCTTTTACTAATATTCCAGTTCAGTTTCACTTCATCTTTAATTTGCTCACGGTTTTCAAAGCCATTGGTGAGCAACGCACGGGTACGGATTTCATTATGCGTCCATGTGATGCCAAATTTGGTGCTGCCCCGATTAAAAGACAGCACATTACGCCAGCTGTTGTTTTCTGAAATGATATTGGTGTCGGTTGCTTCGGTGGTGTAGGGGAGGTACATATCGTTGAAGCTGCTGCCGGAACTTTTTTTGATAAAATTGATAAAGCTCTTATTGTGGAATCTTCCGATGAATGCCGCAAATTTCTTTTTGCGATTCATGATTTTGGATGGATCAAGGCTCAGGTTCCCGGAGAGTTGACTTGTAAAAACACGGATATACTCATTGGTTTGAGAGTATACTCGAATGAAATTGGCCTCGTCTAAAAACACTGCAGGTTCAAATTCGTTGAGTTCCTGCACATTATTTCCGTTATAATCAATCCATGTGTACACGCCTTGTCCAGGCGCAACTTCAAGATAGGAGTATTCTTTCTTGGCTTCCATTCCGCTACCTGTTTCGTAGAAAGCTCCGGCTACTATGAAACGTTTTTTTATACGTCCGTTATATTCAAGTCGTCCAAGTAAAAATTCTTCGTTTTGCTGTGTGGTGGACTGATCGTATTCTATTTGGCGATAGGTAGACCTGAACAAAAGGCTCTGACTTTCCAGGAACCTGGTCGAAACTTCCACTCCGGCATCGTGTGCAATGCTGTATGGTGAAAAACGTATGCTATCGGCCCTTTGGTCCTCTCGTTATTTATAGAAGAACT
>PKSX01000136.1 GCA_002869435.1 Marinilabiliales bacterium | reverse complement strand
GGTCATGAAAAAATGGCGTTGAGAAAAGAGCTGGGTATTTCCGAAAACACTTTTATATTGTTTTACCATGGTTCTTTGGGCACGTGGTATTTGGGAGAGAAAATGCTTGATTTCTATGAGAATCTTTTAAAGACCAAACCTGATTCCGTTTTTTTGCTCGTTGTCAATGATTTTCCAGTGTCATTGCAGAAATCAGTGCAACAGCGGGGCCTCGGTGATAAAATAATTTTGCGTCAAAAGCTTCCCCGCCAAAGAATACCGTTATACCTGTCCCTTGCCAATCTGTGTATTATGTTTATTAAGCCGGTATTCAGCAAAACAGCAAGCAGCCCGATAAAATATGCAGAGTCACTGGCTATGAATAAACCCGTGCTGGCAAATATTGGCGTGGGCGACATGGCTGAATTGGCGGATAATGACTGGGGCTTTTTAGTGAAACAGCTTACTCAAAGCGAATATCAGGATGCAATTAGAGCGTTAAGCGCTTTTAATAACAGGCAGATCAGAAGACAAAGCAAATCATCATATCTGCTCTCATCCGGAGTTGAAAAATATGATGATGTTTATGCAAAGACCTGTAAGGTTTTATTGTGAATTTCCGGCTCAAACCTGACAGGTTTGCCCAGGAAACGAATATTAATGATCCCGCCTCTTTACCCTCGTATCATGCTTTTTCGAGCCAACATAAAGGAGAATAAATAAAAACAATGGGTAGGCCGGTATTCTGTACCGAACCATAGCCCCGAAATTTGCAGTGGAAACCCCGACAAAAATGGTGAAAAATATTACAAATATTAAAAACGAAAATACAACATTGTCGTTTGTTATTAATTTACTTCGTCGTTTAAACATTATTAGTAAAATCATTTTCAGAAATAGAAATAGTATCAATAGTGATTCTGCTGCACTTAACAACATTACCGCACTATTTACATTCCATGGAAAAGGGCTGAACAGGCCATACAGCAAAGCCAAATGAGACTTTGACAAGATACTGCTCAATGTGGGCTCTACTGCTCCGATATCAAAATAATTGGAGCTGTAAAGTTCATTATTAATAAAGTCTTCTCTGCTGATTACAATTTTCTCAAAAGCTTCTTCCATGGATCCATACATCCCCAATGCTGAAGATAATATTGAGAACAAATATAACCCTCCTGCCACAACTGCCAAACTAATTAATGGAACACTTATGTATCTTATAAATCGGATTCGGATTCGGTTTATAAATGTTAAAAGTAACAATATGGGCAAAGCAGTAAGCAAGGCCACCAGAATATAGGGTTTAAGATTTATGATTATATATGAACCAATTACAATTATTAAGAGATTAATAAGAACCTTGTTGTTAAATTTGGCGATTTGAAGAACAGATGCAAGAATCCAGAGCGTGGCTGAAAAAGTAAAACTGTCTTTCATAAGTCCCGATCCCCAAAAAACACAGGAAGGGAAAAACAAAAATGCAACAACTATATTTCGCTCAAAATTTGGATATAGTTTTACAAGTGTCTTTGTAAGCTTCCAAGGGCCAATAAAGGCAACAATGTTTAGTATTATAGTAGCTGGGAGTATATATCCTAAGCCTGTTATTACAAATGGAACACTAAACCGGCTAACGGCCCAGCTTTGTGGGTTTTTATATAAATACCAAAATGGCACTCCGGTATCATATCTGAATAAGCTGAAGGACTCCGGATCGTTTTTTCCTATCAGAAACTGCAGGCCAACCTCGGGATCACTATATAGCTTGTTAACGATAACCTTTGAATTATAATAGTATGCAATTACATCACCACCATCATAGTAGAATACATATACCAGGACAAGAGCAATCCCACCAAAAACTTTTATAAAAAGGCCGGGTAAATACCATTTATATATAGGATTACTCTTTTTCTTATTATTTTGATATATCCATACCAAAAGAAATGTACCTGCAAGCAACAATACACTATAAATCAACTCAGCCAATGTTATTTCATAATGGACTGTAGCCACAATTGATTAGATTTGAATTGCAATTATAAAACTAACCCGCCAAAATACAAAAAATCCCCAACTCAATTCATATTTTAGATTAAATCAAAGACTAAATATTTGATTGGTATGAGCCAATTATTGAACACTCCCTATACTTTCACTCATATTCCCTCTACCCAGCACTTCTTTCATTTAGCAACCATACATAAACCATTCATGTTTAAGTTCTTGCCACCCACAGCATCCGTCTTGCTACCACAAGCGCCGTTCTGGCAACCTTTAGCGTCATTTTTTCGCTAACCACCTGCTATAGCATGCCTTGCATCACCTTTCGCGGCTCTTGCACAACCTTCACACACGCATGTAACACATCCACGCACTCATGTATCACCTCCATGCACTCATGTAAGACCTTCCGTCCAATTTGTAACACCCTTTCGCCACTCTTGCACCGCCTTTCGCGTCTATTGCATCACCTTCACGGTCTATTGTTAGACCTTCACGTACTCTTGTATCCACCTTCACGGTCTATTGTTAGACCTTCAGCCTCTATTGCAACACCTCTCGCGTCTATTGCAAGACTTTCACGCTCTATTGTATCACCTTCACACACTCTTGCAACCACCTTCGCTCACTATTGCAACACCTCCACACACTATTGCAAGACCTTCAGCCTCTGTTGCATCACCTTTCGCCTCAATCCCAAACTTTTCACTGTCTCTTGTAACTTTTTTGCTGTCTGCCCCATCTTCACCGCAATATCAATCAGCCATTTCTCCAATCAACAATACCGCTAATCAGCTAATTAATCAATATCCGTGGCTAAAAAAATCAGTGTCCATCAGCGCTTTAGTCAGTGTCACTTGTGCTGAGCGAAGTCGAAGTATCAGCGTTCCATTCCCCTGTGCTCTTACCCTTAGTGTCCTTGGCGTTCTTTGTGGGAATCAATTCCGATAACCCGTCACGTTTTACGTGATCAGCTAATCAAAATATCATCAGCGCGATCCCCGTGATCTGCGGGAGCATATTTCAGCTAATCAGCTAATTCGCTAATTAATCAATATCCGTGGCTAAAAAATCAGCGCCAATCACCGCTTCAGTCAGTGTAATCAGCGTTCCATCTACAGCCCTCCCCTCAAGAAACACCAGTTCTAATTAATAAATAATTTTAACAATACTTGAATTTCGCATTTCATTGTATTATTTTTATGCAGTTATGAGGAGAGAGGGATACGTAAGAAGACTAAAGAAAGAAGATGCGGAGGCCGTATTTGCTGTCCGAAAAGAAGCATATGAATCATCAGAACAGTTTAAAACGCTGAACTTCTCGTATCTGGAATGGGACGACGTGGATGATATTGCCATTGTACTTGGCGTTTTTAATGAAAAAGATGAGTTGCTTGCATCTCTGCGGGGAGAAATTATTAAAACAAGAAGTGATGCAGAGAAAAAACTGCATTATACATTGCCGACAGATAAGGAGTTGTTTCCCGGAATTCTGCTTGGACGGGGGGCAACGTTAAGAAGTGAACGCAATAAAGGATACAATTCTTTGCTCCGTTATTATTTCTTGGGGCTGGGTATTGATTTTCCATTTAAATCTATGTTTGCTTCCGTTTTTGAAAAAGCACCGAGGGTTGGACTGTTGCGGGACATGAACTATAAGTTTACTATTCCTGACGACAGTGATGACAGTGACATTGAAGTGCTAACATGCGAGTACTTTGTGTATCTGGAACGAAAGAGTTTTCTTCCTTCTTTTCAGTTTTTGCAAAATAAATTCAAAGAGACTATTGATGAGCACCCCTGGGAAGGCTTGATTTGATGAGTTAATATGCTAATGTGCTAATTTTGATTGGTTGTACTTTTGGGTTTAGCTGGAAGTTTTTCACTATTTTAGGACTTTGAATTTGATTATTAATGAAAAAAGATAACAGAATTGTTGATCTGAGTTTTGAATTCGTATTGATGATAATCGAATTTTCTGAAGAGCTGGAGAAAAGAAGAAAGGTTGTCATTGCGCAACAAATATTAAAAAGTGGTACTTCAATCGGTGCAAATGTGCGCGAAGCACAAAAAGCAGAAAGCAGAGCAGACTTTATTCATAAACTAAAAATTGCTGCAAAAGAAGCTGCAGAACTTGATTACTGGCTGGAGCTTTGTAAAAAGGCTGACAACTATCCATATGAAGCCGTTTTTCATGAGAAACTTCTGGAAATACAAAAACTGCTTTCAAGCATAATCTCCACCTCCAAAGCCAGGTCCAAATGAGCTACTATGCCCAATTAGCAAATTATCACATTAGCAAATTAACACATTAGTAAATCAGCAAATCAAAAAGAAATGTGTGGAAGGTTTACCGCAAACGTAAAGAAAAAGGAACTCGAAGAAGAATGGAACCTTGCGGTTCCGGTTGAGTTCAAACCCAGGTATAATATTGCGCCATCTCAGCTGCATCCAATAATTGCAGGTGAAAACGCTCCAGGATTTAACATGTTTCAGTGGGGGCTGGTGCCTGAGTGGACTAAAAAAGAAGACGGAGCAAAGCCTCTGATAAATACACGTATTGAAAGTCTTGAAAGCGGAAAGATTTCGCTACATACTCCCTGCCTCATTCCGGCTACATCATGGTTTGAGTGGATGCAGGATAAAGCCCGACAGCCTTTTCTTCTTCGGCCTGCAGATCTTAAGCTCTTTGCTTTTGCCGGAATTTGTCACAGCCACAAACTACCAGACGGAACTAAACACAATTCCTTTTCGATTGTTACCACCGAAGCAGCAAAGGTTATTTCACATATACATAAACGCATGCCGCTTATAATTGGGAAAGATGTTGAAGCTGAATGGTTGAAACTAAAGCCCGGACAGGCGATAAACACTTTCAAAGAAAATGCATCCGGCTTTAAATATGAATTCTATCCGGTATCATCTTTGGTGAATAAGCCGGTGAATGATAGCGAAGATGTGTTGAAGGAGTTTCGGGAGACACTGTTTTAATGTATTTTACATCTCTCTGTGCCCTATGCGCTCACTGCGGCTAAAAAAACAGCGCCAATCAGCGCTTCAGTCAGTGTCGCTAAATCCGTGTAATCCGCCACCAGCGAGTTTTACGAGCGCGGTGTAAATTATATTAATATGCGTCAATGAAAAGGTATCTGTGCAAATTCGTGCCATCCGTGGCTAAAAAAATCAGTCCCAATCAGCGTTTTAGTCTGTGTCTTCTGTGTTCCATCTACAGCAAAGCCACAAGTAACATCTGGCCCTAATTAGCACATCAGCAAATCAGCACATCAGCACATTAGCACATTAGCACATCAGCACATTGCCATTTCCCAAAAACACCGTAGCTTTGTTTAAAAATAGCAATCATGGAAAACTTTGTCTGGGATATCCCTACCATAATGCACTTCGGCAACGATGCACACGAGAAAATTCGTTTTGTACTTCCTCAGTTTGGAACCAGGGTCTTAATCATACGCGGAGGCGAATCATTGCTAAAGAATGGAGTATTTGGTAAAATAATGAATGAGGTTGAGGCTGCTGATATAGATTTTGCCGAATACAGTGGTGTTAAACCCAATCCACGAATTGAAGAAGTGCGTGAAGCAACTGATCTTGCCCGTAATTTCCAGCCTGATGTGATTCTTGCTGTGGGCGGAGGTTCTGTTATCGATTCTGCAAAAGCAGTGGCAGCCGCCACTTTATACGATAATGATCCATGGGATCTTTTCACCGGTGCATTAACACCTGAAAGAGCTGTTCCTATTGTGGCAGTACTTACCCTGGCAGCAACCGGTACTGAAATGAATCCTTTCAGTGTGGTGCAAAATGGTGAAACCGGCCTCAAAGCGGCATTTGCCAATAAACTTGTGTCCCCTACATTCAGCTTTCTTAATCCATCATTTACGGTTTCTGTTCCTCGCAATTATACTGCCTATGGAATCAGTGATCTTGTAGCGCATAGCATGGAGGCATATTTTGGTGCAGGAGAAGCAAGCCTGGCCGATCGTTTTGTGGTTTCCATTATTCAGGAAGCTCGTGAGTATGGCCCGAAATTACTGAAAGAAGTCGACAACCTCGATTTACGTTCACGCATTATGTATGCTGCCACCTGTGCACTGAACGAAATAACCATGTTTGGTCGTGTAAGCGGCGATTGGGGGGTACACAACGTAGGTCATGTTTTCTCTTTGTTGTATGATATTCCGCATGGAGCAACACTCTCCGCAGTGTACCCTGCATGGCTT
>PKSX01000144.1 GCA_002869435.1 Marinilabiliales bacterium | reverse complement strand
TTTTCACGCTTTTCCTTGTAATACAAATCATAGGACTTCTGATAAATATCTGTCCTGCTCGTAACCGCAGCCTTAATAAACTTATTCAGCGACCAATCAATCACAAAAACCCCTACAAATGCCAGATTTATAGCAGATGTATTGATGAGTTTCAAAGCCCAGTAATTGTATACATTCTTAGAAAGTTCAAGCGTAGCTTTATCAGTATCACCCTTGTACACATCAATGGCACACTGTACTAATGCGAAACCAAGCCCCACTTCCATCGCGGCCTCATTTAAACCTTTTACAGCACCCACATCAAGCGCATGCTCCATTAAAGTACCTTTTTGAGCAGTTATTCCAAACCATTCGCTTACTTTCGACCAGCCCTCTTCATATGCAGGTGCAGAGCCGGGATTTGTTTCAGCATAGGTTTCCATGGTTTTTGCCACCTCCTGATTACTCATAAATTTTCCACCGGGAAACTTAACCCTGTTTACCTTCATCATGGGACCGGGTTTTACCTGTTCAGCAACTGCCCATGGCGCAAAAGTAGTCAGGTGATTGGTATAAACCGTGATCTGATTTTTCGACGGATCAATATCATAAGGCAACGCTTTCCATTCATTATCGTTTTCGTCAAGATACATGCAAAAGATGTCTTTTGCAGGATCCACACCTGAAGGCAAATCAGCCGGATCATATGTAATGGTAATTTCCAAAAAGCCGTCAAACTCATTGATACTGCTCATCGTTACATCATACGCCCCCAGCATTTCAAGACCTTCAACCCCATCTAGCCCACGAACCGATGAAATACTCATCTTTTGCTCTTTATCTATGAGTCCATAAGGAACCATAACTGAGATCTCATCTTCGTATGCAATGGTTTGATCTTCATCAGAAACCTTCACCGTCTCCTCAATTAGCAATTTCTTCTTTACACCACCCATAAATTGCTGATAACCAAAATACCCTGCAGTTCCAACCACGGCAACAATAATAAATATCGCAGCATACTTCATAAATGCCGGTCTTTTCTTAGTCTTTTTCGGCACAACATGCTTTTGCTGCTGTTGTTCCTGCTGTTGCTGTTCTTGCTGCTCAACGGGTTTATTCTCATACAGTGGCGTAATTACAGCTTCTTCATCAGCAGATTCCATTACCGGCACCTTCTCCATCTCTCGGCTCTGCTTCTGCCCGCATTTGGTACAAAACTTGGCATTGGGAATAAGTTCAGAACCACAGCTGCATACTTTGCCTTTTGGTTTTTCAACACCTTGCTTCTTGCCGCATTTCGTACAAAATTTGGCATTGGGTAGCAACTCAGCACCACACTAGCATATGGTCAATTGTGGAATAGCCTCAACATTTAGTTTGGTTCCACAGGCCGTACAGAATTTTGCTGTATCGGGTAGTATCTTTTTACAGTTTTGGCAAGTTTTGCTCATAGTCTATTGTTTTCTAGCATCGAAAAATAAGATCTGTTTGAAATCAACACCAAAATTAATGATTTCAGTATACTCCACTTTCATAATATCTCCTTCGAAAAATATTTTCATGGTGTATGAACCATTTTCCTGCATATCATGAAGTTTTTGAGTGGTATTGTCCACAGGCTGGCAAGTACTGTTATATTTTAAAGAAAGCTCAGAATAAGGATTAGTCCCATCCGTTAATGATAAAACTCCTTATCCGGTATAAAAACTTCTGCAATAATCTGCATCAGGACCTAAATAATCATACACTTTTGTATCTTTCACAATCACTTCAAAATTACCATTGACATCTACATCAACTTCCAAGTATCGGTGTCCGCAACCGTCTATAGCCTCATCATCATACTCAATCCATTGTCCGGTCTCATCCTCCATAAAGGAAGTATAATCGCTACAATTTGCCGTATATGTTCCGGCAACCGTCGAAAAACTAAACACTTCCTCAGTCGACTGATCATCATCCACCTCCTCATCAATATAAATACTTACAATAGACAAATTTGAACTGCTGAAATCTATATTTCCGGTATAGGTTTTTCCGTCATAATCCACTTCAACTTTTGTGGGTGATCCGTAGTGCATATACCCCAGTAAAGTACATTTAAAGTCAAACGAGCCGTTTCGATCCGTTTCACCTGACCATAATTCCTGATCCTTATCAACAATAATACGTACCGGCAATCCTCTTACAGCTTTACTCCCCTCCTCTTTGCCAACCACAATAACCTGAATGGTGTAAACAGTATTGAGTTCATTCTTCATTTCGGTCATACTGCGCACCATCTCACGTTCCTGCTCATCTTTCATTTCCTGAATGTATCTGAGCATGGCATCCTTAATCACTACTTCCTTCATGCGAGCCATTTCATGATCCATAATGGCTTCCTGGATTTTCTCATCAATGGTATGATTGATATCAAAATAAGCATGCACATATTTCTTCAATTCCTGATCGAGCGTCCACTCGAAGTCTACAGAGGTATTGATCTTATCCTTAATGAATTGAGTCCACTCTAATCCTGATTTGCGATATGGATTGGTTTTGGCGTTGAAATTCTGATAATCGGCCCAGTGATTCTTAAAATCAACTTCGTCAGCCTCAGCTTCTAATCTGGCATTGTACATATCATATAAGAAAACCGAAACATTGTATATGGCTACAACTTTCCAACCTGCTGCAGTCATCCCAACAGAAGCCGCTACCTTGGTGGTATTCATAATGGCATCGATATATTTTTCTTCCCCAAGTTCAGACCCAATGGTAATAGCTGATTTCACTACACTTACAATACCGGCCAGCTTATTGAATTTCGCAAAGCGTTCAAACTTAAAAATCTGCTCATGAATGTCTGTGGATAATGCTGTGATATCAAATGCAGTCAAAAAGAAATCCACTCCATCCTTCACTGCATTATCATCCGGCTTCTTTTTCTGTCCATAAGCTCTAATGATATCCTGTGCTTTCGAATAATCATTGGTATAATCCATGGTAGCCGGATCCTTCATGGCATACACTTTCATCATCGGCCCCGGAGTTGTGGTATGAGAAACCATGCCCAGACTCGAAAAATGCGTTCTGAAAACCCGAATGGTTTGATTCTGCTCATTGATCAATGCCTCGGTATTCTCCCACTCTTCGGTTTCTTCATTATAATACATTATGTGCACCGATTGCCCTGCTGCAATCTGGTTCTTATATGAAAATGTCACTTCAATTTCCTGATTAAAACTATTGGAGTTCTGAAAATCAAAATCGAATGTTTTCACCACATCATCGGCAAAGTCGGGAGCATCAATATTGGTTACACCATACAAATGCAGGGAATCTTTTTGAGTAATGGCACCCGGCGGAATACTAATGGATACTTCATCATTGTACGAAATCACAGTTTCAGTAGAATCATTGGGTAAAATCTCATAACTGGCCAGCAATTCCTTTTTAATTCCGGGATTAAAGAAAAACACGAAATATGTTCCAATAAGCAAGCCCACTAAAACTGCCGCTGCTGCAATATAGCGATTCCTTCGCTTCTTCGATGTTTTCTTTGGCCCCATTACAGGTTCCGGTTTTACCCCAATCTGCTGACCGCATTTGGTACAAAACTTTGCATTGGGCATGAGCTCGGCACCACAGGCACAAATATTCTCTTTTGGTATTTCCACACCCAGCTTTTTACCACATTTGGTACAGAATTTTGCGTTTGGAACAAGCTCTGCACCACAAACACAGTTGTTTTCAGATATAGCTGCAGCACCTTGTTCCACTTTCGCACCACATTTGGTGCAAAACTTGGCACCTGGCATTAATTCAGCTCCGCAGATACATTTCAAGTTGACAATATCTTCAACTGGCTTCACAAAATCTTCCTGCTTTGCACCGCAAACCGTACAAAACTTTGCCGTAGAAGCAATTTGGGCACGACATTTTTGGCAGGGTTTCATTTCTTGATTCATACAATGGAACTTCGTGAGCGAATAGAATGATGTAAAAATACAGAAAAACTGAGTTCTATTCAAACCAAATATTCTCATTATTTAAATTATTTTTGATATGTAATCAGGAAAAAAGTAAAATAAATTTCCAAGCACATGTAGTTTTTGAAATCATTTTGCGACCTATAGAATAGGAAACAAATAATATGAACAGTAAATCAAATAAAAAGGAATTTAGCAGGTTAATTTCAAATAACCAGGCTATCATCCACAAAATCAGCAGCTTCTACACTGATTGCATGGAAGATAAAGAAGACCTTTTTCAAGAGATCTGTTTGCAATTATGGCGTTCCTACCCAAGCTTCAATGATCAATCGAAATTCTCAACCTGGATGTATAAAGTAGCTATCAATACAGCTATTAGTCATGTAAGAAGGTGTAAGAAATCATTGAAATTTGAGGATCTGAAAAAAGATGTTTCTGAAGTTAATGACACTGAAAGTGCTCAGCAATCAAAACTTCTATACAAAGCCATTACAGAACTAGATAAAGTAGATAGAGCAGTTATCATATTGTGGCTGGATGGAAAGAAATACGAAGAAATATCTGAGATCCTGGGTTTAAGCAAATCCAATGTGAGTGTCAAGCTGGTAAGGATTAAAGAAAAACTTTCCGGTAAACTAAACCCTAAAAACGTAAAATGATGGAAGATAAAAAACTTAAAGATATGTGGACACAAATGAATAACTATCTCAATTTCCCATTTTATGGCATTGAGAATATCGAGAAATTCCTGGAGAGAAAATCATCCTCTATATTTACAAAAATTAAGTCTAACATAAGAACTGTTTTTGTATTTCAAACTTTGGGTATCCTGTTCCTTATTATGGATATTGTGTTTTATTATCCTGATTTGTATATTTTTAGCCTATCCGTAGCTGCTTTATTGGTTCTTTTAGTGATTATTAAATATGAATTTGATACGCTACAAACAATATCAAACCTGCAGAAGACCAACAAAAACGTTCAGGAAAGTCTCAACGAATTACACGATTTCATTCTTCGGAACAAACTAAAAATGGTCCTATCATACATTTCCACAAACGTTTTTATTTTCCCGGCTGGTCTTATTTTCTACTTTTTCTTACTGTATGGACAAATAAAGCTTTTCCCAATCTTTGGATACATTGTTTTTGGAATAATACATCTACTGATGATTATTGGCGCTTTTATAATTCAAAACAGTCAGTTAGATTTTCATCAACAACATATTAAAGCCTGTATAGAAGACTTCGATGATCAAGAGAAAATGCTTTTAAGTAATCGTATTGAAGAAAAGCAGAAACAAGATGTAAGATTAAAAATCATGGTAATCGCTATTATATTAATAGTATTAATAGTTTTTATTGCAATTCTTAAGAAAAATGGGGTTGGGTAGATATAGTTTTCTATGTCATAATTGATTGGTTCGTAAAAGCCTGAAACACTTACTTCTCTCAATACTACTAAACAAACCTTGTATATTGATTCTATTGTTTTCTCAAATAGTATAATTTTGCGAAAAACTTCGCAATGAAAATTCGCAATAAATATAAAATCTGGGCTACCCGCTGGGGGTTAGGATTAAGTGCAGTTGGGCTTTTTATGATTCTGCTTCCCGGCATGACCGGCATGGATGGCATGGATGGTGGTTTTGCGCTGCAATTTGGTGGTGGTTTTATCATCATAATTGCCCTGATCACCATTTTTGTACTCATGAAAAACGCCAGATTGTATCAAAAACTAGCCAATTTCCAGAATGTCATTGCACGCTGGGCTGTGCCCGTAGCACTACAAAGAGAGTATGCCGAATACGACAAAAGCGAAGACAAAGCCAAATACAAAGCCATGTTTTGGTTCATTTCTATTATTTCAATCTTTGTCGGCCTCATTTTGATCCTTATGGGTCTCGAAATTGGAATCATTGCTTTAATAATCCTCGGAATCATTGCCTTTATCTGGATTGTAAGCCGCATAGCCATCTTGGCAGCAAATAGTCGTGGTAGCACGATAAAAGGCGATATCATTATTGCCAAAGAAGGCGGCATTATTAATGGTAATTTACATAACTGGTCACAGCTGGAAGCCTATGTCGACCATTGCAAAATAAAAAAAGTATCAAAAACGCTCCATACTTTCGAAGTAACCTACTCCACCCTGCAAAGAACCGGCGAAGTACATTACACTGCGCGCTTTCCCTTTCCTGCTGAAATGATTGAAGAAATTAAGCGGGTGGAAGAAGTTTTGATGGGGTAACAATTTTCACTTTCTAACTAGACGCAGATTATTCGCCAGGTCTATTTATTTTTT
>PKSX01000224.1 GCA_002869435.1 Marinilabiliales bacterium | reverse complement strand
TTGGAATTGGAATTGAAAGAATATCATTAACTGACATTACTGCTGAAGCTACAACAGGAACTATTGAAAAAGTGTATGGGTGCCTGCACAATAAATACCCACAAACAGAATTTGGATGCCACTTGCACGCTGGAAGAGATTGGGCAGACAAAATAGATGCAGCTTTTAAAAATGACTGTCGCATGTTCGATTCGGTAATTTCAGGACATGGTGGTTGCCCGATGACCGGTAAAGAAATGATTGGCAATGTTGATACATTAAACTTACTTACTTATTTCCGGGGAAAAAATGAAAACTTATCAGGTATTGATTTCGAAGCATTAAAAAAAGCAGAAATGCTTGCCTCAACTATTTTTTAATCTGTATTAAAATGAGCAGAAAAAACCGAGTCTTACAAAGATTCCTCCATTTGAGATTGGGTCTATTTTAACAAACGCCAGTACTTGAAAAATGTAAAAAATTATTATTTTTGTTCTACACTCATAGTGTTCCATCAAAGAAGGAAGATTAAAAAAAAGCAAAGCATATGAACTACCCGAAAAAAGTAACAATTGGAGACATAACCGTTAGAGATGGTTATCAACATGAAGAGAAATTTATACCAACAGAAGCAAAACTGTGGATGCTGGAGCAGTTGATTCTTGCAGGATTTAAACATCTTGAAGTTTCAAATCTGGGAAATCCAAAAGGAATGCCGCAGTTTAAAGATGCTACTGAGTTAATGAAGCTCATTCGTAACAGTAAAAAGGTAAAACATTTATTGGATGATGTTTGTCTTACCGATGTTACTATTCGTGAAAGAGCGATTGAACGTGCCATTGAAGATAAAAAGAACGGTTATGGCCCTGATCGTATTTTGGTCATGGTATCTACAAGTGAAGCTCATCACAAAAAGAATTCGGGCTTAACACTTGACGAATATTGGAAAATGTGTGAGAAATATATTCCTATGGCTCGTGAAGCCGGCATCAAAGTAAACGGAACAGTTAGCACCATTTGGGGATGTCCGATATCCGGCCCCACAAAAATGGAGAAAGCTATTGAGTTTACACAAAGATGGTTTGACATCGGAGCCAGTGATGTAGAACATGCTGATCATGACGGATCAGCTTCTCCCGACAGAATTTATCGTTATTTTTCAATGCTCATGGATAAATTCCAGGATCCTTCAAAACATATTGTACACCTTCATACTACACGTGGCTGGGGTTCTGCAAATGTATTAGCTGCATTGCAAGCCGGAATGACCAATTATGAAACCACAATGGGCGGCACCGGTGGACAGCCTGCCAATTTTGTCAGCGGTGTACCTGTCGCCGGAACCGGTTCATACTATTATAAAGATGCAAATGCCGTTGGACTTGTTACAACAGAAGACATCGTAGTAATGATGGACGAAATGGGTATTGACACAGGGCTCGACGTTGATAAAGTCCTGGAAATAGGAAAAATGAATGAGCGTATAGTTGGCAGACAACTTCGCTCTGAAGCTATCCGTAACGGACGTATACCAAAAAGCCTCTCAGGAAGAGAATAAACTTATTAAAACTGCTTTAACCTATATTTGGTTATCCTTTTTTTGCTGAATATTCTCTTTTTGAAGACTTTTTGAATTGTTGACTTAATTACAATTAAATAATTCATTATGAGAAAGTCAGATGTGAACTCCTTGTCTGAAAAAGTAAAAAAAGACATACAGTTATACAGCAAAAAAAGAAATCATCTTACAAGTACTTCGGTTCCACCAAAATCTGTAATGATTACCGAATGTCCCCGCGATGCCATGCAGGGCATCAGGCCTTTTATTTCAACAGAAAAAAAAGCCAGGTATATTAATGCTTTACTCAAAGTTGGCTTTGATATCATTGATTTTGGAAGCTTTGTTTCTCCAAAAGCAATCCCGCAATTGCGCGACACCGGTGAAGTATTGAAACGCCTCGAAATGGATGAAACTACAACTAAACTGCTGGCTATTGTTGGAAATATAAGAGGTGGGAATGATGCTGCATCATTCCCGGAAATTTCAATCATGGGGTTTCCATACTCTGTGTCCGATACTTTTCTTCAAAGAAACCTTGGTTCAAGTATAGAAAAGTCAACAAATACAATAAAGGAATTATTAACAGTTTGTGAACAGAGTCGTAAAGAACTTCAGGTATATATTTCAATGGGTTTTGGAAACCCATATGATGAAGACTGGAATGTAGATATGACAGCAAAATGCGCACTGGATCTAATTGACATGGGAGTCAAACGTATTGGATTATCCGATACGATAGGAAGCTCTACGGTCACTGCTATTACTGAGCTTTTTTCCTTTTTAGTGCCTTTATTTCCCGATATTGAGTTTTCTTTTCATATGCACACATCAGTAAGGCACTGGTATAGGAAACTAAATGCTGCATGGGAAAGCGGATGTCGTAGTTTTGATACGGTTATCAACGGACTTGGTGGATGTCCTGCTGCAGATGAAGGACAACTTGTAGGAAACCTCAGAACTGCCAACCTGCTTGAATTTCTTGAGATAAAAGGAATTCAAACCAATATTGATGAGGCCGCGTTTCTGAAAGCTGTATTTCTTGCTTTAAAAACTTTTCCTTCAGCATCTATATTTAAATCAGATGAACAAAACTAGAATACCAGATTTATAAAATATCTCTACTGCATTATGAAAAAGAAAACAATAATAATAGTTTTAATAGTGCTTACAGCAGCGGCTATCTCTATAATTGCAATTAAAATATTCAAAAACAGAAACACGCCTGACAGAAACTACCAGAATGAAAGACCAACGGGGAAATATGGAGCTCCGCCCGCTGATTAAAGAGATAAAAAATAATTTAAATTGATTATTACTTTCTTTCATTGTACATTTGCTTAAATACATTTCGGCAATATGAAGAAAAAAATCATTATACCATTTGGAATTGTCTTTCTTACATTATTACTTGGTCTTATTGGTTTCAGTTCGTGCAAAAAACACAAACCGGTAACAAAATACGGACCACCTCCATTAGAGCGCGTTGATGCAGAAAGCGGAACAGATATTAATATCCAAAACATTTAGCATTAACGGCATAATTATTGGTCAATTCAGGTGTATTTATCCAGAACTTCGCAGCTATGAGAAAAAGATTTTTATCAGCCACATATATTGCAATTATCACCGCCTTATTGGCAATGATTGGAATGAGTGCTTGTAAAACACAAACCAAATACGGTGCCCCACCTCCTGATAAAGACGTGCAACAACACCAGACCAAATACGGTGTTATGGTTCCAAACGATTAAGAAATTATTTTCGCCCAAAATCAGCAGGTATTTCACCCCATAATCGTGTATCCCACTTTCTGATCTCGTTTCTCTTTGGATTTTCTTTAAGCCATTTTTCAGCCCTTGCAATCAGCTCAAAAAGTTTAGCATTCTTAGGTGATTTTGCCAATTTTGTTCTGGCTGTTCCGGCAGCTACCCATGCCATTGCTGTTCCGGAATCGGAGTATACAATAAAATCGCTTTTCTGCTTTTTAAGCCATGACAATCCATGGACAAGCGCCAAAAACTCTCCGGTATTATTATTCCCCTCAGGAAAAGGCCCTACTTTAAACAATTCCACCGCTCCATCAGTCAATACACCCCGGTATTCCATCTCACCGGGATTTCCCTTGCAGGCCGCATCAACACAAATACTATTCAACGCCGGTTTTACAGCCTCATCCAGATGATGAAGGTACTCGCGGCCGCTTTTTTCTTCAGGACCTGCTTTCATGGCAGCCTCAGCAGCCTCCATGCTTGGAAAGCTACGGTATTTAGCACCATTAAAACCCTGTATTTGCTCTTTACAAGCATCCCAGCTTGTATAAATTCCAGGCTCATGACCTGCCCAAACCACATAGTATTTTTGCTTTGGCATAAAGCAAAGATACGTATTTTGATATTGAAAATGAATGTCACATTGAGCGGAGTCGAAATGCGACATTCATTTATTCTTGCCCACCCGCATTGTTTTTGTAATTTTATCCCCCGAAAAACTGAATTATGAGCGAGAAAAAGAAGAAATTCAAAGTCCCGAATACATATACTATTGTATTTTTCATCATTCTGATTTCCGCACTAGCTACATGGCTGGTTCCCGGAGGATCTTTTCAAAGGGAAACCATCAATGTAAACGGCAGCGAAAGAGAAATAGTGGTAAAAGACTCTTTTTCTTATAACGATAGTAATCCCCAAAGCTGGCAGGTACTATCCTCTGTTTTCGATGGTTTTGTGGATAAAGCCGACATTATTGTTTTTATTTTGCTTATTGGTGCATCTTTCTGGGTAATCAATACATCAAAAGCACTTGATATAGGGATTTTAAAATTCCTTACTGCCGCGCGAAAACTGGAACGCTTTCGGTTTATTCGCTTTCTAAAGGTGCAAAACATTCTGGTTGTACTTATAATGCTTCTTTTTAGCATTTTTGGAGCCGTTTTTGGCATGAGTGAAGAAACCATTGCCTTTGTCATTATTTTTGTGCCACTGGCCATTAAAATGGGTTACGACAGCATTGTGGGCGTAAGCATGTGCTTTGTGGGCGCAGCACTAGGATTTGCCGGAGCATTACTAAACCCTTTCACCATTGGCATCGCACAGGGTATTGCACAAATACCTTTATTTAGTGGGATTGAGTACAGATTCTTTATGTGGATTGTAATCAATATCTTCGGTATTGGCTATATTCTGGTGTATGCAAATAAAATTCACAAAAACCCTAAAAAATCTGTAGTCTACGAAAATGATGAATATTGGCGTAAAAAGGCAGAAGAAAACGAAGAAATAAATGAAAACAAAGCTGGAATTGCCACATGGGTCAGTTTCTTTATTATTTCAGCTGCATTAGCAATCTTTAGTTATTATTTTACTTATTCAACCATTTCGATAGGTCAAAGCAAATTTGTATTTCCGGCATTGCCGATATTAACGTTTGTCTTCATTCTGCCGGCTCTGTATTTGATTCTGAGAAAAAGTGTACAATTATTTATTTTACACATACTACTTTTCACTATTCTGGTTCTTATTGTTGGTGTACTTGGCTATGGCTGGTACATGAAGGAAATTGCCACCCTTTTCTTTGCCATGGGTCTGTTTTCAGGAATCTCAATGGGCTATAAAAGCACAGCTCTCGTCAAACATTTTATGGATGGAGCAAAAGATATTTTCTCTGCTGCTTTCATTGTTGCACTGGCCGGGGGTATTGTTATAATTCTTCAGGACGGCGGAATTATAGACACCATCTTATATAAAATTTCCGGAGCATTTCAGGGCGGAAAATACACGAGCGTTAGCGGAATGTATGTAGTGCAAACTGCCATTAACATGATCATGCCGTCAGGATCAGCAAAAGCTGCACTTACCATGCCTCTTATGGCACCTTTTTCAGACCTGATTGGCCTGTCTCGCCAGTCGGCAGTAATTGCCTTCCAGCTCGGCGACGGAATTACCAACATGATTACACCGGTTTCAGGTGTTCTACTGGGTGTACTCAGTGTGGCCAAAATTCCTTACGAAAAATGGGTAAAATGGGCATGGAAATTCATCGTTCTGCTCACCATACTCGGATTCCTGCTTTTAATTCCAACGGTAATGATGGATTTGAACGGTTTTTAAAACATTGTCCTTGTCCATATAAAGATTTATTTCAAAGCAATTCAATAAATCACTATTTTTGGTATTGAACTGAAATAGCTTCAATATGAAATACAAAGTGTATTTATTTGTCAGTTTTGTACTGTTACTTATGGGTGTTATATTCTATTTTTCATTGGGCTCCGATTCTGCCGAAATAACTGTAAACGGCAGACAAGTTACAGACAGTAGCGTTCGTAACACCATCAGGTGGAGTGTCAGCGGAGGCATAGCCGGCCTGGGTGGAATTTTTCTCATCTCCGGTATTATTGGATTCTTTCGTCATAAACAGGCATATAAAGAAAGGCTATATATCATGCGTACAGGTGTTGAAACAGAGGGCACAGTTACTTTTGTGGATAAAAACTATTCGTTTCTGGTCAATAACCGACCCATTTTTTCCATTGTTGAGTACATCTATGAAGACAAATATGGAAACTCACACTCGCGTAGAGTAAACTCCATCAGTAGCGATATTGTTGTCAGAAATCAGATTCAGGTAGGCTCCATTATTGCGATTAAGTATGCTATTGAAGATCCTTCAAAAAGTATAATCCTTTTGCAGGAAAAAGCTAAAAAGCCAAGTCCGATTGTAAAGTGCAATTACTGCGGAACAAAATTTTCCATTTT
>PKSX01000049.1 GCA_002869435.1 Marinilabiliales bacterium | reverse complement strand
GCGATCCAATACATTGAAGCTAATTCATAATAGAAAAACAAATTACATGGACAAAAGGCGAGTTGTAATAACTGGCCTCGGTGCAATAACTCCATTAGGTAAGACTGTTCAGGATTATTGGGACGGATTGCTTAATGGAGTTAGTGCTACAGGGCCTATCACGAGATTCGATGCAGAGAAATTTAAAACCCGCTTTGCATGCGAAGTAAAAGGGTACGATCCCAAAGACTACTTCGAAAGAAAAGAATTGAGAAAATATGATATGGTATCACAGTTTGGAATCATAAGTGCCAATATGGCTATTGAGGATTCCGGACTTAATTTGGAAACAGATGATACTGATCGTATAGGAGTAATTTGGGCTAGTGGAATAGGTGGTTTAATCACTTTCTTTGATGAGATTTCATCTTATGCAAAAGGTGATGGAACTCCGCGTTTCAGCCCGTTCTTCATTCCCAAAATGATTGCGGATATCACAGCAGGTCACATTAGTATGCTTAACGGTCTAAAAGGACCTAATTATGCTACTGTTTCAGCTTGTGCTTCTTCAGCCAATGCTATTGCAGATGCAGCAATGATGATTCGTCATGGCTATGCTGATGTAATGGTTGCCGGTGGTAGCGAGGCCGCTATTAACGAGGGAGGAATGGGTGGATTTAACTCCATGCAGGCGATTTCAACCAGAAATGATGATTATGCTACTGCTTCACGTCCTTTTGATAAAGACCGCGATGGTTTTGTTATGGGCGAAGGTGGCGGTGGACTTATTCTGGAGGAATATGAAAAAGCCAAAGCACGTGGTGCAAAAATTTATGCTGAAGTAGCCGGATTCGGACTCACAGCTGATGCACACCACCTTACTGCTCCGCATCCAGAAGGAGAAGGTGCCCAGAAAGCAATGAAAATTGCAATGAAAGATGCAGGTTTAGAATTAACCGAAATCGATCATATCAATACTCATGGCACTGCTACTCCTGTAGGAGATGTGGCAGAGATTAATGCTATAGGTAAAGTTTTTGGCGATCACGCATATAACCTTTCAATCAATTCTACCAAATCAATGCATGGTCACCTTTTGGGTGCTGCAGGTGCGATTGAGAGTATTGCCGTTATACTTGCGTTAACTAAAAATGTGGTCCCTCCTACAATTAATCATTTTACCGATGATCCCGAAATCGATCCGAAACTTGATTTGACGTTTCACAAAGCAAAAGAACGTGAAGTTCGTGCTGCAATTAGTAATACTTTCGGATTTGGAGGACATAATGTAAGTCTAATACTAAAGCAAGTGTAAGTAGCATGTTTTTTCTTGGCAAAAAGAATAAATACGCTTCTAATTTGCGAAAATCAATAAAAAATATTTTCGGGTTTATGCCCGGAAATATTTTTTTATATGAGCTGGCATTTGTACATAAATCTGCAAGAGCAGAAATGGATGGTCACGAGGTGTCAAACGAACGCCTTGAGTATCTTGGCGACGCAGTGCTTGATTTGATTGTTGCAGAATATTTGTTTAAAAAGTATCCTTTGGTTGATGAGGGAGAACTTACTGAAATGCGGGCAAAAATTGTAAGCCGCAAAACACTTAATCGCTTAAGCGAAAATCTTGGAATTGACGGATTAATTCAGATAAAAAAAGCGTATACAAACGGAAATAAATCTTATAAGGGAAATGCTCTTGAAGCTTTTTTTGGTGCTGTTTTCCTTGATAAAGGATATTTGTTTGCAAAGAAACTTCTGGTGGAAAAAATATTCAGCCGCCATATCGATGTCGATCATCTGCTTCAAACGGAAATCAATTTCAAAAGTAAATTGATTGAGTGGTGCCAGAAAGAAAAACATGACCTCGATTTTGAACAAATTGATATTATTGGTACAGGCAGAAGAAAACAGTATTTTATTGAAGCGCGCATTGACAATGAGTGCATGGGTCGTGGAATAGACTTCAGTATTAAAGGTGCCGAACAAGTAGCCGCTGAAAAAGCCATGAGTAAGATCTTAGCCATGCAACCTTCAGAATAACTTTCTTATCTCTTTTACGTATATTTGTGTGATTCTGATTCTATGAAAAACAGAATTCTGGGTATATTATTAATTGGATTATTGGTTCTGCCTCTGGTTGGAACCTGGATGTACCTGTCTCATCAGAAAGCTCTGCTTAAAAAAGATGTGAAGAAAATGATCATTTCCGGTATGGATGATGATGAGTTGGAATTATTGGTTTTTACTCCCGCACAGGCTGAAAAACTGAAGTGGAAACATTCTAAGGAATTTGAATACAAAGGCCAAATGTACGATGTGGTTAGAAAAGAAAACCGAAATGGTTGCATATATTACTGGTGTTGGCCCGATCATGAAGAAACTGCGTTGAATAATAAAATAGAACGAGTTTTAGCGAAGTTGTTTGGTAATGATACTTCGGAAAAGGAAAAATCGCAAAATATTCATAGGTTTTATCAGTCATTATACTTTAGTATTATAGCAATTGTTGATTTTTCAGGATATAATATGTGGCAATCTCTTATTTATAAGGATGCCGAAAATATAGGTTTGGGTTTGTGTCCTGAGCCACCATCGCCGCCCCCGCGCATGTACAACAATTCTTAATGGAAAATGATAAGTCCGAAGGGGACTTGCGTAGAATTGTTGAATTAAAAAATTTAAAATGAAACTAATTATTTGGTGCATTTTGATGTGCTTAAGCATATGGGCATTTCCTCAAACAATTATTAAGGTCTTTGACCGGGAGACCCGGGAACCCATTGATTTGGTGAGTATCACATGTGAAAAACCGGATGTGTTTGCCGTTACCAACGCCAACGGAGAGGCAGATGTGTCAGCTTTTTATGGGTGCGATCATTATGTTTTGCGTGCACTGGGATATAAAACACGGGTGATTGATTATGATATGATGAGGGAACTTTCTGGCAAGGTATTTCTCGAAAGAAACCCATTTAATCTTGATGAAGTTGTAATTTCAGGAACAAGAAGCGATCAGTTGAGCTCGGAAGTTCCTTTACGAATTAAAAGTATAAGCAAAACTCAGGTGGCAGAAATGAATCCGCAAACAGCTGCCGATTTACTTGCTGTTTCGGGTAGTGTCTATATTCAGAAAAGTCAGCAGGGAGGAGGGAGCCCCATGATCAGAGGGTTTGCCACAAACCGCTTGCTTTATGTTGTGGATGGTATACGAATGAACACCGCTATTTTTCGATCGGGAAACATTCAGAATGTAATTTCTCTCGACCCGTTTGCCATTGAAAAAACCGAAGTGCTCTTTGGCCCCGGTTCAGTAGTCTATGGCTCTGATGCCATAGGCGGAGTTATGAGTTTTCAAACGATGAATCCTCAGTTTTCTATTTCTGACAAGCCCTTTGTGAAAGGTTCTGCCATAATGCGGTATTCAACTGCAAACAATGAAAAAACATATCATTTTGATGTAAATGCGGGTTGGAAAAAACTTGCTTTGCTGACAAGTTTTTCCAGCAATAATTATGGTGATCTGATAATGGGAAGCAATGGCCCTGATGAGTATTTACGTCCGTTTTTTGTGATGAGGATGGATAGTACTGATGTGTTAGTAAACAATGCTAATCCAAAGGTGCAGAATCCCAGTGGTTATACGCAGCTGAACTTTATGCAGAAACTGCGGTACAGCCCTTCCGATAAATGGGACATTCAGTATGGATTTCATTATTCGGAAACAAGTAGCTATTCCCGCTACGACCGGCATATCCGTTACAAAAACGGTTTGCCCCGCTATGGCGAATGGTATTACGGCCCGCAAAAATGGATGATGAATAATTTGTCGGTTACATCTTATGCAAGCACTTGCTTTTATCAAAAAATGACCCTGCGCATTGCCCAACAGTCTTTCGAGGAAAGCCGCATAAGCCGAGATTTTAATAAAAACGATCGTGAAACACGTATTGAAAACGTGGAAGCATATAGCGCAAATCTAGATTTTGTGAAATTCATTTCGGAGAAAAACAAGTTGATCTATGGAGCCGAATTTGTAACCAACGATGTTAGATCAACCGGAATAAATGAAGATATCAGTACAGGTGTTGTTGTTGATGGTCCGTCACGATACCCACAGGCTACATGGCAGTCGTTTGGATTTTTTCTGAACGATATTCATGAGTTGAGTGATAAAGTAAAACTCATTGGATCTGTACGCTACAGCAGCTTTGGAATCGATGCTGTTTTCGATACAACCTTTTATCCGTTTCCCTTTACAAATGCCGAAATGAGCAATTCTGCCATTACCGGAAGCTTCGGTTTCATTGTAAGGCCAAATGAGAAGTGGATTGTAAGCATGAACGGCGCAACGGCTTTTCGTTCGCCCAATGTAGACGATATGGGTAAGGTTTTTGATTCTGAACCGGGTTCGGTCGTAGTGCCAAATCCTAACCTGGAGGCCGAATATGCATATAATGCCGATTTTGGTGTAACCAAGGTTTTTGGCGATTTTATGGAGGTAGAAGTTTCGGCTTTTTATACCTATTTGCAAAATGCACTGGTGCGCCGCGATTATACAATGAACGGGCTTGACAGTATTTTCTACGATGGTACATTAAGCCAAGTACAGGCTATTCAAAACGCGGCTTTTGCAAACGTGTATGGTTTTCAGGCAGATCTTGAAATTGAACTTATGCCAGGATTGGATTTCGGCACAAACCTGAACTGGCAAAAAGGTGAAGAAGAACTTGATGACGGTTCCACAAGCCCATCACGCCATGCCGCCCCGTTTTTCGGCAGGGCAAAATTATCTTACAGAACCGGTAAGTTGAAAATGATGTTTTATGTCCATTACAGCGCCGAAGTATCATACGAGGACATGCCCGTTGAAGAAGTTGACAAGGATTATATGTATGCTATAAATGATGAGGGGAATCCATATTCACCTTCATGGTATACGCTTAATTTCAAAGCCCGATATCAGCTGAATAAAAACCTGTCTGTTGCTGCCGGATTGGAGAATATTACGGATATCCGCTATCGGCCATACAGCTCAGGCATTGTTGCTCCGGGGCGTAATCTCATATTTTCTCTTAGGGCAGATTTTTAAATAGTAATCTTATTTAATGATTATTGTAGTGCCGTATATGAAGCGGCACTACATTTTTATTTTCACAATAACCGGTAAATGATCCGAAATCCTTCGCCCGTTTTTTCTTAGCCTGTCTAGGTGAGTGTATGATAGTAACTCTATATTAGCTGTGAAAATATAATCGATGCGCTTTTCGGCTATGGCTTCAGGATCAAATCCTGTGAATGTTCCCACGGGACCACCATATTGCATATCAATCTGATGCGGGTCTATATCATTGAAAAAAGAAAACAACTGTCGTATTGGTTCACTTCCGGGTTCTGCATTGAAATCTCCCATCAGAATAATGTGTTCGTCTTCATAGCATAGTTCCATTATTTTGTCAATAATCAGCATTGCAGATTCAAGGCGGGCTTTTTCCCCCAGATGGTCAAAATGCGTATTAAAAACATGAATAATTAGCCCACTTTCTTTGTGTTTAAGTTTAGCATATGTACAAATGCGCTCCATACTGGCATCCCAGCCTACACTAATAGTGTCAGGTGTTTCCGAAAGCCAGAAAGTTAGCTCTTCTTCTGCCGAAAACAAAGTGCTGTCGTAAAAAATGGCACTGTACTCGCCCCGGGTTATTCCGTCATCACGCCCAACACCGCTGTAAGTGAAGTTTGTAAGACACGAATCAAGATATTGTACCTGATGATATAAACCCTCCTGTATGCCCATGATTGACGCATTTTGGCTTTTCATCAGATCAATCAGCTCTGATTTGCGAATATCCCAGCGATCTTTACCATCACCGGGATTGTCGTAGCGGATATTATACGACATAACCTTCAGCTCCTGAGCAAAAGTGAATACTGAAATGAAGACAAACAAAATGGGGAACAGCGTTTTCATCATTAGTTTTATTCAAAAATACAAAAAACAGCACATTAAAAATTGACGAAAGCACAATTACTTTCCACTTTCCACTTTCCACTTTCCACTATTCTTTATCTTTGCAAAAAATAATCATTATGCATTTGTCTGAACAGGAACTCCAGCGTCGCGAATCGCTTAAACAATTGCAGGAGTTTGGAATTGAGCCATATCCGGCTGCGCAATATGAAATAACTTCATACAGCAGTGAAATTCTTGAGGATTTTCCCAAGAATGAGGATAAGTATAAATCTGTTTCTGTTGCAGGCCGTATTATGAGTCGCAGAATTATGGGTGCTGCTTCTTTTGTGGAGCTTCAGGATAAAAAAGGACGCATTCAGGTATATTTTCGTAGAGATGATATTTGCGAAG
>PKSX01000055.1 GCA_002869435.1 Marinilabiliales bacterium | reverse complement strand
ATGGCCATCCGGCTTTTCTTTTTGGAGTTCGCGAATGCTGATGAGGTGCTCGATTCGCTCTTCACGGGTTTCCACATGGCCAAACATCATGGTGGCCGAGGTGAGCATATTCATTTTATGAGCCTGCCGCATCACTTCCAGCCATTCTGCCCCGGATAATTTATTTGGGGAAACAATTTTACGCACCCTTTCAGCAAGAATTTCTGCTCCGGCACCGGGTAAACTGTCGAGGCCTGCCTCGCGAAGTGAAACAAGTATCTCTTTATGCGATGTTCCTTCTTTTTTGGCCAGAAAATCTATCTCAGCCGGACTTAAAGCGTGTAATCTCAGGCTTGGATATTCTGCTTTTAGGTTTCGAAAAAGATTTTCGTAAAATTTCAATCCCAACTCCGGATTTAATCCACCTTGAAGCAATAATTGATTGCCACCCAATTTATACAGCTCTTCAATTTTTTGCCGGTATTCATCCATTTCAGTCACATAAGCTTTGTCAGAATTCTTAGAGCAAAAGAAATTGCAAAACTTACAACCTGATATGCAAACATTAGTGATGTTTACATTGCGGTCCACCATCCACGAAACCGTATTCTCCGGGTGCATCTTTTGGCGAATAAAATCTGCGGCACTCACCAGCAAATACAATGGTGCATTTTCATACAAAACACAAGCCTCTTCGCGGGAAATTTCCTCTCCGGAAATGGCTTTTTCAAGCAAATTATTGATAAATAATTCAGGCTTTTTAATCATGAAGTACAAAGATAAGAGTTTGCATTAAAAGAATACAGTTTGTTTTAATATTGATGAGTGGGTCTTTTGAACAACTTTAAATTGTTAATCCTGCAAGGTTTCCAACGTTTATGACCTGCTTAATCAATGAAAATGGTGGTTTTTATTAATAATATTTTGTATTTTTAGAAAATCAAATAATAGTCATGAGAAAAATTGTATTGTTATTTTTAGTGTTATTTTCAACATCTTACTCAATAGTATTGGCTCAAAGTGAACAAAAAGTACTGATTGAAGTGTTTACGGGTTCATGGTCTGGCTATTCACCAGATGGATTTGTAATTCTTGAAAATGTTTTGGCCTCAGACACAAATATTTATGCTGTTAATCTTCATTATGGTGATGCAATGGAGTCCTCCAGCACATCTCAAATAGAAAGCTTTTATAGCCCTGCTTACCCTCAGGCATTAATAAACAGAGATAGTACCCCAATTAGCAGAGGCTCCTGGCTTGTATATGCAACTAATAAACTGAGCGAAACACCCCCGCTGGATGTGTATTTTGATTCCGTGAAATTCAATTTGTCTACACGTGAACTCGAAATACATATGCGTACAAGATTTACTGCTTCAGTTACAGGCGATTTAAGAATGAATGTAATAATTGTTGAGGATAGTGTTACGGGTAGTGGAACTGGTTATGATCAGGTAAATTATGATAACAATACTGTAGGCCATCCGTATCAGGGTGCCGGAAATCCTATTGTTGGAATGCCGCATCGATATGTTGCCCGTGATTATCTTGGTGATGAATGGGGCATAAGTGGAATAATTCCTTCTTCTGTTTCCTCCGGATCAGAGTATACACATGTATTTAATTATACCATACCGGCTTCCTATGATTATGAAAAGATCTCTTTGATTGGTTTTGTTTCTTATTATGGATCAGGAATAACAGGTAGAGAAATTCTTAATGTTATTCGTTGGCCAGAAATCATTCCCAGCTCAACGGTTAGTATAGCAGACAATAATCTACCGCAGTATACGGTTTACCCAAACCCGTCTCAAGGAGATTTGCATATTGTTGCCGAAGAAAGAACAAACATTATAATTGTCAACTCCCTTTCACAAGAAGTCTATATTGGAACTCTCAATGAAGGGCATAATGATTTAAACCTGTCATTGCCTCAAGGATTGTATTTTGCGAATTTCAGCAATGAAAACAATAACTGGATACAGAAGATTGTGATAGAATAATCTCAGCACCCTCCGTACCTGCATTGCGCCCTCTGCGGTTAAATTAAAAGTCATCAGCGAGATCCCCGAGATCAGCGGGAGAACATAAATCCCTCCGCGCCCTCAGCGCCTTCTTTGCGCCCATGGCGGTTAATACCAGTGCCAATCAGTGCTTTAGTCAGTGTTATCAGTGTTCTATAGGCATATCACAATGTAGGAACCGCCTCAATCAACATTTTCGTATATTCTTGCTGCGGATTACTGATAATTTCCTCACTGCTTCCGGCTTCCACTATCTTGCCTTTTTGCATCACCAGAATTCGGTCAGACATATGATGAATCACATTCAAATCGTGCGAAATAAACAGATAGGTGAGTCCAAATTCGGCTTTGAGATCGTTAAGCAGATTCAAAACCTGAGCCTGAACACTTACGTCAAGTGCAGCAACAGATTCATCGCAGAAAACAATTTTGGGTTGTAGAAGCAAAGCGCGAGCAATGACAATTCTTTGGCGTTGTCCACCGCTAAATTGATGTGGATATTTTTTCAAATCATCGGCCTTTAATCCGGTTTTCTCCAGCATTTCCACAATGTGTTCAAGCCGCTCACTCTTTTTGCTTAAAACAGAATGCGCCTGCATGGGTTCCAGCAATGTCTTATCTATCCTCATTTGAGGATTCAACGATGAATACGGATCCTGGAAAATAATTTGTAAATCCTTACGATATTTTCGCATTTTTGAGTTCGAAAGCCCGCATAAATCCAAAGAATTGTAATAAACTGAACCAGAATTGGGTTTGATCAATTGTAAAGCACTTCTGATCAAAGTGGATTTTCCGCTGCCGGATTCTCCCACAATGCCCAAAGTTTCTCCTTTACGAACGCTGAAACTGATATCCTCGTTTGCTTTCAGCCATGCCGGAGCATTTTTCTTTCCGTGCTTTTTCAGCGGAAACCATGTATTGAGATTTTTCACCTCAAAGATGGGGTATGAACTATAGTCTGGAACAGTTTTTATGGTTTTATCAGAATCGGTTTTTCCGCCAATAATGTCATCAACAGTGAGCAGACGTTCTTGTTTTTCCTCCATTTTCGGCCGGCAGGCCAGCAGTGCTTTGGAATAATCTGATTCAGGGTTTTCAAAAACCTTTTTTGCGGCTCCATATTCCTTAATCTGCCCGTTTTTCATCACCAGAATATCATCGGCCAGTGATTTTACTACAGCCAGATCATGAGAAATGAATATAACAGAAGTATTATTCTCTTTTTGCAATTCACGAATCAGCTCCAGTATTTCCTTTTGAACACTTACGTCCAATGCGGTGGTGGGCTCGTCTGCAATTAAGATTTTGGGCTTCATGGCCATAGCCATGGCAATCATAACCCGCTGGCGCTGCCCGCCCGAAAGCTGATGCGGATAGGATTGATAAGCTTTTTCCGGATCAGGAAGCTTCACTTTTGCAAACATTTCCAGTATGGCATTTTTCGCTTTTTTCTTGCTGTAACCCAAATGTAATCTAAGTTGTTCTCCGGATTGTATTCCACATTTCATGCTTGGATTCAGCGAAGTCATCGGCTCCTGAAAGATTATGCAAATCAGGTTTCCTCTGAGTTTTCGCATGAGTTTTTCTTTCATTTTCAGCAGATTGTGCTGTTTTCCGCCTCCGCTGAACAGAATTTCACCTTTGGCTTCCAGTCCTTTTTCAGGCAGAAGTCCCATAATGCTCAGTGCAGTAAGCGATTTTCCGGAACCGCTTTCACCCACGATGCCCAGAACTTTGCCCTCTTCAAGAGCAAAGCTGATCTCGTCAACGGCAGGTTTTTCCTGGCCTTTGAAATGGATTCGAAGGTTTTCTGTTTGAAGCAAAGGATTCATGAAATCAAAAGTAGGGATTTTTTTCACGCGGATTTGCGCAGAGACCAAAGAGTTTATTTCTGATCTTCGAAATTCAAGACACGTTCCCGGGAGCCGTCACTATAAATAAATATTAAAGGGGTGTTAGGCCTGTATTCGGTTTCACGCCCCATGAAGTCAATAATTTTTATAAGCTCCCTCTGTGTATTGTCTGCCGCTTTTATCATAACCGGAGCAAAAACGGTAGTTTTTCCGTCAAAATCGGTTTGTGTTAAGCGATAATATGACAAACCGATATAAGGCATTATATCTGTGAATTCATATTTGCGCGCATGGTTCGAATTACCCGCACCATCAACAATTCCGGCAGTTTCCCAGTGAATTCCGTCCTCTGATCTTTCAATAGTGAAGTAATCATTATTGGTTTCCGTCTGGGTTTCCCAATTTACACATACATCTTTATGACAACGGCTGGCATTAAAATCTGTCAGTTCTACGGGCATCCCGGTATCATCTGTTGAGGAAAAACTCGAACTCTTCAATAAAACATATGAATCCCACATGGGGTCGCTTACATCTCCAATGGCCATTTTAATGGTATAAGTCTGGCCTGCAACAACAGAAACTCCAATATCCATTAATACGGTGTATCCGTCACAGGTAAAATATGGATCATTAAGTCCGGGGTCGGTACCGGTGTTGTAATTATTGATGTAATATGCGCTATTGCTTGTAGTGTTGATAGAGTTAATGGAGACAATACTGGCGGTAGTAGGAACAAGCGCAAGGTTCTGGTTACTGTAAGATCCTCCTGCCGGATTTGGTCCTGAAATAAAAAAGCCAAACACATCATTGAAAACCGATCCAACCCATTCTAAGTATTCTTCCGACCCAAAAACATATTGAAAATGAAGTGTGTCGTAATCAGGAATAAAGCTGAAAGTAATATAGCAGATATCTGTGATTGAATATACCGACAGCGTGGCAAGTTGTGCATCGTAAGATCCGAAATTTAAACTTGCGGAGGCTGTGAAAGTTACATCTCTGTTCAGAAAAGATGCGTATCCTGTGCATAGAATAATTCCGGAATCCATAGGGCAGGTGGTTTGAAATCCATCATAAAAGTACCCGGTTCCATTGCTATGACAATATTTTGTTGGAGTGCCTGTCAGGGTTATTCCACTACCTAAAAACTGATTAACCAATGCTGTTTGATCAGTTGAAACAGTAACAGTCATTTGAGAATGTGCACCAAAACCAAGAAGTACCAATACACATGAGAGTATTAATACCCTATTGAAATTTAATGAGGTTTTTCTCATAATTAATTTACGAAATACAATTCGCCATTAGTACACAAATATAATATAATCAGTTGCTTAAAGCAAGTTTTTTTATTGATAATAGAAAGAAATATTACGCCTCCATCAAATCGCTCATTAGAATATCTGAAACAAGTCCCGTTTTATGTAGAAACTCATATTTTAGTACAATTAATGGATGGATCAAAAATTTAACACAAAAATCATTTTCCGCCAAAAATATAGTGTTTAACACTTATTTTGTTGTGCTGATACGATCAATAAATAGAGTCCAAATTTTGGATAGGTTCCTGCACACAAAACCCTTGATAGTTGGAGACTTTTATATTATATTTGATGTCCTTAAATATTTTAAATATGAAGAAAATTATATTTGTTTTTTGCGCTTTTTGTTTCATTTCCATGGGGGTTTTTTCACAAAATGTTGGAATTAGTGACAATGTGTTTACGCCACAAAGTCTTTTGCATTTGCAGGATGCCGCCGGTGGAAATATGTTTCAGGTTAGTAGTTCTACTGCTGCCAATACCGGGTTTCAGATCAATCTGAGTGGATCGGATTTCAGTCTTATTAACCGGGAAACGGGTTATTTGTCGTTTTATACTAGTAATATTGAAAGAATGCGGATTTTGAGTGGTGGCAATGTTGGGATTGGGACAACAACACCTTTGGAAATATTGCATGTTCAGGGTTCAGGTACAATTGCAACTCAATTATTGACTCCGGATGTCACTACTAGTGGGGAAGATGCTGAACTTGTATTTGGAGAAGATAATGATGCTACTTATGGAATGAAGTTTACATATGACGGAGGTACTAACCAATTATATTTAAGTGGTTTTTTTACAGGTTATGCGACAAATAATACTCCTCATATGTCAATCAATAGAGATAATGGAAATATTGGCATTGGAACAGTTTCTCCTACAGCTCAATTTCACACAACAGGAACAGTGCGCTTTGCAAATTATCCATCCGGAGCAAATGGTGCTATTGTAAGAACCAATGCTAATGGAGATATTGCAATAACAAATTTCTCAGGAGACGCAAGTCAGGTTCTTCTGGGAAATAATACTTTTGGCCCCGCTGTTACTTCTGCTACTGCATGGCAATTATTAGGTAATACAGGTACAAACCCAACAACAAACTTCCTTGGTACCACAGATGCTCAGGATCTGGTTTTTAGGACAAGTAATACAGAAAAGGTTAGGATTAAGACAGATGGTTCAGTTGGAATTGGAACCACTACCCCCGGTGCAATGTTGGATATAAGAAATAATATTAATAAGTCTTATGGTATCTATCTGGATCATAACAGAACTATGGGCGGTGCCACTTATGGTATCTATCTGGATTTTGATAATACCTATGCCGGATCTTTTAATAACTATGGAGTTTATTCAAATGTAAGAAACACCACAGGCAATAATGCTACTCAATATGGCATGTATAGCTATGTCTACAATTATGGATCAGGAGCTTCTTATGGCACATATTCATACAGTAGTAAAACAGCAGATAGTGGAATAAATTACGGCATATATGGCCAAGCCTATAACGGCGCTGAAGCGCGTGGTGTATATGGTTATGCATCTGGTGCTACAAAAAACTGGGCAGGGTATTTTAATGGAGACACATACGTAGATGATAACCTTGGAGTTGGTGTCACAGATCCACAAACTCGTGTTGACATTGAAGGTGATATTGCTCTGCGTCAGGATGCTACCACAATTGCAATAACCGGTGGAGTATCTAATAACAATGTAGATCTGAGTTCCGGATATAGTTTTTACAGGCTTACCGCCACAGGCGACGCCTATATTTCAGGTTTCTCAGGAGGAGTAGATGGAAGAATAGTTGTGATACATAACTCATCTATTTATGAACTTGTTTTAGAAAATCAGGATGCGTCATCACTTTCTGCAAATCAAATGGAGCTTTCAACCGGAGATATTGTAATGTCAAATGATGAGGTAATAACACTAATATATAGCGAAGCCGAGGGTTGTTGGTTAGAAATGGCCGGCACAAATAATACCCAGCATATGAATGATCAAACCTATACAAGAACAAACACTTATTCTACAACCATGCAGAGTTTTGGAAGTTCAACATGGACTTCTGTACCTGGATTATCGCAAAGTGTAACTTTAGACAGAAAATCAAAGGTAATGATCTGGACCAGTGGGGTAGTAAGAACCACAAGCACCGCTGCATCAGGAGGCTCCGGTATTTTTGTCAGGGTGAAATACAATACGACTGCAATAGATGAAACCATGCAATGTGTTGATGCTATAAATAATGGAACCAGTTCACTTAACGGATATAGAAATGTGTCTAGCACCTGGAGTACCAGTCATATGATAGAACTGGATCAAGGGAGTTATACTTTCACTGTTGAAGTAAGAAAATATGTTGGCGATGATGCTGATATTTGTAATTATTGGAAAGGTGGTGGTTCAGATGCAGACTATGGTAAACTAACTATCATGGTTGTGGCTGGTGAATAATCACGCCTCCATCAATTCACTCATCAATGCATCTGAAAGAAGCAATCCTTCGCGTGTAAATGCAATACGATTTTCTGAAACCAAAAAACAAGGCGAATTATGCGTTTTGAGCAATATTTTGCGAAACTTATCTGCTCCAAACTCTTGCTCAAACTCTTGCCGTGAGAATCCTTCCACAAGCCGCAAGCGAGTCAGAATAAACTCGTTGTATTTTTCCTGTGGGCCAATGGTTTCCGTTTCAAAATACTTCGTGCCGGATTCAACAGCCGAAATATATTCTTTCAGATCGGCAATATTCCATCTTCGCTCAGCCCCATTGAAGGAATGAGCTGACGGTCCAAATCCTGCATAGGGCTCTCCTTTCCAATATGCGGTATTATGTTTGGATTCCACTCCGGACTTGCAGAAATTACTGATCTCATATTGCTTATAGTCCATTTTTTCGGCGGTTTCTGCAGCCAAAATAAATTGCTGAGCCTGAGCTTCCTCGTCAATGTCTGCACGCTCTTTGTTGTGAATCAGCCTTTTAAGCCGGCTTCGATCTTCAATGCTTAGCGAATACATTGATATGTGTGAGACATCAAGATCAGACAAAATCTTCACATTTCTCACAAATCTTTGATCATCCGCTCCCGGAATGCCATGAATTAAATCAGCACTCACATTGGAGAAATATTTTTTCGCAGTTTTTAATACTGAAATGGCCTTCTCCGCTGTATGAACTCGTTGCAAATACTTTAAATCATCAGGATGAAATGATTGTACGCCAATGCTTAGACGATTAACACCAAAAGACTCCCATGTTTTGCATTTATCATCATCAATATTTTCCGGGTTGGCCTCCAGTGTAATTTCTGCGTCAGGTTCAAAGCTGAATATTGAGTTGAGATACTCAAAAATCCGGGATAAAATTTTCTTGTCAAGATACGAAGGAGTTCCACCACCAAAGTATAGTGATTTCAATGGTCCGGACTTTTCGCTTTTTCTTAACTCTAATTCCTTTATCAGAGCCGAAACATACAGCTCTTGCAATTCATTTCCTTCAATGGAATAAAAATCACAATATGCACATTTTGAAATGCAGAACGGAACGTGAATATAAATGCGTTTCATGCTTTGAGAAGCAATTATTCTTTATAACCGAATAATTTTCGGTTTTTGATCATTTCTGAAATGTATTTTGGCACATCTTCTTCCCAGGAGCTATCTCCTTTAAGTATTTTATCCAGGACATTTTTAGAATGAATGCCCAGAATGTTTTTGCGATACTCTGTAATGGGGATAATAAACTGATTGCTGAGAAGGTGTTGATACAGGTATTGGTATTTCACCGGCAGATAGAAGTTGTCGGTGGTAATAAGCTCATTATTCTCTTTTTTCTTAAAAGGATAAATGAGAAGCTTGGTTTTTTCGTTGAATAAGAGGCCCATTGCTTGTAATAATCCACCATTGAGGTCTTTGTAATGAATATCGTCAAATATTTTTTCCAGTGTATTTGCACCCAGAAGCATTCTCAGAGCTTTGAGTTTGAATGAGGAAAAGTAGTCCGACAGTTTATAAAATTCAAAAAATCCGGAAACCATTACATACTGACCCATCCCGTTCAACATGTCCACCCGGTCAAGGAAATCTTTTTCATCAATTTCATCTCCCTTGCGCATGAGCCGCTCCAGGTTCATTTCACATAAAACAACAGTATCTTCTTTTTGATAATCAGCCTCTTTTCTGCACAGACCTACCGAGGTTTTCAGCATGTCGAAGCCTACATAAGTGATTGGTCGGAAAGTACCTCTCAATACAATTACATTTTTCTTGTAAAGCATGTCACTTGGTTGCTGCACCTGACCCTGGCGATCAAACATCACGGCCATAGTCATTTTATTCTTTACAAGCTGAACGCCGAGCAGCCTATTGTCAACATAATCCAGATCAGGACCAAACATCTTTATATAATTCACTTCAACCCGATCACGATCCAGGTTTTCCATCAGACTGCGTAAAAATGAATTTGGTTTTTTCGAATGATTGAAGCATGCATAAACCAGGTTCACACCCAATGCGCCAAGGGTATATTGTTGCAAAATCCCGTCATTTTCAAGCAAATTCACATGAATGATAACAGTGTTTGCCTCTTTTTTGGGGTCTAATCTAAACCTAACCCCAAGCCATCCATGACCCTGATTGGTTTTGTGATAGTTAAGGGTTTCAACGGTGTTGCCAAAGACAAAAAACTTTGTGTCATTCCCTCTTCCCTCTTCCAGCGTTTTAACCAATTCATTATACTCTTTCTGGAGCATTTTTTCAAGGCGGCCTTCGCTAACGTATCTTCCTTTGCCCCCTTTGTTATATAGAGTGTCTGAAAAAGTTTTGTCGTATGCCGAAATAGTTTTGGCAATAGTTCCCGAAGCGCCTCCGGCCTGAAAGAAATGTCGTGATACTTCCTGCCCCCCGCCAATTTCACTAATGGTGCCATAAATGGATGGATCAAGGTTGATCTGCAGCGCTTTATTCTTTGTAGTCATTACTTGCTCGGCCATAACAGTAAGTTTGATGTAAAGGTATGAATTTTTGCACTGTCAAATTCGCAAATGCAATGATAGATGTCATGTATGTATTTGTAGAATGCTTGATTAGGCTGTCTTTTAACATGAAGGATATATTTCAACCCCAACAGGGTTGGTGATTACTTCCTCTTTTCGGTCCCGGCTTCGCCGGAACCTATGCTTTTCGCCCCCTTCGGGGACGGATTTAAAGAAATAATTACACTACACCAATCTAACTCCGAAGGATTTAAAAAACCATTACCTCAGGAAAAGCCCTTCTATAAAAAACCAACAGAGAACTAACTCCGAAGGAGTTAAAAATCATAACCCGGGACGCAGTCCCGGGGACAAAAACAAAATGAAATACAACGCCGAAGGTGTTGAAATTATAGCAAATTCCGCATAATATCCGCCAGACTGTCAAACTTTGCCTTAAGCGGCGTTTTGCTGAAATCGAGCGGCACAGGGCTGTTCATATGAATGGGAATATCACCCTCAACCGGAAAATCTTCATAAAAACTGATCATGGCCTGCGATGAGACTTTCAATGGAAAATGCAGAGAATCATTAACCGGCATGGTAAAATTCAGAAAGACAGGAATGCTATCGTAAATCTGCATCTGCACAGGAATTTCCGATGCTACCCGCACCGCTTCCGGGTTAAAAAACATATCCTGATTTAAGCGAATCTGACCGGTGCTTCGGAAAGGAACCCTGAACAGCCCCAGAAATCTGATTTTTATTTTATCGTCCAGCGGAATACTATCGTTAACGGGTGCAGTAAAACCATCAGGGAAATGAAACAGGGTGTCAACGCTAAGCATTTCGTCGATGATTAAATGCACGGGTATCATAAGCTCTTTCTGCACCGGAACATTCATCTGCACAGGAGCATTCACATCAATCCACATGCTCACGTGAACAGGAATACTTACCTGGACATGAAACGATGTGTTTATTGCAATGGTATCGTGAATCTCAGCGTCAATATCGAACTTGGAATTACCCATTGATTCCAGAATATTGGCTGCCTCATCAAGTTTTTGTCTCGCATCAGATAATTTGATCAGCAAGGCAATGATAATCAACCCTGATATCAGAAATGCCGCAACAAATAATATGATGCTGAGCTTTTTATTCATACTGATTTAAGTTCGGAGTATTTTGGCAGTAATGTACGAAACTTTCACGATAATCATCAAGCATATAGCAAGCCAGATTATGTAAAATCAAATAATCGACACCGGAAAAATTTCCCAGTTTCCATCCTTCAGCACGCTCACCATTCTGTGATTCAACAGTCGAAGACCATTTAAATTCTGCAGCCCAGCCATTAACACCTCCGGCATTTCCTGTTGAATAATTATATGGTCCGTTTGCAGGCGCTGTCTCTAATTGCTGAAGTAATTTGCTGTAATTGTAGAGACCGGAAATTTCAGCCTCTTTTTTATGATTAATTGCAGCATAAAGCAGCAGAAAAAATGTGTCCCAATTGTATTTATTTGTGATATAAAGAAGCTCTTTTTCAATCGAGTGAAACAATCTGCTTTCACCCGCCATGGCAAGCGTTTGACAGGTCATAAAAGGCAGGGCGCTGTATCGGTCATATCCAATTGCAGTTACAGAAGTGATTTCTGCTCCCTCAAAATATGTAGGGTTAAACGGGGCTTTTTCAATTCCAATGAATTCAGAACCAAGACCTGTTTTCTCCATGATTTTCAGCGCAAGTAGTTTTAGGGGAAAGGCAAACCCTCGAACTTCTCCGCCATTGAAATTTCCAAGCATGGTGCCGTCAGGGAATTGCGGGCGCCACCACTTTGTCGATCCATTTGATTTGTACCCGGTCAGATAGTTTATCATCCTTAGGGCAATCTCTGCAGCATTATTACGTGTTGCACTATCGTCTATAATTTCAATACAAAGGGTTAAACCAACAAGTGCACCTATTGTTTCGTCCTGACTTGTAAACTTCTGACTGGTATAATAGTTTCTTGCTTTTTCATCCCTCTCATAAAAAGACGTTATTCCGGGGTCATTGGGAAAGCGATATGTATAATAAAACCCAATATGGTCATTATACATGTCGATGCACTCTACCTGGTTCTGATATATTTTGGCAGGCACCCCAAATTCATTGTCATTGATTCTGTCTTTCAGAAATTTATTACTGCACTGTGTGTTTAATGCCTCATACATCGAATCTGAAAGAACGGCCGGTACATCTTCCCTGATATAGAACCCGTCAAGTGTGTCTTTGCCATACCAGGGTGGCCCGCTTTCACAATTGTCGCACCGTTCAAAAGCAGCCAGAATATCATTAATTTGACGTAAAGTAATTACTGCTTCTTTCATATTTCCCGACCTTGAAAACAGAGCATATTCCAGCGAGAGTGCACCCAGAAGGAAGCCGGTTCGGGTAAAACTCTGTCCAAAAGTAATGGAAGTATGTGTTGATATTTCATCCCCGGAATTGGGAACCCCATCACGATTAAACCATGCATCGCGGTTTCTGATACCGGATAAAATCGCGTGACCCTGTCCACGGCCGTAAACGATAAAATTGTCCAGACGCTTTTTATAACGGAAATATTTTTTGTGAATTTCGGAATAATCCTGTGCTGAAGCATTGACTCCGCATAAGGAAATCGAAACAATAAAAACGATATAGAGCAGAGTTTTCAGCATACAGACAAAAATAGCAATTATTTCTTCGGATTGGAACAGATTTAAATCCTGAACACTTAAAAAGACACAAATTTGTTATATTTTTGTTCTTCCTGAATTATGATAAGAAAAGAGGACATAGCACGAATTCTAGACGCCGTTCGCATTGAAGATGTGATTGGTGATTATGTGACCCTTAAGAAAAGAGGTGCCAATATGTTTGGCCTTTGTCCTTTTCATAATGAAAAAACCCCTTCGTTTACAGTAGCTCCCGCAAAAGGAATATATAAGTGTTTTGGTTGCGGCAAAGCTGGTAATGCGGTTAGCTTCATGATGGAGCACGAGCATTACACTTATCCTGAGGCATTGCGATATCTCGCAAAAAAATATGGGATTGATATTGTTGAGGAGCAGCCGGATGAAGAATATGAACTGAAAAGAAGCGAGGAAGAACAATCTTATTTTGTTCATGACTTCACCTCAAAATGGTTCATTCAGCAGTTGTGGGAGACACAAAAGGGTCAGACCATTGGATTGAGCTATTTCAGAGAGCGCGGTTTTAGCGACGCCATAATAAAGAAATTTCAGCTGGGGTATTCTCCGCCTGAATACGATGCATTGTCAAAACATGCACAAAAACAGGGTTTTAAAGAGGAAGTTCTGATTAAAAACGGACTCGTAACCGAAGAAAGAAAAAATGATCGATTCCGCGACCGTGTAATATTTCCCATTCATAGTGCCAGTGGCCGGGTTCTTGCGTTTGGCGGTCGTACAATGCGAACTGAAAAAACGATTGCAAAATATCTGAATTCGCCCGAAACACCCATTTACCGTAAAAGTGAAGTCCTGTACGGAATTTACTTTGCTAAAAATGCTGTTGTAAAAGAGAATCTTTGTTTTCTTGCCGAAGGCTATACCGATGTAATTTCTCTGCATCAGGCCGGGGTGGAAAATGTTGTTGCTTCCAGTGGTACCAGTTTAACGCAGGGGCAGATCAGGGCCATCAGGCGCTTTACACCAAATATCACCATTTTGTACGATGGCGATTCTGCAGGTATCAAGGCCTCATTCCGGGCGATTGATATGATCCTTTCCGAAGGAATGAATGTAAAAGTTGTGATGTTCCCCGAGGGGGAGGATCCTGATTCTTATGCAAGGTCACACAGCTCCTCAGAGCTAAAGGATTTCCTGAAGACCAAGGCTTCTAATTTCATCATATTTAAGGCTGAAAACCTGCTTGGTGATGCAGGTCGAGACCCTGTTGAACGAGCAAATGCGATAAGAGATATTGTGGCCAGTATTGCTGCAGTGCCGGAACCAATTACACGTTCTGAATTCATAAAGGATTGTAGTCTTCGTTTTAATATTGCCGAAAAAGATCTTGTTTTTGAAATGAATAAGGTCCTGCGAACCAATGCAAGGCAGAAAATTCAAAGAGACGAAGAACAGCAAATTGATATTCCGGAAGAGAAAAAGGAAACGCAAAGCCTCTTGCGCAATACAGATGAACTATTGGTAGAAGCCGAACGTAAATTAATTCAGCTGATACTGAATGATGGGAATATAGAATTATCTTTTTTTGAGAATAACGAAGACGGTGTTCCCGTAGAGATTAATATGTCAACAGCCGAATTTATTTTTAAACAAATTGAAGAAGAGGAACTCACGTTTAAAAACCAAAAGAATATTCAGCTTTTTGAATTGTGTAAAAAGCAATTTGCCGATGACGGAAGAATTGATTCTTCCCAGTTGTTTCACACTCTTTCTCCAGATCTGGTTGCCTATGTTGCTGATCTGTTGGATGAGCAATACAGCTTAAGCCCCAACTGGGAACTGAAACATCAGGTTTTTGTTCAGCATAAGGGCAATAATGAGCAGATATTTATGTCGGTGGTTGACAGTTCAATGCTCGAGTTTCAGCAACTCATTGTCAGAAAACGCATTGATGAAATTAATGTAAAGTTCAATCAAAAACCGGATGAAGAGGAAATGGCTCTTTTAATGGTGGAATATAATAAGCTGAAACAACTCGAAATTAAAATCAATAAAGAGCAACTGAACCGGGTGATTATAAAATAACTATGACTCTGATCGAAGAAAAAAAAGCATTCAGAAAGAAAATGAAGTCCGTTATCAGGGAAATACCTGACAAAATGGCCAGATCCGAAGGGCTTGTTTCTGAGATTGCCCATGATCAGCGGTTTTTGGATGCAAAAACCATTATGTCATTCAGCCCGCTTGCAGATGAGGTGCAATTGCAGGGTTTCAATAATATTATTTTCAAATCCAAAACACTTCTACTTCCAAGAATTAATGGCGAACATATTGAGGTAGTTGCATATAACGGTGAATGGAAGCGGGAAGAAACATATGGAATTCTTGAACCTACCGGGCCGGTTTTTACAAGTTATCGTGATATTGACATAATACTTGTACCGGGATTGGCGTTTGATAAACACATGAATAGATTGGGAAGAGGCAAGGCATATTATGATCGTTTTCTGCCAAATACGCAGGCAATAAAAATTGGCGTGTGTTTTGCAGAGCAATACTTCGATTTCATTCCTGCAGGAAAATCTGATATTCGCATGGATAATGTAATCACAGTCTGAAACCTAAAAAAATAAATAGCATGAAGTTTTTATCAGTCTTTGTACTAGCTATAGCTCACCTGACATTATTTAGTCAAAATACCGTGACCATTAACGGATCTTTTTCCGGTGAGC
This sequence comes from Marinilabiliales bacterium, assembly GCA_002869435.1. GTDB lineage: Bacteria > Bacteroidota > Bacteroidia > Bacteroidales > DTU049 > BM518. Next base: position 23,116 of record PKSX01000055.1, on the reverse strand, counting down.
CCACAGGTACATCAATTGTACTTGAAAATTATTTAAATCCGGCTGCTTTTAAACAAACAGCAGAAATCAGCGACAATAAATTCTCTTTTACTTTCGATGTGGAGAAAGAGGAAATCTTTAAGCTGAGTTTGTCCGGTCAGAATTTTCTGGCACTTGTTATCAATCCGGGTGAAAAAATCAATTTGACACTTGATCCTGAGAATATGGGCAGCTTGCCGGTTATTGAAGGATCACCAAATACAGAATTTGTGTATGAGGTGCAAGACGGACTTATGGGGTTCAATATGAAGCAGGATAGCTTAAATACTGCTTATCAAACGGCAAGTGCGGAAGAGAGAAAGCAAATTGAAGCCGATTATTTTGCCATAGATGATGAGAAAAACGTATATCTCGAGGGAAAAATAAAGGAAAAAGCGGGCTCGCTGGCAGCTTTATTCTTTATCGAACAGCTTAATATCGATATGTATTTCCCTTTGTACGAGGAAGTGGATTCCTTGCTAAGTCAAAATTTTCCTGATCACCCAGCCATACAGGGTCTGCACAATAAAGTGGTGAGCAATAAAGCTACTGCCATTGGCTCTGTAGCTCCTGATTTCACACAGCTTACACCTGAAGGCGAAGAAATGAATCTCTATTCCATAAAGGATGCAAAAATAATCATCATCGATTTCTGGGCATCATGGTGTCGCCCCTGTCGTGCAGAAAATCCAAATATGGTAAGCCTCTATGCCGATTATCACGAAAAAGGGCTTGAAATTTTTGGGGTTTCACTCGATAAGGATTCAGCTGCATGGGTTCGTGCCATTTCAAGCGATAAACTCACATGGCCTCATGTAAGTGATTTGAAAGGATGGAAAAGCAGTGCGGCGGCTCTGTATGGTGTAGGGTCTATTCCTTCAATGTTTGTTATCGATGGCACAAACTATAAAATTCTGGCCAAAAATATCAGAGGAGCACAATTAAGAGAATTTGTGAGCGGCAAGCTCGACTAATTCTTATCCGAAACAGCGTAAAATAGATTTCTTGTTTCTGCTGGATTTGCGGCGCCATTTCTTTTTGCCTTTTTTCTTGTAGAAAAACTTCTCTATGTTCTTTCCAAAGGATTTGAAAAAACCTTTATTGTGTTTTTTGCCACTTCCCATAGATACACTTCCTCCGCTATAGCTGCTTCTGTTAGATGTACCGCGTGAGCTATTAATATTTCCCGGATTAGAATTCTGCGGGGTTTGCTGCACCTGCACCTGCTGGGTTTGCACAACATTGCCTTCATTTATATTGTTGGGAATATTGTTTTGCACAGGATTATAGTTCTGAGGAGCAACCTGTTGTTCGGCATTGGGCTCAACCTGCGAAACATCATTGTTTACAGGGTTATTTCCATTGCTGTTGTCATTGGTGAAAGGCACACTAACATTTTGCGCAAACAGAGATAATCCGGCTACACAGAACAAGCTGAAAAAGAAAAATTTCATAAGTTTCGTTTTTATCAATATGCAGATGCACCAAAAATCCGGCCGAAACACCTTGTTTTCATAAAATGCTTGATTTTTTTTATTTTTTTGCGGATAAAAAAATATGTTTTATATTTGCAGCCCTATTGCGAAAATAGCTCAGTTGGTAGAGCACGACCTTGCCAAGGTCGGGGTCGCGGGTTCGAGTCCCGTTTTTCGCTCCAGAAACGAAGTTGGAAAACTTCGTTTTTTCTTAACAGGATTAATGCTCGAGTGGTGGAATTGGTAGACACGCCGGACTTAAAATCCTGTGGCCTTCGGGCCGTGCGGGTTCAAGTCCCGCCTCGAGTACAAAAACAGTGTGAGAGTGAGAGCGAGAGTGAACACGATCACACTGTTTTTCATTCACTCTCACATTCACACTCAAAACTCGTAGTACGGTTAATTTCGAAAAACCCTCACAAACCTGATAGGTTTTTCTCCCCCTCGGTGCAGATTCCGCCTGTGCCGAAACTAGCAAATGTTCTACCACAACTTGGTTTTCCCACCAATTTTCCCTACCTTCACTCTCCCAAAAATGACCAGAATCTAATCAGCAAGGGCAGGCGGGAGGGGCGGCAACAGAAACCCCCATTTTTTCATATATTTACAAAAAAAAGATATGCTGGTAAGAAGTATTAAATGCACCGTTTGCGGTAGCCATAAAGTTACCGAGCCCAAACACATGTATATTTATTGCGATTATTGCGGAAACTGGCTCGGCTTTGATATGAAAGCAGCAGCAAAAGAAAACATTACCGTCTTTACCCGCGAAAACATGAATTCGCCCGAAGTGCAGCGATATACCGCTCTCGCTACTGAATCATTCAATCTGGGAAAAGCCCTTGATGTGGAAGGGTATAAGCGTACACAATTGCAATTTCATGAGACGGAGTTTAAAATCTTTCCCATGCGCCATGGTCCTAAAGGAAAACAAAGCTCCTTTCAAAAGAAATATCTGAACTTCTATAAGGCATATTATGACGAGATTGTCGATGAGGAATTCCTCAGAAAAAGGTATGTAAATCCGGATGAAATATATAACCCGCAGGAACTGACCTATCGTTTTGAAAATGGAAGAACCATTTATGAGTTTGATGATAACTTCAAAAAAATGATCGACGCCTATGTGAAGTACATTTCTGATTCTGTTGATCGCGATAGTAATCTTGAATGTATGGCTCTTCATCCTGAACCCGCTGCCATTCAAAGCAAAGAGGTTCTAATGGATATGTCACTCCAGGCGTTTATTCAATCTTACGATCTCGATATTGCCGAAAAAATTGTAGAATACCTGGGTATGGAAGAAAAATTTATCGAGATAGACGATGTAAATCTTTCCGATTACCCATGCATAGTTTGTTCAGAAACATTACAGATTCCAGAGGGCGCATCAACAACACTTTGCGAAAACTGCGGAACCCTCAACGAACTCAAAAATGCCATGATTAAATGCCACAATTGCGGCGCCTCTTTCGACCCGAAAACCAATAATGCCTGTCCTTATTGTGAAACAGTATTTCAGAAACATGGTTCTGTTCAGGATGTTATAGCCGAGTCATATCAACAGACTACCCCAAAAACCGGCAATAAAAAATCGTTTTTCAAAAGATTATTCGTGGCTAAAAAACACTAAAAAGCGAGTCAATATATTTTTTCAAATTGGCAATATTTTTCAATATTTTCCCATTATATTTGTTTAGCATAAACATCGCAATATGAAAAAAGCAGTTCTATCCCTATTCGTTTCTTTATCAAGTATCTTACTTCTCGCTCAGCATGCAGAATTCGATTTTAATTTCGAGAAAACCGAGGCCGGGGAAACACTGCCCTCACAGTCTGTGTTCTGGGGGAGCAATTATAGAGCTGAAATTCAAACCGATTTAACGTACGAGGGAAATCAGTCTTTACACCTTTTCAAAGGTGATGAAGCCTCAAACAGCGATTTTGGAGCCCTTGTCTTTGCAATCCCTGTAACCTTTGCAGGCGATAAAATTCAAACCAATGCTGTTATCAAGTGTAAAGACGTTGATAAAAACGGATATGCATCTGTTTTTATGCGTATTGACGGGCCAGAGGGCGTTATCAGTCTTAGCAATCACAAATCAATTGGTTTTACCGGCTCATTAGATTGGAAAAAGAACTCCACCCTCAATACCAGTTTGCCTGAGCAGGCTACCATGGTCTATGTTGGTGTAATATTGAAAGGGGGAGGAGAATTATGGGCCGATGAAATTGAATTGCTTGTTGATGGAAAATCTTATTTGCTGGCAGATCCCAAAAAAGTAAAATTGTATCCTGCAGATAAAGACACCGCTTTTACCGATGGCAGCGAAATTGATATTGAAGACCCCACTGATGTACAAGTGAAAAACCTTGCCCTCTTGGGTCGTGTCTGGGGTTTCCTCAAATATTATCACCCGGCCATTGCCGAAGGACAGTACAATTGGGATTATGAGCTGTTTAGATTTATGCCCGGTTATTTGGCAGCTCCCGATATTGAAACCCGAAATGCATTGCTTTGTGCCTGGGTGGATTCTCTCGGCGAACTGAGCGGCAAATCAAAGTTGCCGAAAATGAACAAAAATACCCGCCTGCTTCCGGATTTAAGCTGGATCAAAGATAAAGACCTGCTGGGAGAAGAACTCAGTTTGAAATTGCAGGCTGTACAATTGGCCAAAAGACCCAATGACCATTATTATTTCACACTGAAAAATGGTGTTGGAAATCCTGTCTTTTTGCATGAAAATCCATATCCATGGATAGATCTTCCCGATGACGGATTTCGCCTTCTTACTTTGTTCAGGTACTGGAATGCCATACAATATTTCTACCCGTATCCCTATTTGATTGAAGGTAAATGGTCGGATGCGCTTGAAGAGTTTATCCCGGAATTTCTGGCGGTGGGAGACGAAGTGTCTTATTCTCTTCTTGTTTTAAAACTGGTTTCAAAAATCAATGACACTCATGGATACCTCGAAAGTGATGCAGTGGAAAACTATTTCGGCAGAAATTTCTCGGCATACAAACTTTCGTTTATAGAAGGAAGACCTGTTGTTACGGGGTATTTGAATGAAAAACTTGGAATGGAAGACGGCCTGGAACCAGGTGATATTATTATTGATGTGAACGGTGAAAATGTTCGTGATATGATAAACCGCCTCGCACCGTATGTGCCGGCATCCAACCACGATGCAAAACTCAGGAAAATTGCAAACCTGCTTTTAAGAAGTAATAACAGAGGGGTTAATGTTACTTTTGAACGGCAAGGCATAACAAAATCGGTTAGTGTATCCTGTCATTCTCCCTCCGCATTCGCAAATGAAAGCACCACCTCATCACAGCCCGCATGGAGATTTCTGTCTGATAATATTGGATATGTTTATCTTGGATCATTACAAGCCCGCGATGTTCCCAATGTTATGAGGGATTTCAGAGCCACTCAGGGAATAATTATTGATATTCGTTGCTACCCGTCTGCATTTACTGTTTTTACCCTGTCACAGTATTTCAATAAAAAGCCTGCTGAGTTTGCCAAATTTACCAATAACACCAAGTCAAACCCCGGCTGGTTTACATATACAAAACCGGTTAAAACAGGCAAAATTAAGCCTCCTTATCCTGGTATTATCTGTATTCTTGTAAATGAACAAACCCAAAGCAGCGCCGAATATCACGCCATGGCATTCAGGGCTGCACCCCATGCTGTTGTGGTTGGAAGTACAACAGCAGGTGCCGATGGCAATGTCAGTAAAATTGTACTTCCGGGCAATATGGTTACGCAGTTCACCGGTATAGGTGTGTATTACCCTGATGGTGGCGAAACCCAGGGCGTAGGTATCGTACCCGACTACGAAGTTCGGCCTACGCTGTACGGCTACCTCAATGGCTTCGACGAAGTGCTGATCAAGGCAGGGAAGATTATTGAGGGCAGAGAATAAGATTTTATTGATCTTTTTACCTTTGCAAAAAGCGGATCTATGACAGTAGAAGAATTTTTCAACCTGTTTCTGGAAGAATTGAAGGATAGCAAGGTGTTGCGTACATATTACAGGTTTCTTGATGATCCTCAGAAATTTGAATGGAGAAAAGCGTACTACTGTCAGCGACTTCAATATATTATTGATCATATTGATAAAGACTCAAAAAATATATGGGATTGTGGCTGTGGTTACGGAACAACAGCAATTTTCTTAGCGCTTAACGGATACAAAGTGTCGGGAACTACTCTGGAGTTCTATTTTGATGAGATAGAAAAGCATGTTGATTTCTGGTCTAAACATGGTGATATTTCCTCATTTACATATTCATATGAAAATGTTCTGGAGGCAAAATTCCCCGAAAAGTCTTTTGATACTATATTGATTCAGGACACTTTACATCATCTCGAGCCATTGCAGGATGTTTTGTCAGTACTAAGAAAAACGCTTTCAGATAATGGTGAAATCGTACTCATTGAGGAAAATGGCCATAATATTATTCAAAATCTGAAATTAATCAAACAACGTGGCTTCAAAAAAATAAAGGAAATCTACGACGAAAGGCTGGGCAAAACCTACCTCATGGGCGATGAGAACATCAGGTCTTTGCGCAGGTGGCGCAGCGAATTTGGTAAAGCCGGATTTGTAGTGAACGACGACAGCGTGGAATATGTGCGTTTTTATCTTCCCCGTAAATTCAACAGGCTCGGCTACGAAAAAGCACTGGAAAGAGAAGCCAAAATGGCAAAGAAAAAAAACCTCAGACGCGAATACTTCTTTTTTGGCTTGAACTTTACGGTGAGAAAAGTCGTCAAATAACCATGTCAAAACCTCGGCGTAGATTCCGTCTACGCCAAAAACAAAACCAATATAAATTTATATCTTGGCTTTCGAAAAGACGAAAAAATGAAATACCTAACTATACTCTTTCTCCTGTTTGCAACAAGCATTTCCGCCCAAACCACCTGGCTTCAATCCATACTCGACTGGCAGGCCGAAATGAACCGCGAATTTGCCGATACAGCCGATTCACCGCTCGACGAAGCCGACCTTCAGCATTTTGAAGGCCTGGATTTTTTTGCACCCGATTCGGCATATTGCGTACAGGCCACCATGATTCTTGTAAAAGACAGCAAGGCTTTTCCAATGAAAACCACTACTGATCGTGCGCCAATGTATCGCATATATGGCTATCTGCATTTCAAAATAAACGGCAAAGCACAAAAGCTTGCAGCATATCAACGCATAGAATTTTCCACCAGCGACGATTATGCAGACTATCTCTTTATTCCGTTTACCGACCTTACCAATGGCAACGAAACCTACTACGGAGGCCGCTATATGGATATCCAAATCAACCCGTCAGGGATGTATACCCTTGATTTCAACATGGCTTATAATCCCTATTGCGCCTACAGCGACCGCTGGTCTTGTCCGCTCGTGCCTGAAGAAAACGCCCTCGATTGCAAAATCGAGGCCGGTGTAAAGAAATTCCATTAATGTTTGTGTAGAGACAAGGCATGCCTTGTCTCACTACATATTCATATCTTTACACCGTGAAAATTCAATTATCGGTTGTCATCATCACTTTCAATGAGGAGCGCAATATTGGCCGCTGCCTTGATTCGGTAAAAGATATTGCCGATGATATTGTGGTAGTCGATTCCTTCTCAAAAGATAAAACAAAAGAAATTTGTCTTGAAAAAGGCGTTCGTTTTGTGGAACACGCTTTCGAAGGACATATTCAGCAGAAAAACTGGGCCATTACTCAGGCAAAATACCCACATGTTCTGTCTCTTGATGCCGACGAAGCTCCGGATGAGACTCTGATACGTAGTATTATTGATATAAAAGAAAACTTCACTGCAGATGGGTATTCTTTCAACCGCCTGACCAATTATTGTGGTTCATGGGTGCGGCATTGCGGCTGGTACCCCGATGTGAAACTTCGACTTTGGGACAGCCGCAAAGGAGAATGGACGGGATTGAATCCACATGACGAATATAAAATGGAAGAAGGCAGCAAGATTGAGCATCTGAATGGAGATCTATTACACTATTCTTATTATACCCGAGAGGATCATTTGAGGCAGATAGCCAGTTTTACCGAAATTCTTGGGCAATCTATGTACGATGCCGGCCGCAGAACCAATCCGGTAATGATTGTTCTGGCAACGATCTTCAAATTTATTCGTGATTATTTTATCAAGGCAGGAATACTGGACGGAAAAGCAGGATTTAATATTTCCTGGCTTTCGGCTGGAGCATCATACAAAAAGTACAGAAAACTCTGGCGTTTACAAAAAGCAGCAAAGAAAAATTAGCGGTCTAACCAGACTGTTATTCCAAAATTCACCAGCATCTTAGCCCAACCGGCCTCAACATAAAGAGCGGTGTTGTCTCCAACGTAATTTCTGTAACCGAAAACAACTTCGGTAGCAAAGGGCAATAAACGTCCCGGCACGCGATCTTGCGCCAAAGGATCATCTGTGGTCATTTTCAACATGTAGAATTCATAGCCCATGCCAAATCCAAAATAGGCATCATTTGTTCGGTCACCTGCAAAGTGAATATTAAGCCGCCCCAGAAAACCCAGTGAAGCTCCACTATATTTTTCAGGGTATATTGTTGGCTCGTAGGTATACGTGTCATAATTATAGACCATTACACTTTTATTCCACTTGTATGCAGCCAGCTGAAAAAACATGGTTCCGCCAACACCTACATAATCGCTAATAGCATATTCATACCTGAAAAACAATGGTGGCAAGCTTGCGTTTTTGAAATTTGAAAGCAGACCTGTTCCCGAAACCGGTCTGTCAAGGCTGTAAATACCGGTGCCAAAAGACATATACGTTTCTTCATGGCGAAAAGCGTTCCTTCGGCGCATGACTTCCATAGTGGAATCCGGTTTGGCAGCCATTAGTATTTCCGGTAAGAAAAGAACAATGATAAGTAGAAGTTTTCGCATGGTGGGAGTTTTAAAGCCTAAATATACATTTTTTAAACAGGCATAGCAAATTCATGAAGGGTTTTATATCAATATTGAATTTTATATCGTTGATATATGCATGATAAGGCATGGAATTTTTCTTTCGGGTATTTTCTTGCTAATGGTATTATCCTCTTGTGAGCCTGAACAAGTAGTTGAAAACCCCGGCGTGAATTACCCGGAAATAAGCTCGTACGAAGCTATAGATTCAATGTATAATTCGTTTGAAAAGCTTACATATTCTGAATTGCCAAAGAACTATATTAAGTATGTGGGTCTCGACGGAAAATACGTGGCCACGCACTCTCACAGAGAGTTTATAATAGTTAAACCGCAAGATCTTTTCAAAAATTTGGTCGGCCATTTCCCTGTTTGGAGATTCTTGGCCCGCGATGATTATTTCTTTGCCCGCAGAAAACTCGAAGGAAATACGCAAATTTTATTGCTGGACAAAACCCTTCTGTATCGTATTCTTGACTTTATTTTGGAACTGGAAGAACGAGGCCTGAATTCCAAAGGTTTTTATGTTCGCGAGTCTTTCCGCCACCCCACATGGAATGATGAACGAGGCGGTGCATACCAAAGCCAGCATATTTTCGGCCGGGCAGCCGACCTGATTATTCTCGATATCAACGACGATGGTATTGTAAATGCAGACGACAAAGACATTGCCCTCGAAATTTTTGAGAAAATAATCGGAAGTACCGGTGGCATAGGCAAATACCCCGGTACCAAAACCATCCATATTGATGTGCGTGGCTATCGCGCAAGGTGGGATCATATGAAGAAACCATAAATTGTCAGACACCTGCCAAAGTCAACAGCGAGGGCTGTCTGACAGTTTACCAAAACGCCAGCGCACAGGAGCTTTTCATCGCCCCAACGCAGGAAGTCATGAAAAGCATTGTAGGGAAAGATGAATTCAGAAACAAAACTCAAAAAATTGAAATCAGTAATTTCTTTATTATCTTTGTACCCTCAAACACTCCTAACCGAATGTTTGAATTATTAAGAATGAGGGGAGAGATCAGGCTCTGCGAACCTCTGGCAACCCTTCCACCCGGTGGAAAAAGGTGCCAAAACCTGCCGAAATAAACGGAGTAATAATTTAAACGACTTGCATGAATCGTATTGAATTACTAAAAACTGAATTATCCAAGCGCATCCTTGTTCTCGATGGCGCCATGGGAACTATGATTCAGCGTTATAAGCTTGAAGAAAACGATTATCGCGGTGAGCCATTTGCAAATCATAGTCACAACCTAAAAGGCTGCAACGATGCGTTGAATCTTACAAAACCTGAAATCATCAGGGAAATACACCTGCAGTACCTTCGCGCAGGCGCAGATATCATTGAAACAAATACTTTCAATGGCACCAATATCTCTATGGCCGATTATGCTCTGGAAGCAGAAGTCCGAAACATCAATTTTGCCGGAGCAAAACTTGCCTGTGAGGCACGAGATGAATATTTTGCCGAAACCGGAAAGCATTGTTTTGTGGCCGGAGCTGTGGGGCCAACCAATAAAACAGCGTCGCTCCCAACTGATGTGAATAAGCCCGGAGAAAGATCAACCGACTGGAATGAACTATTCGAATCCTATTCAGAGCAAATTGGTACACTGATCGATGGCGGGGCAGACATTATTCTGATTGAAACCATTTTTGACACCCTCAATGCAAAAGCTGCTCTGGCTGCCGCGGAGTCAGAAATGCAGAAACGTAGCATTACCATTCCCCTTATGATTTCCGGAACCATTGCAGATGCATCGGGTCGAATTCTGAGTGGACAGACTCTGGAGGCATTTGTAACTTCTCTTACTCATGCCCCATTGCTGAGTCTTGGGCTTAATTGTTCATTCGGGGCCGATCAGCTTGCCCCTTTTGTAAAGGAACTCGACAAAATCTCAGATCTTCCGCTTTCCGTTTATCCCAATGCCGGTCTGCCCGACGAAATGGGAAACTACACGGAAAAACCGGCACATACTGCTTCGCTGATAAAGAAATGGGCCGAAAACGGCCGGGTAAATATTGTTGGCGGATGCTGTGGTACCACTCCCGATCATATTCGCGAAATCGCTGAAGCTGTTATAGGCATAAAACCCCGTGTGATTCCAGATCTGGTTTCTGAAACCAGTCTTTCAGGTCTTGAGCCGCTACTCATCAACAAGCAAAAGAACTTCATCAATATAGGTGAGCGTACCAATGTGGCCGGCTCACGAAAATTTGCCCGTCTCATTCGGGAGAAAAAATACGAAGAAGCCCTTTCCGTGGCACGCGATCAGGTGGAAAACGGGGCCCAGATCATCGATGTGAATATGGATGACGGCTTGCTTGATGCCAAGGATGAAATGGTGAAATTCCTTCGATTCTTAAGTGCTGATCCCGATATTGCCCGCGTACCCGTTATGATCGATTCTTCGAAAATTGATGTGATTGAAGCAGGCCTTCAGTGCCTGCAAGGCAAAGCAATTGTAAATTCAATCAGCTTGAAAGAAGGGGAGGCAGAGTTTCTGCAAAATGCAAAGGCCATAAGTCGCTATGGTGCTGCCATGGTTGTAATGGCTTTCGACGAAGAAGGCCAGGCGGTAACTGCTGATCGAAAAATCGAGATTTGTAAACGAGCTTATGACCTGCTCACCGGAATTGGGGTTTCTCCTTATGATATCATTTTCGATGTAAATATTCTCACTGTTGCCACCGGAATGGACGAGCATAATAATTATGCTGTGGAATTTATTGAAGCAGTGAATTGGATAAAGCAAAATCTTCCCGGAGCCAAATGCAGCGGCGGTATCAGCAATCTGTCCTTTTCTTTCCGTGGAAACGAAAAGGTTCGTGAAGCCATGCATGCTGTATTCCTTTATCATGCCATCAGTGCCGGGCTCGACATGGGTATTGTGAATGCCGGTAAATTACCCGTTTACGATGATATTAATCCCGATTTAAGGCAATTGGCTGAAGATGTTATTCTGAATAAAAGAAAAGATGCTTCGCAAAGACTTATAGCCTGGGCTGAAACACATCAGCAGGAAGAAGAATCGCAAGAGAGCGTTCTTGAATGGCGTACACAGAGCCTTAATGATAGAATTTCCCATTCATTGGTCAAAGGAATCAATGAGTTTGTGGATGATGACATGGATGAGTGTAGGGAAGTATATCCCGATGGACTTTCGGTAATTGAAGGACCGCTTATGAATGGGATGAAGAAGGTTGGCAATCTATTTGGCAGTGGTAAAATGTTTCTTCCTCAGGTGGTAAAATCTGCCCGTGTAATGAAACAAGCCGTAGCCAATCTGCAACCATGGATTGAAGAAAGCAAGGGAGAACAGAAATTCGCCGGAAAGATAGTGCTGGCAACCGTGAAGGGTGATGTGCATGATATCGGAAAAAATATTGTTGGCGTTGTTTTATCGTGCAATAATTATGAAATCATTGATCTGGGTGTAATGACCCCTGCCGACAAAATCATCAATACAGCCATTGAGCAAAACGCCGATGTCATTGGTTTGAGCGGACTCATTACCCCATCTTTGGACGAAATGATAACCGTTGCCACCGAAATGCAAGCAAGGGGAATGAAGGTTCCGTTGCTGATTGGTGGTGCAACTACCAGTGAGTTGCACACAGCATTGAAAATTGCTCCGGTCTACGATGGTCCTGTGATTCATGTGCGTGATGCATCACAGGCATCGGGCGTATTGGCAAAACTGCTGAGTGAAGATCAAAAACCTGATTATATTAAGGAAATTAATGCCAGATACAAAAAACTTGCGGCCGACTACGCCGAAAGACAAAAAGTATCTGTATTAATTCCATTGGAAAAAGCTCGTCACAATAAAGAAAAGCTTGACTTCATAAATTATTGCGTAAAACCGGCCCAAACCGGAACCCAATACATTTTTGAAAATGACCTGAGCGAGTTGATTCCGTATATCGACTACACTTTTTTCTTTAAAGAATGGGATTTCAAAGGTCGCTATCCGGCGTTACTTGATGATCCTGTGCATGGAAAGGAAGCTCAGAAGTTGCTGGATGATGCCAAAGCCATGTTGAATCAAATTCTTGACCAAAAACTTCTGAAAGCACAGGCCGCTTATGGTATATTCGATGCACGGGCTGAAAACGAAGATGTTTTCATTGGCGATACCCGTTTTTGTTTTCTGAGAAATCAGGAAGAAGGCAGAAAGGAAAACCCATGTCTGGCTGATTTTGTTTCATCAGATACCCTTGATTCTATGGGTCTTTTTGCGGTTAGCATGATTGAAAATGACCCGGAATTGCTCAGAACATGGAAATCTGAAAACAAGGAATATGACCTCATGATGTTTGGCATATTAAGCAACAGACTTGCTGAGGCTTTTGCCGAATTTCTGCATGAAAAAGTGAGAAAAGAGATATGGGGCTATGCTTCGGATGAACACCTTTCCCCGGAAGAAATGTTAAGGGAAAAATACATCGGCATCAGACCGGCACCCGGATATCCCGCATGCCCCGATCATAGCGAAAAACGCAAAATCTTCGATGTCCTTGAAATTGAGAATCACCTTGATATAAGACTTAGCGATTCACACATGATGGATCCCTTACCGTCGGTTTGCGGTTATTATTTTGCCCATCCCGATGCACACTATTTCAATGTGGGAAAGATTGATTTGGACCAGCTTGAAAACTATGCTCAACGAAAAGAGATGAGCGTTGAGGAATGCAGGAAACTATTAATTATGAACGTAAAGTAGCAACGATGAACATTGCCGAAAAACTAAGAAATACCAGTGACACGCTTTTTTCTTTTGAGCTTTTGCCGCCCATGAAAGGCGACCATATACAAGCCATTTACGACACCATTAATCCGTTGATGGATTTCAGACCTTCGTATATCAATGTAACCTATCACCGTGAAGAAGTGGTTTATAAAAAACGTTCAGACGGATTGCTCGAACAGCGCAGCGTTCGCAAACGCCCCGGCACCGTAGGAATTGCAGCGGCCATTATGCATAAATACAATATTGAAGTGGTTCCGCATTTGATCTGTGGCGGCTTTTCCAAAGAGGAAACCGAAAATGCACTTATTGATCTACACTTTATTGGGGTCAACAATATTCTGGTACTGCGCGGAGATCCCGATAAATCTACCCGCATGTTTACGCCCGATCCTGACGGACATGAAAACGCTATCGGGCTATTGAACCAGGTTATGGATCTGAACAAAGGTGTTTACCTCGATGATGATATAGTAAACAATGCCGAAACCCATTTTTCTGTAGGTGTGGCCGGCTATCCGGAAAAGCACCCCGAAGCACCTAATTTCGACAGTGATATCAGGCATTTGAAGTCGAAAGTAGATGCAGGTGCAGAGTATATTGTTACACAGATGTTTTTCGATAACAGACATTTTTTCTCCTTTGTAGATAAATGCCGCGCTGCCGGTATCACCGTGCCCATTGTTCCCGGCTTGAAACCGGTCAGTATTAAAAATCACCTGAGCGTTTTGCCCAAAACTTTCGGAGTTGAATTACCCGAAGCATTAACCAGTGAAATGGAAAAATGCACCGATAATGCTGCTGTCCGGCAATTGGGTATTGAATGGACTGCAGAACAGGCCCGTGAGTTGAAACAGGCCGGAGTTCCAAGCATTCATCTTTATACCATGGGCAAAGCCGACAATATCAGAGAGATTGTGAGAAAAGTTTTTTAGAATTTCACATTTATTTAAAAAATCTATATATTTACTGCAAAATATATAGATATGAAAAAGCTAGCATTATTATCAGTTTCCCTTCTGTACACATTGGTTTCTTTAGCACAGCTTTTTTACGAAGAAAGAATTGAACTCGAACTTAAAGACGGTTACGAAAGTGAAGTGATCTATGAATCTTCGAAAGGCGTTTTTGTTATGGAAGCCACCTCTGAAGAAAAAATCGGCGACCAGTATCAGCTGAAGTATGATTTGTATAACAGTGATCTCGAGTTGGAAAAAACCGAAAAAGTGATGATACCCGGAAAACTGAGATTTAATGAACTGTATTATAACGATGAATACATTTATAATTTCTATACCCGTAAGGATGAGTTTGCCATTGTTTCGGTTCGAATGGAAGACCTTGACATTAATGTCACTGAAGGAACTTTGCCCATGAAGGCCAATTTTCGCGGCATGAAGGTCATGGGCAATACAGCTTATTTTGAAGCCACGAAGAAAAAAGCCGAGATACTATATAAAGTTGATCTGGAAACCGGGCAAGCAACAGCCATTCCTCTGATTGTTAATAATTACGACCCCAAAAAGGTTTTTGTTGAGAATTACCAACTGCTTGAAAAAACCAACGAGCTGCTGATCTTTCTTAATGTTAGACTGAGTAAGAAAGAATATGAGACCTATTTAATGATGGTAAATGCTGACGGCAAAGCAGAAAAGCCGTTCCAGTTATCGCAAAACGACGGCAATACCATTTCTTCTGTTTCTGCATGTCGCATCTCCCCTACAGAGCTTGTTTATACAGGGACATATTCAAAGAACTCTGTTGAGTCGGAAGGGTTGTTTTTTGCCAAAGTAACCGATGGGGAAGTTGATTTTATTCAATATTTTAATTTCCTCGATCTGAATGATTTCCTTTCGTATTTACCCGAGCGTAAGCAGGAAAAGATTGAGAAAAAGAAAGAAAAGAAAGAGAAAAAGGGCAAAGAGTTCTCTATTGATTATCTTATTGCCGATCATGACATCATAGTTTTGAGCGACGGATATTTGTTTCTTGGTGAGGCTTATTACCCAACCTACCGAACCGAATCGTACACAACCTATTCTAATGGTGTTGCAACAACTCACTACAGAACGGTGTTTGACGGCTATCGCTACACTCACGCAGTGCTGGCAAAATATGGCAAAGATGGCGCCCTGGAATGGGATATTTGTTTTGAAATGTACCCCAATTACAAACCTTTCTATGTGAAACGCTTTATTGCTATTTCTGACCAAACAGAGAATACAATTGGTATGGTCTTTACCAGTGGAAATGCGATTATTTCTAAAATTGTCGATTTTGATGGGGAAGTAGTCAGCGATGAAGAATGGGATTTGATGGAAACCGGAAATGAAGAGGATAAAGCCCGATGGACCTCATCAAACATCGATTACTGGTTCGAAAATTACTTCATCGCATACGGTAGCCAGAAAATTAAAGACAAGTCAGATAAAAGTAAGCGCAAGGTGTATTTTGTAAACAAAATCGGATTTTAGAATACCACAGTTAAGACTTCGGAAGTCTGAGAACCTAAAAAACTAAACCTCCACTTCCTTCCACTTCCCTTTTCTAAACCACCAGAATGCAATGGCTGTTAAAACCGCCTCTCCAAGAAGAATGGCATAATAAATGCCGTTTTGCTGGATTTCAGGCTGGCGCGATAAAAACCATGCCGCAGGGATTTCCACCATCCAGAATGCGATGAATGAAAACCAGGTAGGGCGGGCTGTATCACCTGCGGCGTTTATTGAATTCAACAAGACCATCCCCAGGGCGTACAGAATCATGCCGCCGCTTACAAGCTGAAGCCCGACAGCTCCCGGGAGCAATACTGCAGGATCTTCCGTAAAGATCCCGATTACCTCTTTTGGAAACACCATTAACACAATGCCACAGGAAGTCATGAATATCATATTGATATATGCAGATCTCCAAACTGATTTTTCAGCCCGGTCAGGATTTTTTGCCCCAAGATTTTGTCCCAGTAAAGTGGCTGCAGCATTTCCAATGCCTACAGCTGGAAGCAGGAAGAAAATCATAATACGAATGGCAATTGTATAGGCTGCCAGAATATCAGAACCGAATTCTGCCATAATTCTCATCAGGCCAATCCAGCTGGCTGTTCCGATTAAGTATTGCCCGGTAACTCCTGCTGCCAGTTTATACACTTTCAGTATGCTTTTTAATGAAAAGCGTACCATTCTGCGAGTGATTTTTATAATTGATGTTCCTTTAAAAAGGACATAAAACTGCCATCCAACAGCCAGTGAGCGGCCAATTATCGTTGCAATTGCTGCACCTTTCAATCCCATGGCCGGAATGGGACCAAAACCGAAAATCAAAATCGGATCAAGTATAATATTCAATACATTGGCAAATATGAGTACTTTCATGGCTGTGACAGCATTACCGGCTGAGCGGAAAATGGCATTTGCTGCAAAAAGTATCATTATAATGGGTGCCGAAACCATAATCAACATAGTGTACATATGCATATCACTTGCCGATTGCTCAGATGCACCCATGATTAATAGCAGGTTTTCAGGAAACAATAAGCCGGTCAGTGCAATAGGCAGCGACATTATAGTTGTGGCCAGAATCACCTGAAAAGCGGCCAGCGACGCCCTTATCGGACGTTTTTCACCAATTCTGCGCGAAATCATGGCTGTAGCAGCTACTGCAATTCCAATTCCGATTGCATAGATTACAGTTGATATCGACTCGGTTAATCCAACAATGGCAACTGCTTCTGAACCAAGCTGTGATACAAAGTAAATATCCATAATCGCAAAGAGCGACTCCATAAACATTTCCAAAACCATTGGTATGGCAAGTAAAATGATTGCCTTGTAAATATTGCCTTTTGTGTAATCGTAGTCCTTCCCGGCAATTGCAGAGCCAATCAATGTTCCAGCCTTTCTGATTCCTTGAAAATTGATTCCGAATAGTATGTTCTGTTTGTTTTTCTTTTCTAACATTTTTCCAGTTCTTTCAGTTCTTTCCCAGACATTTATTTTGCCTTTTATGGCATACGCATTCAGTCATCCGGGGTGTCCGCGGATGTCTGAGAATTGAAAAGAAAATCACGGATACAGCCCCTGCCTTTAAAAGGTTGTAAAATTGACCGATGTCATAATCCGTGTTGTCATTGGGCTGTATATTTAATTCAAATTGTGGCGCAAATGTATAAACAATTTTTCGATTTCAATATAATTTCAACTATTTATCTTGATTTAGATTGTTAAATCTACATGATTAGCTAATTTGAGGCTGAAATATTGACTTATGCATCATTTGCTGTGTATATTTATCGGCTGTATGTTTAATTAGTATCAATGAAGCAAGGGGTTGTTTTTTTACTGTTGAACTTTTTCGTTCTGTTTGGCTGGGCTCAAATTCCTGCCGGATATTATGATAGTGCTGCAGGTCTTACAGGAGATGTTCTTAGGGCAGAGTTGAGAGATATTTCTTCAGCAACACATACAAAACTGCCATATACCAGTGCGGCTTTCGATGTTTGGGATGCTTATGCAGTAACAGATGTTTTTCCCGCACCAAATAATACTATTGTTTGGGATATGTATTCTGATATTCCTTCAGGAAGTCCGGCATACCAGTACACTATTTATGTGGATCAGTGTTTAGGTGGTTCTGCTGCCGAAGGTACTTGCTACTCTCGCGAACATGTTATGCCAAATTCATGGTGGGGTGGTTTTGATAATGCATCCAACCCGCAGTACACAGATGTTCATTGTTTGTTTCCTGCCGATCAATATGTAAATCAGGAAAAGGCTGCATATCCGATCGGAGAAACAAGTAGCCCATTTTATATTTCATCTAATGGAAGCGCAGTAGGTTCATGTAGCTTTCCCGGATACAGCGGTACTGTTTTTGAACCCATTGATGAGTATAAAGGTGATTTTGCAAGAGCTTATTTTTATATAGCTACCCGATATATGGATGTTATTGACAATTGGGTGAATGATTATCCAACTACCGATGCACAATATGTTATTGATGCGAGCACTTCAAATCTAAAGCAATGGGTAGTTGACATGTTGGTGTCCTGGCACCTGAATGATCCCGTAAGTGCAAAGGAGATTGCACGGAATGACAGCATCTTTTATGCAACACCACAAAACAACCGAAATCCATATGTTGATCACCCTGAATATGTGTGTAAAGTCTGGACCTCAGCATACTGTGTTTCTGCTCCGATTATCACCAATGTTTCACACACCCCGTCAAACCCTGCATCAAATGACGACGTAAGTGTTGGTGCTGATATTACCGATGACGGAACAATAGTGTCCGCAATTATGGTTTGGTGCACGGATGGAACAAGCTTTGGCGACACCATTCTAATGTCGCTGACTTCAGGAGATCATTACGATATTAGCTCTCTAATTCCCGCCCAGACCGGCGGCACAAAGGTTACATATAAGATTCTTGCCGAGGATGATCTTGGAAATGTAAGTAATTCATCAGAGTATTCATATACCATTCCAACCGGTGCTGCATCTGCATGTGCAGGTGATTTGATTATCTCAGAATATGTTGAAGGTTCTTCTTTCAATAAATACATAGAAGTTTTTAACGGAACCGGTGTGGATGTTGATTTAAGCAATTATCGTTTAAGGTTATTTGCTAATGGATCATCTTCCCCAACTCAGGATGTGTCTCTCTCAGGCACTTTAATGGCTGATTCAGTGGTGGTTTATCAGCACCCATCAGCTGTTGCATATACCGGAACTGCAGTTAATAATGCAGCAGTAAACTTTAATGGCGATGATGCTGTGGGGCTTTACAATGTGTCAAGTGGTTCATACGCTGATATTTTTGGAGAGATAGGGACTGATCCGGGTTCAGCATGGACCGGTGGAGGTAATACAACTGTAAATGCCACATTGGTTAGAAACAGTGATGTATATGGCGGGGTGACTACAAACCCGGCCTCAGGTTTTCCAACCCTGGGCACCGAATGGACAATGTCTTCAACCGATGATGTTTCGGATCTTGGACGTCATACAACCAGTTGCTCGGTGTTGCCGGTGGAACTATTGTACTTCAGGTCTGAATGTTATTCAGATCGAATGGTTAAACTTATTTGGGCAACTGCTTCAGAAACCAATTCTTCTCATTATACAATTGAGGCTAGCAAAAATGGAGATGAGTGGGAAATACTGGGCGGTCTTACTGCTGCAGGGAATTCTGCTCAGATTCAACAATATGTATTTTATGCAGATATTAATTCCGGATTGTATTTCAGATTGTCTCAGGCTGATATCGACGGACATGAAGAGGTTTTGGCCATTTGCGAAAACTCATGCAAACCTGAGCAGGGAATAGCTGTATACCCAAATCCTTTTTCATCAGATATACAGGTGAAATTAAGTGCAAAACGAAATAATACTACAATTTTCCTGCGGGATGTTTTTGGAAGAACAATTTCAATAACAGAGATTGCTTCGAATGATTCCGGAAATCCTATTCACATTGAAACCGGAAATCTTCCAGCAGGGTTTTATTACATAGAAATTAATTGCGACGGTGAAAGAAGTATTTATCCTGTAGTGAAGCAATAATATGCTAGTATTTCCCTTCCATGGCAACAATCTTTCCAACCTTATAATATCGTTTGGAATAATACAATTCATCAAGGCTTGATATCATTACGCCTTTATTTACGGTCGCGTGAATAAATTTACGGTCGCCCAGATAGAGCGCAACATGTCCGACTGTCTGGAAGTTAATTTTAAAAAACACTATGTCGCCCAGCTCTGCCTTATGCAATGCAATAAATTTCACGTCTTTCTGCATTCCATTGGCGCTTCTTTGCAGGTTAATACCATAGATGGTCTTGTATATGGTTTGTATCATGCCACTGCAGTCTGTACCACTTTTACTTTCACCACCATACACATAAGGAGTGCCCAGCCAGGAATCTATTTCTTTCAGGAATTCAGCATTAGCATCATCGGGTAGAGTAACGTTCCATTTTTCACTGTATTTGGAAACAGCAGTGCTGTTTTTTGTGCGATTTCCTCGATTGGTGTCTTTGGCTTCATTGTTACTAACACCTGCACTATTATCACTCGAGGCTGTTCCATCGCGCTGATAATCCTTTATGCTTTTGGGCGGGCCATGGGTTTCAAGCTGTCTTTGCTTAATGTGTTCGCGCAAACCACTGCAGGAACTTAATCCAACCAGCACTGCCAGAAGCCATACATTTTTCCGAAAAGACATTAATTTTCTCATATTACACAAATTTACGCATTCGAAAACCCGTTTCGCAGCGCTAAATCATAATTAATTAACGATTCGTTGTTGATTTATCTTGTGCTTTTAGTAAATTTGGCAAGCAATTATATGGCTTCAGCTGATCAAAATAGAATTCTGAAATATTTTTCTGCATGGAAAATACTGATCCCGGTTGGTATTGGTCTTGGTATCTCTGTATATCTTTTGTTGAATTCCTTTGATCAGGATGCGTTTGCAAATTTCAGTATTACCCCCCGGTTTTTCTTCTGGATATTCATGGGGATTCTGGTAATGGCTTTGCGCGACATTGCATATATGTACCGTTTGCGGCTTATTACCAATCAGGATCTGAGCTGGCGAAGCAGTTTCCAGGTATGGATGTTATGGGAGTTTGCTTCTGCTTTAACGCCAAGTGTAGTTGGGGGCGCAACAATAGCATGGTTAATTGTTCATAAGGAAAAAATCCCGTTTGGCAGGGCTTCGGCGTTGGTAATGATCACTTCATTTCTCGATGAATTTTTCTTTATTCTTATGGCTCCGCTGATAATCTTGTTTTTTAGCAATGCAGGCGACTTTTTCCATGGCAACCTTCATATATTTGGACTCCATTTCGAAGGATACTCTGTTTTTCTGGTTGGATATTTCTATATAGTTTTTCTTGCCGCTTTCATTTTTACCGCTGTTTTTATTATTCCAAAATCGGTAAAGAAGTTTCTGATATGGCTTTTTCGTTTGCCGTTAATTCGCCGCTGGAAAATCGGCGCGGAAAAAATGGGTGACGATTTAATGGCAACTTCGAAAGAAATGAGGGGTAAACCATTTATTTTTTGGCTCAAAGCTTTTGGATCTACTGCTGTGGCATGGATTGCCAGATTTTCTATTGTGAATTGTCTTATACTGGCTTTTTTACCATTCTCCGATCATTTGGCTTTATATGGCCGTCAGTTTGTGATGTGGGTGGTGCTTATGATAAGCCCAACGCCCGGAGGAAGTGGTGTGGCAGAATTTTTGTTCGGAGATTATCTCGGCATGTTTCTTCTGGTGGGAATGGCTCCGGTTTTGGCCATTTTGTGGAGACTTATGACGTATTATATTTATCTGATCATGGGTAGTGTTGTGCTTCCGATCTGGGTCAGAAGAGTGTTTTCAAAATAGAGAGACTTATGTTTTTATTTATTAAAGTGTTCATTATTCATTTTACCATCCTGCTTGATGCCATGTCTGCCTCAACCCTTTCTACTTTGAATGAAAGACTAGAGGGAGAAGGCATGAATACAGGGGTGATGATTGAGAATCATCAGCATTTTTATGAAACGGATCAAATGCTGGTATTGAAAAATATCTCAGGTTCCCCATTCACTATTGAAGGTGTAGAATCTGATGACAGAGTGGTCGTTGTAAAAAACTGGCGAAAAGGGGAAATTAAGCCCGGTGAAAGTTTTTTTGTGAATGTAAGACATAAAAGAATACCTGCAAATATTGGCTCTGTTACCGAAATAGTTCTTGGAATTAAAATCGATTTTTCCGACGATAAGCAAGACAATACTTTTCCGGTGAGAATTCAGCGCAGAGTTGAGGACGATTAATAATAAATATGCAAATAATGCCCGTCGTAATAGGTGCTGTAAACCAAAGCTGGTTTAGTTGACGGCCCATTTACTATACTGCCGTCGAGGATCAGAAATCTTGATCCGCATGTAGAATCTGCAATTGTTAATCCGCTGGGCTCAACTACAAGCCTTTCGCAATCAGTTGTTGGATGATACGGACATGCGCGCTCAATGGCAACAAACTGATCATAGGCGGCACGGTAAATAATTATTCCTTTATAACCTCCGGTTAGATACATGTATCCGCCAACAGCATTAATGTCGTTATAAATGGCGCTGTTTACGTCAATGTAAATATCTACCGGCACATAAGGCATTTTATGTTCGTCTTTTTTACAGGCCGAAACAAAAAAAATTAAAATAATTATGGCTGCTGTGAAATATTTCATTTCAGGATGACGTTAAATACTGTAGCAAAGGTAACGAAAAGTCGCTGGTATTATTGGGTGATTTAACAGAAAAATATTTCTGTTGTCGAAAACTAAACTTGGGTAGGCTAAAAAAAAATTGTATTTTCGCCCCTTGATTAGTGACTTTGAATAAACAGGTTTGATGAAATTCGTAAAGTATATCGCATTGATTTTGTTATTGATGGCCCCTGTGATGACCATGAACTCATGTCGTACATCCAACCTCGATAACAGAGAGCGCAGAATTCAAAGGGAAAAGCGCAAAAGACAAAGAAATGACACGGTCCTTTATCAAAAGGCACTGAAACGTCATATGAAATCCCAGACCAAGGAAACCAGAAAAGCCATGCGCCGCAATTTGCGTGAAGCAAAACGCAATCGTGAGCATAAGCGTGAGTTCTTCATCAAACGCTGGTTCAGAGAATGGTTTGGATACAAACAAGAACGCAACAAAGGTTAATATACCACACTACTTGCAGGGCTTTCGGAAACGGAAGCCCTTTTTTATTTGCGAAAATTTAAAATAATAATGTCAATTTCTTACTTTTGTGTGCAAGATAAAAACTATACAACTATGGGTCGCGCATTTGAATTCAGAAAAGAAAGAAAATTTAAGCGCTGGGGTAATATGG
>PKSX01000208.1 GCA_002869435.1 Marinilabiliales bacterium | reverse complement strand
GCTGCTCCAAATGTGCCTGCAGAAATGATTATACTTAGTGAGATCCATAGATTATTGGGTAAGTCTCCAACTAAGTAATAACTACTTGCAAATGTTGCTCCAATTGATATAATTGAAGTAATCCAAACTAAAGCAGTAAGTGGCTTTTCAAAGTCAAGGTCATCAACTTTTTTGTAACGAGCTTTGCTTATTGCATTGTTTATGGCAAATGAAATCACAGAAGTGATAATCATGAGCACGCGCATCACAAAGATCCATGTAAGAAGTTGAACCTGAATATCAGCAGCAGGAACAGCAAGCAGTATGAAACTGATCAATGCAACACCTGTTACACCATAAGTTTCGAAACCGTCAGCAGTAGGTCCTACACTGTCACCGGCATTATCGCCAACACAGTCGGCAATGGTACCGGGGTTACGTGGGTCATCTTCACAAATTTTGAAGATCACTTTCATGAGGTCAGATCCGATATCGGCAATCTTGGTAAAGATACCACCGGCAATACGAAGAGCAGAAGCACCAAGAGATTCACCAATGGCAAATCCGATAAAGCTGGCACCGGCATATTCACCTGGTACAAACATCAAAATCACGAGCATAATAATAAGCTCGAGAGAGATCAGCACTACTCCAATGCTCATTCCTGCGTTAAGAGGAATGTTAAGAAGCTTAAGTGGTTTTCTTTCCAGTGAAGCAAAGGCCATGCGTGCGTTGGCCAGAGTGTTCATGCGAATACCGAACCAGGCTACTGCATATGAACCGAGGATACCAATAATGGTCCATCCAAGAATCATTGAAACGCCGCCGAATCCAAAATCAGCTTCTGAAAGGAATCCAAAATAGAATGCCACAACCGCTCCGATAAATAGGAAGAGTATAATCAATAACCTTCCCTGACGAAGAAGATAGGTTTTAGCTGTTTCAAAAATTACCTGTGCTACATCGAGCATTGATTTGTGGGCACGTAGTTTACGAACTCTCATAAACTGATACAGACCAAATACAAAACCAAGTGCTGTGATTAGAAAGCCCCAAAACAGAATGGATTCATCCTTAATTCCGTCCGGAATAACCAGGTCTGCCTCTCCGGCAAACATCATCAGGGGGCTCAAAAAAAGTACCGACAACAGGGCTAATGCTTTTCTCATAATGTCGTTTTTTGTGCGTGTATTATTTAAATTTCGTGCAAAGGTAGTACATATTTTTAAAATAAGTAGACCAAGTCTAAATTGCATGATATATATTTCCTTTTTTAGATTATCCGCATATACTTGTTCAAATTTTTTCCCGGAGTATGCTCAAGTTTTATTACTTTTAACCGATTTTTGCTGTGATGGAAAAAATTGAACTGGAGATTTCGGGAATTAGCTACAGTTACTCTCAAAGTGGCGCATATACCCTTATTTTATCTGAATCGGGTGCAGATAGAAAACTGCCCATTATTATAGGTCAGTTTGAAGCGCAGTCCATTGCCATTGAGATGGAAAAGATGAAGCCGGCGCGTCCGCTAACACACGATCTGTTCAAAGAATTTTCAAAGACTTTTGGCATTAAGTTAAATGAGGTCATTATCAATAAATTTATAGACGGGGTTTTTCACAGTATATTGGTGTTTGAAAGGGAGAATAAGATACATCAAATCGACAGCAGAACGAGTGATGCAGTAGCATTGGCTATACGTTTCAATTGTCCTATTTATACCAGCGAAGAAATCTTGTCAGAAGTGGGTGTGGTTTTCGATGAGGGGACAATAGGTGATCAGCAGGATGAAATCAACGAAAATGATGACCTGACAGCCAGCGAGGATGATATGAAGCTGTACTCGATTGAGGAGTTGGAGGATATGCTTAAAGAAGCCGTAGATATGGAAGATTTTGAAAAAGCCTCCAGACTTCGTGATGAAATAAACAGACGTAAAGATATTTCTTAAAACATTTTACTTATGGGACTAAAGTTTCGCTTAACCGTGATGAACTTCCTGCAGTTTTTTGTGTGGGGCGCATGGTTGATTACGGTTGCCAATTACTGGTTTGGAACCAAAGGCTGGGCTCCGGATCAATTTGGGATGGTGTTTATGACACTTGGAATTGCTTCTTTGATCATGCCAACATTGACAGGGATTCTTGCTGATAGGGTTTTCAACGCCGAAAAGATTTATGGTGTGGTTCATCTCCTTAGTGGTGCAGCTATTTTTGCATTGCCTTTTGCCACATCTCCAACACAGTTTTTCTGGATTATCCTTGCTGCAATGATGTTTTATATGCCAACCATTGCGCTGACCAATACCATTTCATACAATGCGTTAAAGGAAGCCGGCCACGATGTTGTAAAAGTTTTTCCCGGTATTCGGGTATGGGGTACTATAGGATTTATCGCCGCTATGTGGGTGACCAATCTTACCGGAAGTAAAGCCACTGAGTATCAGTTTTATATTTCTGCAGCGGCTTCATTGGTCCTTGGAATTTATTCTTTCACTCTTCCAAAATGCCCGCCAAATAAAGGTCCAAGAGAAAAAAGAACCATTATTCAAACCCTCGGTTTGGATGCGTTTAAGCTCATGAGTTCCTATAAGATGTTTATTTTCTTTCTTTTCTCCATGTTTTTGGGTGCTGCACTTCAATTAACCAATATGTATGGGGATGTTTTTTTAGATGAGTTTAAGTATGTTACTGAATATGCTGATTCCATCGTAGTGAAGTACTCCACAATATTCATGTCTATTTCTCAGGGCTCAGAAACTTTGTTCATTCTGGCTATTCCGTTTTTTCTGAAAAGATTTGGAATTAAAAAAGTGATGCTGATGTCCATGTTCGCTTGGGTACTGCGTTTTGGGTTGTTTAGCTATGGAAATCCCGGTGGATTCCTTTGGATGATTATTCTTTCCAATATTATTTACGGGATGGCATTCGACTTTTTTAATATTTCAGGATCTTTGTTTGTGGAAACTGAAACGCCAACAAAATATCGTGGTAGTGCTCAGGGCTTATTTATGATGATGACCAATGGTTTTGGCGCCATAATAGGTTCTGTTGTGAGTGGGTTCATAATTAAAGAGTTCTTTATGTCAACCGGTGGAGAGAGAGACTGGCCCGGAATCTGGATTACTTTTGCAGCATATGCATTGGTGGTGGCCTTCCTGTTTATGATCCTTTTCCGCCATAAGCATAATCCAAAAGACCCTGCTTTGCAAAATGTTAGTCACTAATCTATGAAACAATATCTCGACTTACTCAATCATGTTATGGAAAACGGGGTGCGCAAAGAAGATCGCACCGGAACCGGAACCATCAGCGTGTTTGGGTATCAAATGAGATATAATTTGGAGGAAGGCTTTCCTCTGCTGACAACCAAAAAACTGCATATTCGTTCTATTTTGCACGAACTTCTCTGGTTTCTGAAAGGAGAGACTAATATTCAGTATCTGCACGAGAACAATGTAACCATCTGGGATGAGTGGGCTGATGAAAGCGGGAACCTTGGGCCAATTTATGGATATCAGTGGCGCTCGTGGCCTGATTATAAAGGTGGATATGTGGATCAGATTGTTGATGTAATCAACACGATTAAAAACAATCCTGATTCGCGCCGTATGATCGTAAGTGCATGGAATGTGGCAGCTATTCCTGATATGAAATTACCCCCATGTCATATTCTTTTTCAGTTTTATGTGGCAAACGGCCGACTTTCATGTCAGTTGTATCAGCGCAGTGCCGATATTTTTCTGGGGGTGCCGTTTAATATTGCATCATATGCGTTTTTACTTAAGATGATTGCTCAGGTAACCGGACTTAAGGCTGGTGACTTTGTACATACACTTGGCGATGCGCATATTTACTCCAATCATATCGAGCAGGTAAAACTTCAACTCTCGCGCGATCCGAGACCTTTACCTCACCTGAAAATGAATGAGTCGGTAAAAGATATATTCGAATTTAAGTTCGAAGATTTTGAAATTGTTAACTACGACCCGCATCCACATATTAAAGGGGATGTGGCCGTATAAACTTTTGTCATGCTGAGCTTGTCGAAGTGCGACAAAAGTTTATGAATAAATCTAAGATATATGACCAAAATAATTCCCAATCTCTCCATTATCGTTGCAGCCGATTCCAAAAATGGAATTGGTATTCAAAATACTTTGCCCTGGCATTTAAGTGATGATTTGAAACGTTTCAAAGCAATTACCACCGGAAACACCATTATTATGGGAAGAAATACATGGTTCTCTCTTCCGAGAAGGCCTCTCCCAAATCGCAGAAATGTGGTGTTAACTCCTGATCCGCTCAATGAAGAAGGAGCTGAAGAGATTCGCACACTTGAAGCGGTTTTTAATGCTGTAGATCCAAATACTGAGAACTTCATTGTGGGTGGTGAAAGCATGTATAAACAGTTTTTGCCGCATTGCACAAAAGTGTATTTAACCAGGGTTGAGGGTGAGTTTGCAACAGATACTTTCTTTCCGGACTTGGATCCGAAAGAATGGAAACTGGTTGAAGAAGGCGAAACCATGCGCGATTCGAAAAGTGATATACCGTATCGCTATTTGATTTACGAAAGAATTCAATAAGATTTTACTTTTAGGAATTCAATCAATCAAAAAGAAGTAATCACCAAAACACATAGTATGAAAAGAGCATTTTTTCTATTAATTCCTGCTTTATTTCTCTCTTTGATTGTAGTTATTTCCTCGTGTAAGCGTGATCGTGGCAGCGATAATTATCGCTCAGCCATTGATAATGCCACTGCGGAAAACATGTTTAATGATGTTTTTAAGCAGGCTTCTGACGGGATAATTGCAGCTGAAGATTCAACAGACGGTAGAGCGGTAAACAGCATGCTTAGCACCTGTGCTACGATCACCATTAATCCGTTTGATTTTGTTACATTTCCAAAGACCATAACTGTTGATTTTGGCACCACAAACTGTTTGGGAAATGACGGACGCTATCGTCGCGGAAAAGTTGTTATGAATACTACCGGATGGTATCGCGATAGTGGAACTGTTATTACTGTTACACCGGAGAATTATTATGTAAATGACAATTTTGTACAGGGCACAAAAACGCTTACAAATAATGGTCATAATACTTCAGGAAATCTGACTTATACTCTGCAGGTAAACGGAACCGTTACCACCAGCGAGGGCATAATTTACTGGAATTCGACCCGCCAGCATGAGTGGATTGAAGGCGAAAGTACTGTTCTGAACCCATGGGATGATGTATACCTGATTACAGGTTCAGCTGATGGAACTAATGTTCAGGGTGAAGATTTCGATGTGGTGATCAATACCCCGCTTCGTGTACAGGTAGGTTGTCGCTGGATAACAGCTGGTTCTATGACACTGACTAGCGGAGACTTTACTATATCTGTAGATTATGGAAGCGGTGCATGCGATGCAGACGCTGTGGTTACCATAAACGGCAACACATATAACATTGTAATGATGTAAACAATCATACCGAACAATTGTTTTTGACCGGGGGCACTTTTGGTGTCCCTTTTTTTTACCATGTCAGACACCCGAAGGGATGTCTGACAGGTTGAAGAATTTAGTATCCGAAACTTTCGAAGTCTTAACTGCTACGTTTTATTAGCGCAAAACTACCTTCACTCAAGATATATATCAATAGAAATCTGCGAGATCTGTGGAATCAGCGGGAGATTTATTTTATATATCCACTACTTCCGATTCCCCCTCACCCGGCCTCAAATACAGCAAGCAAGTCCTGCTTACATTCAACCCCATCGATATCAAAATGTCACGATATTCGGCTATTTGTTTTTTATGTGATTCTTTCGGGGTTCCGGTTTTAAAATCAATTACAGTATATGATTCGCCTTGTTTTAAAATTCGGTCGGGGCGGTGAATGAATCCTTTTTCGTCGGTGAGGTCTCGTTCACTCAGAAAAACAGCATAAGAAGGGAAGAGGTCTGCATGTCGACCGGCAATTTTTTTCAGAAATTCAATGGATTCATTTTTCGCCTGATGCGAGATTTGACCATTGAGCACATATTGCTGAATTAGTTTTTCAGCATTTTCAGCAGACTCAAATTTTGATAGAATTTCGTGCCAGATGCGTCCTTCCAGGGCCGATTCGCGAAGCAGTTCACTGTCGTAATCATCGTTTTCCTCTTTGTATGCGTGCGGATGAGCAGCATGGAAGTCTTTCAGCTCAAATGCGCAATCTTTATCATCTGATTTTGCAATAATCTTTTCCGAACCATACTTATAAACTCCATCAGCATCATTAAATTCAATTTGTAGATGATTTTCATCGTTATTGTTTTCCAGAAAATGATACAGCATGGCGCCCGGTTTGGGTTTTTCGCTTAGTTTTTCTTTTTCCTT
>PKSX01000059.1 GCA_002869435.1 Marinilabiliales bacterium | reverse complement strand
TATGCTGGCCGGGAACATGCCTATGAAAAGGATAACAAAATGATAGAATAGAAAACCTCCATGCCCGGCATCTTTTTTACTGAAAAGCCGTATCTGATATTCAATGAAATCCATTATTAAGTAGGCTTTTCCGCTTAAAATCTGCAAAATGAACCAAAATCCACCAATTAAGGCTACGGTTCCAAGGTAAATTCCGATAAATCTGAGATTAAAAATAGTTTTCCACTTTCTGCTGAAAATAATCCACAAGAATAATGTAAGTGCAAAGATAAGCAGTGCCACCGGGCCTTTTGTCATGATGCCCAGCCCTATAAACGCAGCCGATAAAAACACATGCAGCCATTTTTTCTTTTCATTTCCGGTAACGTAGATCACCATGAAATACATTCCTGTGAAGATGAAAAGATTGAACCAGGGGTCAATGATGCCGGAATGAAAGTAAAGCTGAGAAAGAATAGATCCGGCATAAACAAGTGCCCAGAGCAACCCAAACTTGCGGCTGAAAAGTTTTCGACCCATGAGGTAAATTGTAATCAATGTTACCACTCCCGCAATGGCATTGGGAAAACGTGCTGCAAATTCGTTTATGCCAAAAACTTTCATGGACAGAACCTGCATCCAGATGAATAATGGAGGCTTCTCCCAGAATGGGATATACTTAATCTGCACCGTAAGATAGTCGTGCGAAAATAGCATCTCGCGGGCAGATTCCGCAAAATTGATCTCATCCCAGTCGAAAAGATGCACTGCTCCCAAAAACGGAAGAAAAAGTATCAGGCCCCCAATGGCCAATAAAAGAATATCGCGGTTTTTCTGATTCATGTAACATCAGATTTGATTGCCGGGTAAAAATAGTAAGAAATCCTGAGTTTGTTAGAATCTCAGTATTTAGTAATATGAAAGTGTATTACTTACATCTGCGAAAATCAGTAATCCAATAAATACAGCGTGAATCCGCGTCTATTCTACAACTTTCCAAACCGTATCAATAATAGTCCCGTCTACCCATTTGATTACTGCTACCGGCTCATTCTCATCCACCCTGGCTTTTTTGGGCTTGCCGCAAATAGCTTCGGCTTCAGCCTTGAGCTCTTCAATGGTTTTGATCGGTAACTTGCTGTCTTTAACAGCTTCAAGCAGATCGGTGCGTTTCGGATTGATGGCAATTCCACGCTCGGTTACAATTACATCAATTAGATCTCCCGGGCCTGTAATTGTAGTTACGTCATCAAGAATTACCGGAATGCGATCGCGGAACAACGGAATCGGAAGTATCGTACATTTTCCGAATAGTGTGTTCTGCCATCCGCCGATACCGTGTAGTAAGAGACCATCGCTATGGGTTACAACATTGGCATTGAAGTTTACATCTACTTCGGTAGCACCGACAATAACAATATCAACAAAGGTCCCGAAGAAGCCTTTGCCATGGTAATTGTATGAGGTAAACGGACTGGTATTTACATGGTTCCAGTTTTCGCGCATGGAGCGAACACCCTCCAGATCGAAGGTTTGTCCGTCGAGGATAAATTTGGTGAGGCCCTGTTCGAGCATTTCCACCAGGTATTTATTGGAGCCGCCGCGGGCAAATGCAGCAGTCCAGCCTTTCTTTTTCAGAATTTCTGCAAAATAGACTCCAATACTGAGTGAAGTACCACCGGCACCGGCCTGGAAGCTGAATCCATCATAAATTAATCCGGCTTCTTCGCAGAATTGAGCTGATAGTTCGGCGATATGTAGACGATCGGGGCTGCGTGTAATTTTAGTAGTTCCGGAAACAATTTTTTCAGGAATACCAATCTGGTCTACTGTAACCACATAATCGACATAATTACCCTGAATTTGCCATGGAATACACGGGAAAGGTACAAGGTTATCGGTAGCTACAATTACTTTATCGGCATATTGAGAATCGGCGAGGGCAAAGCCAAGTAATCCACAGGCAGCTGGACCACGATCACCGGTGGCATTACCAAATGCATCAGCAGATGGTGCAGCAATCACAGCAATATCAATATGAACATCGCCATCCTGAACAGCCTGATAGCGTCCGCCATGTGAGCGAAGCACACCCAAACCAGCCATTTTTCCATAAGAAGCATGGCGGCCAAGTGCTCCGTTCATAGAGCCTTCAATATGATGAATGGTTCCGTCTTCCAAATACTTAATCAATGGCTGATGACATGGAAAACTCGCACTTGGGAACCACACCAGATCTTTTACACCAAGTTCTTTGGCTATATCGAAGATTTGTACCGCTAAAACATCTCCGTTACGAAAATGATGGTGTGTAGAAATAGTCATTCCATCCTTAAGTCCGGCTTTGATAAGAGCAGTTTTCAGATCAGGCTGGGTTTTATTGCCATCTTCGGGATAATCTGCAGCAGTTGCAATTGGAGGAGCAGCTTTATTTCCGGTAGGTCTGTATTTCCCAACGCCCATGAAAGGAACCTGTTCTTTTCCGTTTACAATAGTCGGAACCTTACGTCCGACCGCATTGGTAACAAATTTATCAAACTTCTTCATTGGTTTCCTCCTTCCAGTTGGCTGATAATTTTCCGGTATTAATGGCTACATCTATAGTTGTGAGTGCACGTTTCACAACAGGTGGGTCAATCATTTTGCTGCCCAGTGAAACAACACCTAGCCCTTTGGCTGTGGCATCGTCAAACGCCAGTACAATTCTCTTTGCTTTTTCAATTTCGGCTTCTTCCGGTCCGTAATATTCGTGAATGACACGAATCTGACGCGGATGAATACACCCCATGCCGGTAAATCCGATTGATTTTGACTCTTTGATGGCATTGATGAGGCCTTCGGTATCATCTACATCGCTGTATACCGAGTCGATGGCCTGAATTCCGGCAGCTTTACATGCCATAGTAAGCATATTGCGGGCAAAAAACGATTCCTTGCCTTCGCGCGTGCGCTGAACACCCATGTCTGCAGTATAATCTTCGAGCCCGATAGCCAGCGCAACTACATTATCTGCGGCTATAGCAATTTCGTATGCTTTCATGACTCCCAATGCAGACTCAATAATAGGCATAAGCCATATTTTGCGGTCTTTATTATCACTGAGCTCAGCAATTTTATCATTTACGGCTATAATCTGATCTGCACTTTCGCATTTGGGTACCAGAATCAGGTTCACGCCATGATTTACGATGAATGGCAGATCATCAAGACCTCTGGGAATCTGGTTGATACGAACCATACGTTCAGCATCGGCTAGGTCAACACAACGCAAAACATTTCTTACCAAGAATGAAGCTTCGTATTTCTTATCATATGCAACGGCATCTTCGAGGTCGAGAATAAGACCATCAGGATTATGGATTCCGGCATTGATAAACAAGTGCGGGGTATTTCCCGGCAAATAAAGTCGTGAAAAACGGAAGCGGTCTTTTGGACTTCCTTCCAGATTTTTCTCCAAAGCAGGCATTAAGAATTCTTTGTCAGAACCGGTGGCTTTGCGAATCACGGCTTCCATACGGGCTGCGAGTACAAATTCCAATGCCCCGGCATCTTCAATTTTCATTTCGCAGTTTTCAATTCCGTAGAAATCGAGTATTTCGTTGGCTTGTTTCATGATGTCTTCACCAAACATCACCAGGACCTTACTGGTCAGGTCTATCTTTCTGCCGCCGTCTCTGGTGGCCAGAAAGCCAATGCGGCAATCGGAGCGAACTTTGTCACCTGCATTTCCACAAAACAGCATTTCTTTGCTATCCATATGATCTATTGTTTTTGGGCTTCAAAGATACATGTATTTAGTGGAAAGTGGAAAGTGGAAAGTGGAAAGAATTCAGAATGCGTTAAATCTTGTAATAGGAAATCGTCAATCAAGATTAACACTTAACTATTTCCGCTTTTTGATTTCCGTTTCCCGAAAATTAATTTTCGGTACAAATTTTGTATCTTGCATTGCCTAATAAAAAAGAAAAATTATGAAACTCGTCGCTGTTGTTTTAGTATTTTTATTGTCTGCCGGTCAGCTTTTTTCCCAAACCATTGAAGATGTCATGGAATCTTATTGGAGTGGGGCATCCAGAGCACGTTCTGAGGCAACTGAGAGTGGATATTTCTATTGTTCTCAGTACTTATATGATGTAGAATACAATTCATATGATGATACATTTGAAGGCACTTTAAAAACGGTATTTAATCTTGATGGTACAGACTATATTTCAAAATGGACTGTGAGCGGCTCGGTAAATACAACCGATTTTTCTGTTACCATCAGGCCTTTGTATATGTTGCGTGAAGATGAATTGCCAGGTGGATTATACTGGATTGGGGATAATGTATATCTGCAATTATATAATGATGCAGACCATGAGGGATACTTTCTGATGAGCGGTCAGTCATCAAGTATGGAGTATTCTGATGAGACTTTTGAACTGGGGACGTATTAATTTACATCACCAACCCCATAATAATAAATACAATACAGAAAATGATCACAATCAATGAAGCACACCCTATGCTGTTTTTGGTGATTACATGATACAAGATGATTGCGATAAGAATGGCCAGGGAAACAAGAGTGATTTTTATCCCTGTTGGGTCTGTAGATGAATCTTTCGGGGTACTGATTTTGGCTTTTATTACTCCAAAATCGGGAAACATTAAGTTTTTTATTGCTTTGCGAACCTGCTTTTTCCTGTATTTATTACCTGCTTTATTATCTTTATTTGTATTGGGAAGAACTTCGTCTTCCTGAGTCTCTGCCATGTCATTATCAGGTGTATCATTGTGCCGCATTTTTTCTGCCGGAGCAGGGTAGTCCATTTTATGCTCTGCAGTAACAGGATTTGCAGGAACTTTGTTCAGGTAGGCAAATTTTTTCTGTTCAAGCAGATTACAAGAACTAAATACAAATACCAAAACAAGTATGGCAAATGAAATGAAACTGATATTTTTTATTTTCATAAGAATGGGATTCATTTAGACTAAAATATTAATACTGCAAATATTGCCAAAATGAGGAACATTATTAAAACAAGATAGCCGAGGCAACCGCCACCAAGAACTATAAATAGTAAAATGGCCATTGCTATAAATAAAATGGCTAAAATAATACTTATCAGAAGCCCATCATCATTTTCGTTTAAAGGATGACTTAATCCGGCTCTCATTCGATGATATTTCGGAATCAAATGTAATTTTGGTATTGTGACTGTATTAAAAATACCAGACTCCGATTTTGATGCTGTATTTTTGATTTCAACTTCAATTGGGTCATTTTCTGATATAAAACCTTTTTTATTATTCTCGGCTGCGAGTTTATTTTCGGTATAGGGTTCTGAGAGTAAGTGATGCTCGTTTATTTCTGATACCGATTGTACAGGCACTTTTTTAAGATAGGCGAATTTCTTCTGGCTTAAAATGCTGCAGCCACTCAGAATCATCGCCATGATCAGAACTGAGAATACAATATGTATGGTTTTTTTCATAATGTAGACTTGATGGTCAAATATACGTTATCTTCTAAAGGTAATAATATTTTCATTATGAATTTTTGGTATAAAAAAACAGGTCCGTATTTACAGACCTGTTTATGAATACTGATAATAAGATTGTTTAGGTTCTTATTGGATCAAAATCTTTCGGGTGATTATTTCATTATCTGATTTGATTTGCATATTATATACGCCAGAAGCCAGTCCTTTAATCATTATTTCTTCTTTTAGCATAAGTTCAGAATGAACTAATTTTCCACTTACATCATAAATTTCTAATAGTGCTCCACTGGAAGATATGTCTGTGCAATGCACAGTGAAATCCCCATTGGAAGGATTAGGAAATACAGATACAGAAAGTAAATGATTCTCTATGTCAACACTGTTCAGTATGGTTACACTTGCCGTTTGCATACATCCCAATGAGTCCGTTACTGTAACGTTGTAAGTTCCTGGTAGCAGATAGAAAATACTGGCTGTAGTGTCACCAGTATCCCAGATATAGGAATATGGAGGAAACCCTCCGGTTGGAGTAATGGTGGCCGAACCATCTGCACATGTTGCACAGGTAGCTGGGGTTGCCATTGAATCAAGCACGAAGGATATGCATGGGTCAGCAATATTGAGACGGAGTACATATGATGAAGAAAAACCAAAATCCTCATTATTTGCCCAGGTACCAAGTGGATTAGTTGGCCAATTAACCCATGTATGTCCGCTTGTGAATATATCTCCTGACAATGCTACTGAAAGTGTGCTATCAAACTCAATAACGGTCACAGCATAATAGCCGGTGTCGAGAAGAATTGCGCCATTTGGAGTATTCATATTAATAGTATAAAACATTGCAGAATCGTTTGGATAGTACAAGGTATCTGTTGATGCAACAATGGTGTCAGGTATACCTGTGTTCATGTTCCAAATCACAGCCGCAAATGGTTCTCCGGTATAACCTTTTGAATACTGCAATGAAATTGAACTGGCATAAACGGGTGACTTAATATAAAAGTCTTGACCCATATATCCGCCATTCCCAGCACCAATGCCGAGAGTTTGTGTTATAACACCATTATCTCTGGCATACACAGTGTCTGAAATATTAAATGAAACCGATGACATTGTATCGTTTGAATTATCATTGTCTGTTTCATTCATAGATGCACGATAATGAATAATATAAGTCCCTTCGCTCGCTGGTGAAAATGACTGAGTCGACAGGTAAATACTTTGTGTGCTCCATAAAGAATCCATGTAGCTTACTGAATCTGAATAAATTACCATCCCAAATTCATCTTCTATTTCAACATTTAGTTTTGGAGAGGTTAAAACATTCAGGCCACTATTTAATAGTGTAGCACCGGGTGTTGTGACATTCTGCGAAAACATAAATGGAATCTGTGTATATTCGGGAATAGTGTTAATACTAGTAATTGAAATGTCGTTAGATACAACCTGAGAAACAACAATATCATCGATCAAAAGCACAAATTTGTCAGTAGAGTTATTTCTGAAGCCTATATATACAGTTTGGCCTGAATAAGCCGATAAGTTGACTTCATGTGTTGTCCATGAATTTGCTTCAGCGGTTGTTGAAAATAGTACAGTAGATGAAGTGATCATGTTTCCGATATTTCCAGTGCTACCTGTTGGAGGAGTAGTCATTATTCGAACCTCATATCCGTCAAGGAAGGAGGGGTCTGGTGCAAAGCCTCTCCAGCTTAATTTGCTGCTTGCAGGCAGTGCAATCGCTGGTGTCCACATCCAGTCATTGGCGGTTCCGGCTGGAACATACCATGATGTGCTGAATGCACATGAGTCACCCACACCAGTTATAAAGTCTTCACGTCTTTCCCATGCATCATTAATATAAGCGACGCTAGTACTAGTGGTTAAATTGTCAACATTAGCAAGTGTCCATCCAGAAGGGAATGCATATGTTCCCGCTCCTCCTGCAGTGGATCCAGGAATATTGTCAAAATCTTCTTCAAAAATCACTTGGGCTTGCGAAGTGAAAAATGGGGTTAGGAGTAATAAAAATAATAGTTTTTTCATGTTTAGCTTTTTGGGTTTTGGTGAAGGTACAATTAATATATATAGTATATTGTATTTTTTCAAAAATAAAACTTGGTGAGTTTTAATAAACAGGTTTATTTCACATCATTATCTAAAAAATGAAATCTCAATGTGATTGGTTAACCCTTCTCCAAAATATACTCCTGATCTATTAAAATTATGTTTGGGCGGGATTAATGTAAACACCCGATAAACATTTCCGTTTCAATAACAAATGAACCCGGAGCAGTTTTTTTAATGGTTTTTTGCAGACTGTCAGCGCTGTTTTCATTCTCATATATGCCACAAACAAGCGCAATGGTTCTTTCGCCGGCCTTTCTTTGATATAAATCCAGATATTCGAGGCTCAGGGTCTCAGAAGGCATTCGGCGTGGGAAATAATCGCCGGCATAAATTTCGTCTTCATCGTTTTCAGGCAAGACAATCATGCCTTTGTCTTCATCATAATATCGACCCATAGTATCAATTTCCATTTTATGCTTCTTCTTTATTTTCATCATCATTTTGCGAAGTACATAATAATCTACACCGGTGTCAGCCACAACAATAAAATACGTGGCAAAATCTTCATCCCCGATTTGTATGGTATCAGAATTATTGTTCTCGGATATTGAGTCTGTATTGTCTTTGTTTTTTGAAGAAGAGGAATTACTGCAAGACATAAGAAAAAATGCTGCAAGAATAAACAGTGGCGGAATGAATAATTTTCGCATAATACACTTTTAATGAATTTATTCAACAAAT
Source organism: Marinilabiliales bacterium (assembly GCA_002869435.1). GTDB lineage: Bacteria > Bacteroidota > Bacteroidia > Bacteroidales > DTU049 > BM518. The sequence continues at coordinate 27,762 of PKSX01000059.1, read as the reverse complement.
ATAAGATATTTCAGTAGGATTAGAAATCTGTGTATGTTCTTAAATCTGCTTATCTTGCGGAAGAAATTGAAGGTATGAATACAGAAGGTGAAAAAACAAAACTGATTTTCCGTGTTTTGGGCCCAAGGATCATGAAATGCACACAGTTGCTTGCATTGATTGAGAAGTTGATTGACCGGTACGAACTGAATGCTGAAATTATACATGAAGAAGAGGCAGAGGATATAAAAGTGGAGAATTTTGCCGATTTTCCGCTCTTGCTGATTAACGACCGGGTTTTACTCAAAGGACGGGCACCTGGCGAAAAAGAACTTGTTCGGTTGATTAATCGTGTTTTATCCTCAGATGAAGCTATTCAATATATTGATGGTCCAAAGCCGAAGAAGAAGTTCAAAATCAGATGGACCATGGTCGTTTTCTTTGTAGCTGTTATTATCTATTTGATTACAAAGGTTAGCTGGAGTCCCGGCGATAAGTCAAATATTCCGATGAACATGAAAGATAGTATTCAGCAGGAATATAACTACACAACAAATGGAAAGGATTTTCAATTTACTTTCATTGAATTTGGTTCTGAAAACTGTAAACCATGTCAGCAAATGAAGCCCGTAATTGAGCAGCTTCAAAACGAGTATAAAGGTGAAATGAACTATGTTTATGTTGATGTGCGCGATACACTCAATAAGGCTATCTGTGATTATTACAATGTGAAGCCTGTTCCGGTTCATTTGCTACTCGATATAAATGCCAATAAGGTTTATAAAGGTTATGGCTATATTTTTCATGATTCTCTGGTTTCTGTGATCGAATCAAATATTGAATAATATGAGAATGCTGATTCTTTGTACCGGAAATTCCTGTCGTAGCCAGATGGCAGAAGGAATATTGAAAACATTATATCCGGAAGCTGAAGTTTTTTCAGCCGGCACGAGGCCTGAGAAGCAGGTAAACCCGTATGCTGTTAGGGCAATGGCTGAGATTGGGCTTGATATTTCGCAGCATGAGCCACATCATGTCGATCGCTATATAGAAATGTCGTTTGATTATGTTTTTACGGTTTGTGATCATGCCAAAGAAGTGTGCCCGGTATTTACCGGCGAAGTAAAGCAGAGAAAGCATATTCCTTTCGAGGATCCTGCCGATGCCTGTGGCACTGATGATGAGAAAATGGTTGTGTATAGAAAAGTTCGTGATCAGATTAAATTTCAATTTGAAAATTTGATATGAAACCAAGACTAAAGTTTTTAGATCGTTTTCTTACTTTGTGGATATTCCTTGCCATGGCTATTGGAGTCATTGCCGGATACCTATTTCCTGAAATTGCTGTTTTCTGGGACTCACTAAAAGCATCACCGGACAGTACAACGAACATTCCATTGGCGATTGGACTAATTGTAATGATGTACCCACCTTTAGCAAAAGTGAAGTATGAGGAGCTTGGAGACGTATTTCGCAACTTCAAAATACTTGGGATTTCACTGGTGCAAAACTGGATCATTGGTCCGGTTCTCATGTTTGCTCTGGCTATTGTGTTTATTAAAGTATTCCCGGGTGAAGATTATTCAAACCTGCCATACATGTACGGCATTATTATGATTGGGCTTGCACGTTGTATAGCAATGGTTATTGTATGGAATGACCTTGCGGGAGGTGATTCTCAATACGCAGCCGGCTTAGTTGCTTTTAACTCCATATTTCAGGTCTTATTCTTCTCAGTATATGCTTATTTCTTTATTGCCATTCTTCCCGCTTATTTTGGAGTTCCGGTCAACGATGCTGTGGCTGCAATTACTATAGGGCAAATTGCAGAATCGGTGTTTATTTATCTGGGAATTCCGTTTATTGCAGGATTTCTTACCAGATTTATCCTGATTAGAGTAAAAAGCAAAAGCTGGTATCAGACCAGGTTTATTCCCAGAATAAGTCCTGTTACTCTGATAGCACTCCTTTTTACTATTATAGTCATGTTTTCTATGAAAGGGGAGTATATCATCAGAATTCCACTTGATGTTGTTTTAATTGCAATCCCATTGCTCATTTATTTCATGATTATGTTTGTGGGTTCATTCTGGATAAGCAGAAAAGCTGGAGCTAATTATAAACAATCTACTACATTATCATTTACAGCTGCCAGCAATAATTTTGAATTGGCTATTGCTGTATCGGTGGCTATTTTTGGAATGAATTCAGGTGAAGCTTTTGCTGCTGTAATTGGTCCGCTGGTTGAAGTTCCTGTTATGATTGCATTAGTGAATCTGGCACTTTATTATAAGAAAAATAAAACTTTTTCTTTAGGGGAATAATAAATGTAGTATTTTTGAGTTTGTTAAATATTAATTAAAAGCAACAGGGTTATGAGAACACATTTTTTAATTTGGGTGTGTTTGGGTTTGTTTTTGGGTTTCAATAGTAATATTTATGCACAGGTAAAGATTAATGGAGTATTACGAGATAGCACCGATGAGTCGGTTTTGGCATATGCCAATATTGCTTTATTGCATTCGTCAGATTCTGCGTTTATTACAGGTACAACCACAGATGAGTCCGGTAAATTCACCTTAAAAGCCGATAGCGGCTCGTATTTCTTAAGGGTTTCCTATCTGGGATATGGTACTCAGTATCTTCCATTGGAGGTTGATGCAAAGTTTGAAAAACTCGATTTAGGAGCCATTGGGATTAACAAAGCCGGAGAGAATCTCGGCGAAGTAGTTATTACTGCAAAAAAGCCGATGTATGCCTATGAGGGGGAAAAGAAAGTATACAATGTAGGAGAGGATCCAAGTGTACAGGGTGGTACAGCTACGGATGCTTTGCAGAATGCTCCCGGAGTATATGTGGATATGGAAGGAAATATCACTTTGCGCGGAGTTTCCGGTGTTGAAATTTGGATTAATGATAAGCCTTCGCGTATTAGAGCGGAGGGTTTGAAGGAGTTCCTTAAGCAATTGCCGGCCAACTCTATTGAAAAGATTGAAGTCATTACCAACCCTTCAGCCAGGTATGGAGCAGAAGGAACAGCCGGTATTATTAATATTGTTACATACGAAAAGATTAAGCAAAACCAATTGTTTAGTTTCGGTTATAATGGAAGCACACAAACATCTTACAGACCATGGGCATCATATGTTTATTCCAATGATAAATTTGTGTTTAGTACATACATGAGTGCTTCTCGATTCAATGGTGAAAATACATCAAACTCCAGCGGTTTGGTTTTATATGAGGGTGATACTATTTATGAGAGTACCAGTAATTCATCAGATGAATATGGTTATGGATGGATGTATGGTCATATCAGTCTGGAATATGAATTCAATAAAAGCAATACACTTGGTCTTTGGGGTGGTGCCTCAATAAGCAAGAACGATGGTTCCAGTGCAAGCACAAGTACACGGTTAATGGATAGCGGAGAATTGTTCGAGTCTACCAGCTCGTATTCAGGTGAGGGCTCTGGTAAGAATTGGTATGGCGGAATTGAATATGAGCACAATTTCAAGAAAGAAGGCCATAAATTTATGCTCGATGGTTATGCCGGTTCCCATGGAAGCAAAAGCAATAATGAAAGCTCAAAAATATACAATGTTCAAACTTGGGAGAATTTACAGTATATCAATGATTCGCAATATGATGGCATATGGTCGGGTATTGAATTGAATTATGAAAATCCTTTAGGCAAAAAGAGATCATTGGAAGCCGGATTGGAAGGAGGCTATAATACTGGAGATAATAAATCGAGAATCGACACCTTTGATTTTGTTTCTGAGGAGTATCTGTATGTTGATGTATTCTCAAATCTGATGGATTTGCAAACCGCGACAATGGCTTCATATATAACATACAGCGATACACTATGGTTTATCAATTATAAAGCCGGTCTGCGTCATGAATATGCTCAAATGACCATGAACTCTGTGGCACTTGATGGGGAACTGCACCGAACGTATTCTACTTTGTTTCCCACTTTACACCTTAGCACTCGAACCAAGAATAATGATAATTATACGCTTAGCTATTCACGTCGTGTACAATACCCACAGCATGAGCTGGATCCCTTCGTTAACAGAGTGAATCCTGATTATCTGTATAGCGGTAATCCTTACCTTGATCCTGCATTTACTGATGCATTTGAGTTTGGTTATGCTCATTTCTTTAAGGGAGGAAGTAATATAATGGCCACTGTATATCACAGACGAACCAATCTCGATATAACATATTACAGCCAGTCTGTATTTGATACTTTACTAAACCGGTATACGGTTTATTCCACATATGTTAATTCTGGGAAGAACATATTTACCGGTGCAGATCTTACCCTAACATGGGTGCCAAAACCCATGTACAGGTTAATGTTTAATATGAATCTGTATAACAAAGATATTTATGCAGATCTGGGTGATTATATCGTAGATAAGGAAGACTTCACCTGGGATAGTAAACTCATATTTATGCTTAATATGGGATTGTTTCGCTTAAATATTATGGGTATATATCGTGCTGCTGATGAAACGCTGACCGGATCTGTTGAGGATAATTACTTCATAAATGCCACAGCAACTGCTGATTTGATGAAAAGAAGACTCAGCCTTCGTTTTGGCGTAATGGATGTATTTAATATGATGGAAAGAAACTCGGCAACCAATACTCCAACTTATATTTCATTGTCTTCCTCTAAAAGAAAGTCGCAATATATTACTTTTGGTATCACATTTAGGTTTGGAAAATTAGAGCTGGAACAGAAAGTGAACCAGGGCGCTGGTGGAGGCGGAGGCACGCCAATGCGATAGGTCAATGACTAAAGTACGATAAAGAAATGCGATAATTATCGGTATTTGTAAAATATTCGATAAACGAAAACCGTTAATAAGGCATTAAAATTTAATGCTATGGTTCGTATATTTCTTTGTTGCGCGATTCTGGCATTACCCACCTACCTATTCAGTCAGATGAGCAGTGTGAGTTCGGAGGCCACTGCAAAATTGAAAATTCATAAATACGTTTTGCCCGATCCGGGGAGCGCTTATTCAACAGTGTCATATGTGGCAGCTGATGAAGTGAAGGCTATTCCTCTCAATCGGTCTTTTTCGGCACCGGTTAAAAAATACGACCCCGAGTTTGCCAGGGTTGAAGTTATTGCCGATGCCGATGTAGAGCTTGTTTTACCCGGTTCATATCAAGTCAGTATCGAAAAGGGCGATTTGGTTGATAAGGACGGAAATGCAGTTACGGGTTCTTACTCTGTTTACTTTCGAGACCTCAGCACTCCTGCTGAAATGGCTCTGTCTGGTGTACCTATGAAGTATGATTCGGGCGGAGTTGCAAATCAGTTTCAGAGTGCAGGTATGTTTGAGATATATGCCATGCAGGGCGATAAACAGCTTTTTGTGAAGGAAGGAGAAGAGCTCGATATTACCATGCCAACAACAGACTCTGATGCAGGGTATAATTTATATACGTATAATGAGACGGAAAGAAACTGGGAGTATCAGGAGGCTTTGAACAAGCCAGTTGAAAGACCAAAACCCGATAGTGTTCCAATTTATTCAGACGCATATCAGTTGTATTATCTATCCAGACTCAATTATGATGAAAATACTTTTCAGCAGCGATGGGAGTCTGAAGAATATGCCAGAACATATAAGCTGAAACAGGATTACACGTATAATACACGATTCTATTCCAGAGGAAATCAAATGTTCACCAGTTTCAAAGTCAAAAGAAGATACATTAAAAAGTATAAACATAATGTATATTTTCAACTTCCTGTTTTGAGCAAAAGTCAGAGTCGGGGATTTTTTTATCGTACTTATCCCGAGTTAAGGTATTTCAGAAATGTGTTGTGGAAATATCAGGGACCACTTGATAAATCAGGGTTTTACCAAACTTATTGTAAAAGACGCAGGTATTATGATATGCGTATTGAGTATGATTCTTACAGCGGGTATTTTACGATAAAACTGAAAGATAAATATGGTTTTGAGGAATTTCAGGCTTATCCATACAGAGGTAAGGCTGACTTGACAGCAAAAGATAAAAAGTCAAATGAGAATCTTTATAATCGATATTTCAAATCACTCACAAGACTGGCCAGAAAATTTGATAAGAAAATCGCATTTGCCAATCGTGAACTAAATAATTCAAATAACAAGAAGATTAGAGAAAAAATGTCGTCCGAAGAACTGGCGATGACCTGGGAAGAATGGGGTGAGTATGCACAAAGAGCCATGAATTATAAAAATGCCATAATGAGATACAATAGTGAAGTATCTCTTTCAAGAAATATCTCTATTAAGGGATTTGGTCTGGTAAACTGCGACCGGATTTACAGAATGCAAAACCCCACTCAGATACTTGCCAGCTTTTTTCTACCAGATGGAAAATCATCAAAAAACGGTAAAGTTGTACTTATTGATGGTGCTGATAATTCTTGTTTGACACAGGATATGGAAGGCGGAAGAGTAGTATTAACCGTCGAAGCGGCCTCAGTAAATGCAATTGCTTTTATATCAGATGATGAGAAAATGTATCTGGTATGTGCCTCAGAAGTTGCAACTGCGGTTCAATCCAAAGGCCTTAATGTGTTCTATCCTGTAGTAATTGATTCGGATAATGCAAGTGATGCAATATATCAGGCATTACAATTGTAATTTCCATTACATTTGTAAGAAAAAATGCAGTTTAATACAGAGCCTCAAAACCAGGATTTTCATATTGATGGTATTAGGCATGTGCTTCCGGTTGATGCATATTCCGTTAATGAAGATCCTGATTTTCTTTTTCTTGATGTTCGTGAGGAGTTTGAGCTGGTTCTTGCTCTCATAGACGTTCAGAAGTTTGAATGCTGTTCATTATCAGTAATCCTGGAGAAACTGGAGTGTTTATCTAAAGACCAATCAATAATAGTGTTGTCAAATAAAGGAGAAAGAAGTTGCAAAGTGGCAAATCTTCTCAGCGTTCAGGGATTTACTGATGTTTACAACCTTGATGGAGGAATAAAGGCGTGGGCAGAGGCCGGTTTGCCAATGAAATCCTGCAGCAGCGAGCAATGTGGTTCATGTTCTTGCGGTTGTGAATCATAATGTATATCTTTGAGTATAAATCTGCAATATGAAGTATTTGCTTTTTCTGGTTCTAATGGGGACACAGTTACTAATGGCTCAAAATGCATGTAGTCCATATTCCGAAATGGATGAGGAAAATCCGATAAGTAAATGGGAATTTAGTGGCAACTTTGGTTATTATAAAGCATCTTCCTATCATGCCGAGTTTTATAATGCAGCGCCGTATAATGTGAATAATCTGAATTATGTATTTGGTAACACTTATTGGTATAATGATATCAAAAACGATTTTACTGAATATGCCAATCGCGATTCATTCTGGGTAGAGGAATACCCTACGAAGATGAAATACAATGCTGCGATGATGGGTGGATTCAGTTTACGCTATAACCGGTCGGAAATGGTGTCCTTTAATTTGCATTTTAATTTTGCTAAACTTCATTTGATTGATATCGTTAATTTTCAGGTTTATCCCGCTTATCCGGGAGAAGTTGAATCGTATGTACCTTGTGAGGTTTTTGGAACGGAGAGCCGCTCAAATATTGATTTTACAGTAATGTTTGCTTTCAGCCCGGAGAAACCATTTTCAGCAATTGCTGAGCTGGGTTTCAATTTGAATAATGCATTGGTTAAGGAATCCAGAATCAGAATTCTGGGTTATGACTACAATTTAGTAGATGTGTATGGAAGTGGAGGGTATGTTCCCAATACTGGAAATGACGGATTTACCGTACGACAAGGGGGCATAGGATTTGGATTAAGCTCCGCTGCCGGAATTCGCTATCGTATGTCGCCCGATTTTGCGGTGGAATGGGTTATGAATTTGTATTATACACGTGTGAAGCTGGAAGGCTATGAAGAGGAATACGGAATGCATTATGGTACACTTTTGAGGTTGGTAATGAGCTCAAGAATGATTAGCCAATTATAAATAGAAAAAGGAGCTAAAAAGCTCCTTTAAAATTTCGTCGGGGTGAGAAGACTCGAACTTCCGACCATCACGCCATAGGCGTGATACGCTAGCCAACTGTGATGTTATTATCATTTAAATATCTTTTTGCACCTCTTTTTTTTATTTTCTTTTCTAGTTCCATTGCATCGGCTCTGGATTTGAATGATTTTTGAAACACTATACTCCATGGTAAACCTGTCTTCATGAATGGTGTCTTGCCAAGATTATGCTCTTCAATTCTTCTATCTAGATCATCAGTTTGTCCAGTGTAGAATTTACCAAGCTTATTACTGAATAATATGTATGTAGTGTATTTCATATCCAAAAAAAGGAGCTAAAAGCTCCTTTAAAATTTCGTCGGGGTGAGAAGACTCGAACTTCCGACCACTTGTACCCCATACAAGTACGCTAGCCAACTGCGCCACACCCCGAACGGGAGAGCAAAGATATAAAAAATCGCAAACTCAACTATTCTATTACAGATATTTTTAGTGCATTTGCACGTCCGCGGTTTTCAATAGGCATACTTGCAGTATGTACTAGAATATCACCGGTTTCTACCAGCCCTGCTTCATTTAGTTTTTGCATAGTATCAGATATGGTTTGATCTGTACTTACGTAATCTGAATAATAAAAAGTTCTGACTCCCCATAAAAGTGCCAGACACCTGAGTAGTTTTGTATTTTCACTGAATATAAAGAGATTGCTGTGTGGCCTGTATGAAGCAATCTTTCTGGCCGATGAACCAGATTGTGTCATTACAACAATGCCTTTTGCTTCAAGGTGGTGACTAATTCTGGCTGCCGAATAGCAAATTTCGTCAGAAATAAATGTAGCCGAATTTTCAACAGGTTTTCTGAGTTTATGAAATGGCCTGTGATCTTTTTCAACATCGTTAATAATGTTATCCATAGTAGCAACGGTTAATACCGGGTGCTTCCCAACACTGGTTTCACCACTCAGCATCACTGCATCGGCTCCGTCGATAACAGCATTTGCTACATCACTCACCTCAGCGCGGCTTGGAATGGTATTCTCCATCATGCTCTCCATCATTTGCGTTGCAACAATCACGGGTTTTGCTGCCGAAATACATTTCTGTATAATGTTTTTCTGAATGACAGGCACAGCTTGCAGAGGCATTTCAATTCCAAGATCTCCGCGTGCCACCATAATTCCATCTGCTGTATTAATGATATTTTGAATATCGTCTACGGCTTCCGGTTTCTCAATTTTTGCTATAACTCTATGGGGCTTACCTGCATCGCAAATTCTTTTTCTTAACTCTTTTACATCATCAGCACTTCTTACAAACGACAATGCAATCCAGTCAATATCATGATTAAGAATAAACTGCAGATCGTTTTCATCTTTCTCCGTAAGGGCAGGCAATGAAAGCTTTGCTCCGGGAATATTAAAACCTTTTTTTGATTTCAGAATACCTCCCCTGATAATCTTTGCTTCAACCTCGTTATTAGAAATTGCTTTGTTTATTTCAACTTCCATTTTGCCATCGTCGAGCAAGATTCTTACTCCGGGAATAAGATCTTCCTTTAAATGAGGATACCTGAGTGTGAATTTCTCAACCGTGCCGGTAATCTCTTCATTGGTAATACTAATGTTTTTCCCTTTCTCAAGCTTAACGCCTTCTTCGGGCATTATTCCAACCCTTAGTTTTGGACCCTGTAAATCGGCAAGAATAGCAATATTGAATTCATCAGACTCATTTATTTTATGAATGTGTTCCAATATTTCATTCATAGATTCATGCTCTCCGTGGCTGAAATTCAGTCGGCAAACATCCATTCCGGCTTCTGCCAGTGCAAGGAGGTCTTTATAACCTGAGCAAGCAGGCCCAATAGTTGCGATGATTTTTGTGCGATTGAAAGGTGTTTCAGACATAGTTGTCAATTTTCAATAAAGTTACAAAATTCTTTTTGCCATAAAAAAATCCCGCAGCAAACTGCAGGATTTTTCCGAAAAATATACTTTTTCTATGAGGCATCTTTTTATAAGGCGTCCTGAATAAGTTCAGGAATATCTTTAACCCGTTTTTCAAGGGTGATTTCAACATGGGTGAAATTATTTACGGGCCAACCGTTCCAAAGGACATAGTTTCCGTAATTGTCTTTAGTATTATACACAGCAGTTGTAACTCCGTCAATAGTCCAGATCATGGTATTATAATCTTCTGAAAACTCAACCTGAACATCCATGAATTTATGATATACCACAACATCAAGATAATCGTTACCGATTCCAAGCATTCCAAGCAATGTGGTTAGTGATGATTGTCCTGGAAGTCCTTCCAGTTTCATTTCAAGGGTAAAGCGTGTTTGTACTCCACCACCAATGAAGAACTCACCACCGTTTAGATTAAGACTAGCATAATCAAAAACCTGATCAATTTGGCTTGCAATCTGAACATATTTACTGTCTCCATAAACAATATACATGATCAGAGGCGATGCTGTTGAAATAATAGTACCGTCACTACTTAGGTGAAATGCCGTAATCGGGAAATTCACCTGACTGGTAAAATCTGCTCCTGTAGTAGTGTTTATGGCCTGAGTAACCTGCCAAACACCTTCCATTTGAGTTTTTGTTGGGGGCTCATCCTGAATGAGATCACATGCATTGAATCCTATAATAAGGAGAAGACCAAAAGCTGCGTAAATAATCCTTTTCATAATTCTTGTGTTTTGTTGCTTCACAAATATAACAATTAATGTACCAAAAACAAATTATTTAAGATACTTAATACGCAAAAAGTGCTATTTTCACTTATGTAAGTATCAGTTTTATAAGGTTTTAATATGACGTATTTTTTTAATATAATGGATATATAACTTTCAATAAATAAAATGTATTTTTGTTTTACCAATATGTACCCATGGATGTAGATGTATTTATTCCCTGTTACATTGATCAGTTTTATCCGGATAAGGCTGAAAATATATTCAAGGTCTTGAATGCGCTTGGTATCAATGGTCTCTATAATCCGGCTCAGACATGCTGTGGCCAGCTCGCTTTTAATTCAGGAAACATTAAGGAGGCTGAGGAACTTGCCGTTAAGTTTTTAAAAGATTTTCAGGGTAAGAACTATATAATAGCTCCTTCTGCATCTTGCGTACACATGGTGAAGAAACACTATACCAAATTCTTTTTTAATACATCTCTTCATCTGGAATCCAAGAATATTCAATCCAGAATTTACGATTTTAATGACTTTCTGGTTAATATAATTGAACTTGAGAAATGGGAAGGACGTTTTGAGACTACGGTTTGTTTTCATGATAGTTGTTCAATGCTAAGACATTACGGCTTAAAGAATGAGCCCAGAAAACTACTTTCGATGATTGGAGGCGTTGAACTGATAGAAATGAAGGATAGTACTGAATGTTGTGGATTTGGGGGTTCTTTCTCTGTGAAGTACCCTGAGCTCAGCATTGAGATGGGGAAGAGGAAGCTCCAAAATGCCTTGGATACAGGTGCTGAATATTTGGTTAGCACTGAGGCAAGTTGTCTATTTCATTTAGAAAGCATTATAAAAAAGGAAAATCTGAATATTAAAACAGCAACTATAGCTGATTTGATGGCCTGGTCTATTCAATAGCATAAAAAATGCCGGACAAAAGGCCCGGCATCGTATTGATTGTCTTTATGTTCTAGTAAGGGTAATAAACGAAATTGGTTCCGATAAACTCACCTGTACTTCCCAGTAGGTCTTCGATTCTAAGCAGTTGATTATACTTTGCAATTCGTTCACTTCTGCATGCACTACCTGTTTTAATCAATCCGGTATTCATGGCAACAGAAAGGTCAGCAATGCTGGTGTCTTCTGTTTCGCCTGAACGATGGCTGATGATACTGGTATATGCATATCGGTGAGCCATATTAATAGCTTGAATAGTTTCAGATACAGTTCCAATCTGGTTTAGCTTGATTAAAATGGAGTTTGCGATTCCGTTCTGTATTCCATGTGCCAGTCTGTGCACATTGGTGACGAAAAGATCATCACCCACAAGCTGAATCCGGTCACCAATCTCATGCGTAAGGCCGGCCCATCCTTCCCAGTCATCTTCGGCCATGCCGTCTTCAATGCTTATAATCGGGTATTTCTTTGTCCAGTCAGAGAGGTAGGTCGACATTTCAGCAGCAGTAAGTTTTTCACCTGTTGATTTTTTTAGGTGATAAATCTTCTTCTCAGCATCATAAAACTCAGAAGCGGCTACATCAAGAGCAATACAGATATCTTCTCCTGGTTTGTATTTTGCTTTTTCTATGGCCTCTATAATTACTTTCAGCGCGTCTTCATTCGATTTGAGGTTTGGTGCAAATCCACCCTCATCGCCAACAGCAGTTGAAAGTTTCTTTTTCTTCAGTACTTCTTTTAATGTGTGAAAAACTTCAGCACCCATTTGTATAGCCTGAGAAAAAGTTTCTGCATTGATGGGCATTATCATGAATTCCTGAAAATCGATGCTATTATCGGCATGAGCGCCTCCGTTGATTATATTCATCATTGGAATAGGAAGCACATTAGCATTTACTCCGCCAAGGTATCTGAAAAGCAATTGATTGGTTTCAGCAGCCGCAGCATGAGCTGCAGCAAGAGATACACCAAGAATCGCATTGGCACCAAGATTTGCTTTGTTTTCAGTGCCGTCTAACGCAATCAGAGTTTGGTCAATCAGATTCTGATCTGTAATATCTATTCCACGGAGTTCTTCAGCAATAACTTTATTGACGTTGTTGACTGCTTTATAAACACTTTTTCCTTTGTATATTTTCTTGTCCCCGTCGCGAAGTTCACAGGCTTCGTGAACGCCTGTAGAGGCGCCGGATGGTACCATTGCACGACCATATGAGCCGGTGTTGCTAATGATTTCAACTTCTACAGTTGGATTCCCCCGGGAATCAATGATTTGTCTGGCATAAACATTGGCTATCTGTCCCATTGTGTTTCAATTAAATTCATAAAAAAACAGGATACGAATATCCTGTTTCAAAAGTACTAAAATTATCGTAAGAAGATTATTTAGAAGGCTCTTCCTCATCATTTTTCTCAGCATCACCCTCTTCAGGTGATTTCTCTTCTGCATCCTCTTTTTCTTCTTCTTTCTTTTCTTCTTCAGGAGCTTCTTCTTTCACTTCCTCTATAGGCTCTTCTTTGGCTTCTTCAATAGGTGCTTCTTCTTCAACCTTTTCTTCAGCGGGAACTTCTTCCTCTTTTGGTTCTTCTTCCTTCACCTCAGCCTTCACCTCTTCTTTCACTTCTTCTTTCGGCTCCTCAGTAGTGATCTCTTCCTTCACTTCTTCAGCAATGCTTTCTTCTTTAACTTCTGCTTTAGGGGTGTCGGTAGTTTTCTTTCCGGTGCGTCCACGACGTGTACGTTTGCTTCCTGCTTTTTCTTCTTTGGCAGTAAGGAGATTATCATTATAATCAACGAGTTCAATAATACACATTTGTGCATCGTCTCCTGGGCGAACACCTGTTTTCAGAATACGAGTATAACCACCAGGGCGGTTTGCAATCTTATCAGCTACTTCTCTGAAGAGTTCATTTACGGCCTCTTTGTTTTGAAGATATGAGAATACAACGCGGCGGTTATGCATTGAGTTATCTTTTGAACGTGTAATGAGAGGCTCAACATAGCTTCTGAGTGCTTTTGCTTTGGCTAAAGTAGTGCTGATTCTCTTATGAATAATAAGCGAAGCAGCCATGTTTGAAAGCATAGCATTTCTATGGGCCGCTTTTCTGCTTAAGTGGTTAAATCCTTTCTTGTGTCTCATCTCAATTATTCCTTATCCAGTTTATACTTTGAAATATTCATACCGAAGTGAAGATTCTTCGATTTAACCAGTTCTTCAAGTTCGGCCAATGACTTTTTACCGAAGTTTCTGAACTTCAGCAGGTCGTTTTTATTGTATGATACCAGTTGTCCGAGAGTTTCCACATCTGCAGCTTTAAGGCAGTTCAACGCACGAACACTAAGATCGAGGTCGGTAAGCTTGGTTTTAAGCATTTGACGCATGTGGATATAATCTTCATCGAAATCCTCACTGATAACTTTTTCCGGAATATCAACAGCAATTTTCTCATCTGAGAAGAGCATGAAGTGTTGAATCAGGATAGTTGCAGCTTCTTTGAGGGCTTCTTTAGGATGAATTGATCCATCGGTTTCGATAGTTATGATCAGTTTCTCGTAGTCGGTCTTCTGCTCAACACGATAGTTCTCAACTTTATATGTCACGTTCTGAATCGGGGTAAAAATAGCGTCCATTGCAATGGTTCCGATATTCTCAGTGCTCGACTTCAGTTCTTCTGCAGGTACATAACCACGGCCTTTTTCAATATTGAGTTCGAAACTCAGTTTAATGGCAGGGTCGAGGTGACAGATTACCAAATCAGGGTTTAACACCTGAAAACCTGAAAGAAACTTATTCAGATCGCCTGCTGTAACCACTTCCTGACCATGAAATACAGCGTTGATATGCTCGTTATTGAGCTCTTCTATTTGTCTTTTCAGTCTGATTTGTTTCATATTCAAAACAATATCAACCACGTCCTCTACAACACCGTCGATGGTTGAAAATTCATGATGAACATTATCAAATCTAACTGAAGTAATGGCGAAACCTTCAAGAGATGAAAGCAGGATTCTTCTCATAGCATTTCCAATGGTAACGCCGTATCCGGGTTCCAGCGGGCGAAATTCGAAAACTCCAACTTTATCGTTAGCTTCTATTTGAATTACTTTATCCTGTTTCTGAAAATTTAATATGGCCATAGTCTGATTTTATTTACTGTATAATTCAACAATCAGCTGCTCGTTTATGTTTTCGGGAATAGCTTCACGCTCGGGATAGTTCATGAATTTTCCACTAAAACTTTCTTCATTCCATTCCAGCCAGCTATATTTATTGTTGTGTCCGTTTAGAGAAGCGGAAATAACCTCCAGGTTCTTTGATTTTTCACGAACATTTACAACATCGCCGGGGCGGAGAAGAAATGATGGAATATTCACAACACTTCCATTCACCTCGATATGTTTGTGGGAAACAAGTTGACGTGCACCATCGCGTGTAGGGCTTATACCCAAACGAAATACAACATTATCGAGTCTTGATTCAATTAGCTGAAGCAGGATTTCACCGGTAACACCTTTTTTAGTAGAAGCATGTAGGAAAAGCTTTTTAAATTGCTTTTCAAGGATGCCGTAGGTGTATTTGGCTTTCTGCTTTTCTTTTAACTGAATACCGTATTCAGAAACTTTTCTTCTGCGTTTTGACTGACCGTGATGTCCAGGAGGATAATTTTTCTTTTCCAGATGTTTGTCGTGTCCGAAAATGGGCTCCTGAAATTTTCGGGCAATTTTAGATTTTGGTCCAGTATATCTTGCCATAATTCTGTGTTTTCTACAATTTGTTTAAACCCTTCTTCTTTTGGGAGGTCTGCATCCGTTATGAGGAATTGGAGTTGTATCAACAATCTCAATTACTTCAATCCCTGCACCGTGAATACTGCGAATGGCACTTTCACGTCCTGATCCGGGGCCACTTACAAAAACTTTTACTTTACGAAGGCCTGCATCGTATGCTACTTTTGCACAATCTTCAGCAGCTATCTGTGCAGCATAGGGTGTATTCTTTTTAGATCCTCTGAATCCCATTTTTCCGGCTGATGACCAAGAAATCACCTGTCCGTCGTCGTTGGTCAGAGAAATAAGTATATTGTTGAATGAAGCTTTGACATATGCTCTGCCAAAGGGTTCAACTTTAACTTTTCTTTTCTTTGCGCTTTTACTTGTTTTAGCCATAAAGCATACAATTTTTTAATGAGGTATTAACCTGTAGGTGCTTTCTTCTTGTTAGCAACCGTTTTTCTTCTTCCTTTTCTTGTACGGGCATTATTCTTCGTGCTCTGACCCCTAAGCGGAAGTCCCAGACGATGACGAATACCACGATAACAACCGATATCCATCAGTCGCTTGATGTTCATTTGAACTTCTGAGCGCAAAGCACCTTCAGTAGTCACATCATCGTTGATGATCTGACGTATGTTTGACTGCTCTTCATCACTCCAGTCCTGAACCTTTTTATCCAAACTTACGTTGGCTTTGTCCAGAATCTGCTTGGCAGTGGTTGGTCCAATGCCGTAAATGTAGGTGAGGCCAACTACGCCTCTTTTGTTTTTCGGTAAATCTACACCTGCAATACGTGCCATATATTGATTTTTTCTTAGTTACAATTCTTATCCCTGACGTTGTTTAAACTTAGGGTTCTTTTTGTTGATTACATAAACGCGTCCTTTACGACGAACAATTTTGCAATCCGGGGTGCGTTTTTTTACAGAAACTCTGACTTTCATTTTCTTTCGTTTTTATTTGTACCTGAAAGTAATTCTTCCTTTGGTCAAATCGTAGGGTGATATTTCTAGACGTACTCTGTCGCCGGGAAGAATTTTTATATAATGCATGCGCATTTTCCCTGAAATATGGGCAATGATAACATGCCCGTTTTCCAGTTCAACGCGAAACATTGCGTTTCCCAGACTTTCAATTACAGTTCCATCTTGTTCAATAGCACCTTGTTTTGCCATATTTATTTCCAGTTTTGTTCAACAAATTCATATGTCGATAATACTTCAGCTTCTCCGTTGCGAATAACAACCATATGCTCAAAATGTGCACTTGGTTTTCCATCTCTCGTTCTGATAGTCCAACCATCTCTGTCCTGCTTCACATTCTTGGTGCCCAAATTAATCATTGGTTCAATACAAATAACCATGTTTTCAGGCAGTGGCATTCCCATTCTTTTTTTTCCGTAGTTTGGAACCTCGGGTTTTTCGTGCAGATGCTGGCCGATTCCATGTCCAACCAGATCGCGTACTACTGAGAATCCGTTTCTTTCTACGTGAAGTTGAATGGCGTATCCGATATCACCGATGGTATTTCCTGTAACGGCTTGTTCAATCCCTTTGTATAAGGATTCTTTCGTTACATTAACCAGTTTCTGCGTCTTTTCATCGGATTCACCAACAATGAATGTATAGGCATAATCACCATAATAACCATTCAGAATTACTCCGCAATCAACGCTAACCACATCGCCATCTTTAATGACTCTGGGACCGGGAATACCATGCACTACTTCATCGTTAACTGAGATACAAAGTGTAGCAGGATATCCGCTGTAGCCTTTAAAACCCGGGATGCCTCCATTATCTCTGATGTATTGCTCTGCAATTTCATCAATTTTTTTGGTGGTTACACCGGGCTTCAAGTGAAGTGCAACTTCTCCTAAAGTTTTACCAACAAGCAAAGAACTCTTCTTTAATAATAATATTTCCTCTTCTGTTTTCTGCAGCATTTGAAATGCTTTTTAGATGCCTGCCATACCGGTTGAGGAACGTCCTTTTATTCGTCCCGATTTGGTCAGACCATCGTAATGACGCATCAACAGGTGAGATTCAATCTGCTGTAATGTGTCGAGCACAACTCCTACCATAATGAGCAATGAAGTCCCTCCGTAGAACTGCGCAAACTGACTGTTGATTCCCATGAGGTTCCCAACAAGAGCAGGCATAACAGCAACGAAAGCCAGGAAGAGAGAACCGGGGAATGTAATGCGCGACATCACCGTATCGATGAAATCGGCAGTTTTCTTTCCTGGTTTCACACCGGGAATGAAGCCTCCGTTCTTCTTCAGGTCTTCAGCCATCTGGTTTGGATTGATTACAATAGCTGTATAGAAATATGTGAAGAGAATAATCATAACTGCAAAGGTTAAGTTATACCAGAATCCCTGAAAGTTGGAAAAAGTAGCTGCAAAGCCGGTCAAACTTTCAGAATTGGCAAAACCTGCAATAGTAATAGGTACAAACATAATTGCCTGCGCAAAGATGATGGGCATTACTCCTGCAGCATTAACCTTAAGTGGAATGTACTGTCGCACACCCCCGTATTGCTTATTACCTACTACCCGTTTTGCAAACTGCACCGGGATTTTTCGGGTCCCCTGCACAAGCAAAATACTGATTAGGATTACGAGTACCAGAATAGCAAGTTCCACCACAAACATGATGAGTCCACCACCCTGTATCTCCATTCTTGATGCAAACTCAGCAACGAGAGCAAATGGCAGGCGGGCAATAATACCAATCATAATGATGAGTGAAATACCATTTCCAATTCCCTTGTCTGTAATTCTTTCACCAAGCCACATTACAAACAGGGTTCCTGCCGTAAGCAAAATGGTACTGGAAAGGACAAAGAGGAATGGCACCTGAGCGATCTCAGAGTTAAATGGATAAATACCTCCCGGAGGAATTTGTGAAGCCAGGTTGGCAATATATCCCTGAGCTTGAGCTGCAGTAATAATTACCGTAAGGTATCGGGTTATCTGGTTAATTTTCTTTCTGCCGCTTTCTCCTTCACGCTGTAAACGCTGAAAATAGGGGATAGCCATACCCAGCAACTGAATAACAATAGATGCTGAGATATAAGGCATGATTCCCAGTCCGAATACCGAAGCGTTGGAAAACGCACCACCCGAGAACATGTTTATCAGCCCAAGCAGACCAGACTGTCCTTGTTGCTGAAGTGAATCAAGTGAATGCGGATCAATACCCGGAAGGACCACATACGATCCAAAGCGGTAAATCAGCAGAATAAATAAAGTATAGAGGATCCTTTTTTTCAGATCTTCTATTTTATTAATGTTTTTTATGGTAGTGATAAAACGGCTCATTCAATTATAGTTTTACGACGGTGCCACCTTTTTCTTCAATTGCTTTTACTGCAGAAGCAGAGAAGGCATGTGCCTTAACTTCCAATTTTTTATTGAGAACGCCTCTGCCCAGAATTTTAATCAGGTCGTTTTTAGACATAAGACCATGATCAATAAGAACCTGAGGGTCGATACTCTCAATTTTGAACTTTTCAGCAAGTTTTTCAAGGTCGCTGATATTAAGAGCACGGTATTCAACTCTATTCGGATTTTTGAAACCGAATTTCGGAATACGACGATACAGAGGCATCTGACCACCTTCGAAGCCTAACTTCCTGGAGTAACCACTGCGGGATTTAGCTCCTTTATGGCCACGTGTGGAAGTTCCACCGCGTCCGGAACCCTGTCCTCTGCCTATTCTTTTGTTCTTCTTAACAGAACCTTTAGCCGGTTGTAAATTACTTAAATCCATTTCAGTTTCTTTTTTATAATCAGATTTCCTCAACTTTCACGAGGTGACTCACTTTTCTAACCATTCCCAATATCTGGGGCGTGGCATCTTTCTCAACACTTGAATTCATTTTGGTAAGACCTAAAGCCTTAATAGTTTTACGCTGAATTTCGGGGCGGTTGATCTGGCTTCTGACTAAAGTTATGCGAATTTTTTTCATTGTCTTTCTTTTAACCGTTAAACACTTTATCAACGGAGATTCCTCTGAGCTGAGCCACAGTATAGGCATCTTTCAGATGTAAAAGTGCATCAATAGTTGCTTTAACCACATTGTGCGGGTTGGAAGATCCTTTTGATTTTGCCAGAACGTTTTTCACACCAACACTCTCGAGTACGGCGCGCATAGCACCACCGGCAATTACACCGGTACCGGGAGCAGCAGGTTTAAGAAAAACACGAGCACCACCATATTTTCCATATTGTTCGTGCGGCAAAGTACCTTTCAGAATAGGAACCTTAATGAGGTTTTTCTTGGCATCTTCAATTCCCTTGGAGATGGCAGATGTAACCTCTTTGGCTTTTCCAAGACCATAGCCTACGACACCGTCTTCATTTCCAACTACTACAATAGCAGAGAAACTAAAAGTACGTCCACCTTTGGTAACTTTGGTTACACGTTGTATACTTACGAGTCTGTCCTTAAACTCGATTTCACTTGATTTTACTCTCTTTACGTTAACGTTAGGCATAATTCTTAGAATTTTAATCCACCTTCTCTGGCAGCATCCGCCAGTGATTTTACTCTACCGTGATATTTATATCCGTTGCGATCGAAAACCACGTTCACAATACCGGCTTCTTTTGCTTTTTCGGCAATTAATTTACCAACCAGTTTTGCTTTTTCAAGCTTCTGAACTTTCTGATCAGCAATTTCTTTCTCTCTTGATGAAGCAGAGAGCAGAGTTTTGCCGTTTGCATCATCGATCAACTGAACATAAATTTCTTTATTACTGCGGAAAACAGTCATACGAGGTCTCTCGGCATTACCGTTTACCACTTTGCGTATACGCATTTTGATACGCTTTCTGCTATATTCTTTCTTATTCCTGATAGCCATAGCCGATTAATTTTATTGTTTAACAGCAGCCTTACCTGCTTTGCGACGAATATATTCGTTTTCATACTTAACCCCTTTACCTTTATATGGCTCAGGTTTTCTGTATGATCTGATTTTTGACGCTACCTGACCAAGTAATTGCTTATCGTGGCTTTGCAGAATAATCAGTGGAGTTTTTCCTTTTTCAGTAACAGTTTCCACTTTAATTTCCTGTGGCAGTTCAAAAACAATATTATGAGAATGTCCCAGACTGAGATCAAGCATTTGGCCCTGAGCCGAACACTTAAAACCAACACCAACCAACTCCAGTTTGATTGTGAATCCTTCTGAAACACCTTCCACCATATTGGCAATTAATGATCTGTACAAACCATGGTAGGCTTTATTCTGTTTAGAATCATCTTCTCTGGTGACCTTCACCTGATTCTCTTCGATTTCTATTTTAATTGAAGCCGGGATTTCCTGCTGCAATTCGCCCTTACCACCTTTTACAGTAACCAGGTTTTCATTTGATACCTGAATCTGAACTCCGGAGGGGATAGCTATAGGTTTATTTCCAATCCTTGACATTACTGTTCTCCTTCAATATTAAGATACATAACAAATTACTTCGCCACCAACTTTGTCTTTGCGAGCCTGTTTGTCGGTCATCAGGCCTTTTGAAGTACTGATGATAGCAATACCAAGACCATTCATTACGCGTGGAAGGTCTCTGGCTGGAGAGTACTTTCTCAAACCTGAACGGCTAACTCTCTCGAGTTTGGTGATGGCTGACATTTTATTTGTCGGGTGATACTTTAATGCAATTTTCAAAGTTTTCGGAAATGTTTCCTCTTCTACTTTGTAATTGAGAATATACCCGTTTTCGTGTAAAAGTTTGCTCATCTCAACCAGCATCTTGCTGGAAGGCATTTCGACCAGGCGATGATTGGCTTTTATCGCGTTTCTTATCCTTGTCAAATAATCTGAAATAGGATCTGTAGTCATTCTTTTTCGTTTTAATGATTTACCAACTTGCTTTTTTAACACCCGGAATCTCTCCGTTTAAAGCCATTTGCCTGAAATTGATACGGGAGATACCAAACATACGCATGTACCCTTTTGGTCTTCCGGTCAGATTACAGCGATTGTGTAAGCGAACTTTTGATGAGTTCTTAGGAAGCTTCTGCAAAGCAACATAATCTCCGGCTTCTTTCAACGCCGCACGTTTTTCGGCATATTTTTCCACCATTGCACGTCTTTTGACTTCCCGGGCTTTCATTGATTCTTTTGCCATACCTGTTTATTTTTTAAATGGTATTCCGAATGCTTTAAGTAAAGCATAAGATTCTTTATCTGTATTTGCTGTAGTTACAAAGTTGATATCCATACCGGTAATCTGATTCACTTTGTCAATGTTGATTTCCGGGAAAATAATCTGCTCTGTAATACCAAATGAAAAGTTTCCACGTCCGTCAAATCCATTGTCGGAAATTCCTTTAAAGTCACGGATACGTGGAATAGCAACAGCGATCAGTCTATCGAGGAACTCATACATTTTTTCCCCGCGAAGGGTTACACGGGCGCCAACCGGCATTCCCCGTCTGAGTTTAAAGTTTGAAATATCCTTTCTCGATTTTGTAGCTACTGCTTTCTGACCGGTAATATTGGTCAATTCCTCAATAGCAAAGTCAATCAGTTTCTTGTCTGCTACTGCTTCTCCAACACCTTGGTTCACACTGATTTTAGTAAGGCGAGGTACCTGCATAACTGTTTTATATTGAAATTCTTCAACTAATGCAGGAACGATTTCCTTATAATACTTGTCTTTAAGTCTTGGTGAGTATTCCATTACTTAATCTCCTCTCCTGATTTTTTAGAAATACGAACAATGTTTCCGTCTTCTGTAACTTTTCTTCCAACACGGGTTGGTGTTCCTGAGTTATCTACCAGCATGAGCTTTGACATACGGATGGGGGATTCTTTCTTGATGATTCCACCGTCTTTATTCTGAGCATCTCTACCGGCTTTAAGGTGACGCGACATAATGTTTACGCCTTCAACAATGGCAGTTTCTTTTTTAGGAAACACTTCCAGCACACGACCTTGTGAGCCTTTGGAGTTACCGGAAATAACCACAACTGTATCGCCCTTTTTAATTTTGAGTTTTGTTGCCATAGTTTTGAGTTTTAAAGTACCTCAGGGGCAAGTGATACAATCTTCATATATTGTTTTTCACGCAGCTCTCTAGGAACAGGGCCAAAAATACGGGTTCCGCGCAGTTCCTCTGTTGGAGTGAGTAAAACAGCCGCATTATCATCAAAACGAATATATGAACCGTCGGGACGACGAATTTCTTTTTTGGTACGTACAACAACAGCTTTTGTAACTGTACCTTTTTTAATGTTGCCACTGGGCAGAGCATTTTTTACTGTGACAATAACCTGATCGCCAACAGATGCATAGCGTTTCTTGGTTCCTCCGAGTACACGAATAACCAGAACTTCCTTTGCACCGCTATTGTCAGCTACGTTAAGTCTTGATTCCTGTTGTACCATGATTATTTAGCCTTTTCAATTATTTCAACTAATCTCCAGCGTTTACTTTTACTGGTTGGACGGGTTTCCGCAATTCTGATTTTATCACCGATATTGCATTCATTCTGCTCGTCATGAGCCATAAACTTACTCGTCCGTTTAATAAATTTTCCATAGATAGGATGCTTCAGACGACGCTCTACCAGTACCACAACCGATTTGTCCATCTTATTACTGACGACAACCCCGATTCTTTCTTTGCGTAAGTTCCTTTTCATACTTAATGATTTACTTCGTTTCTAATTCTCTTGATCGCAATTCGGTTTTGATCCTTGCAATCACTTTTCTTGACTGACTGATCACCACAGGATTATCGAGTGGCGATACGGTATGATTCATCCTAAGCTTACTAAGTTGCTTCTGCTCTTCTTCCAGCCTTTCCTTAAGCTCGTCTGTAGTCATTTCCTTTATTACTGAAGACTTCATGTTGAATGTTCTTTATTGTTACGGGCTTACGCCTCTGTATAATCTCTTCTTACAATGAATTTGGTTTTAACCGGAAGTTTCTGTGCAGCAAGACGCAGTGCTTCGCGTGCTACTTCAATAGGAACACCTTCGGCTTCAAACAGAATACGTCCGGGAGTAATAGGAGCCACAAAATATTCAGGAGATCCTTTACCTTTACCCATACGTACTTCAGCAGGCTTTTTAGTGATAGGCTTGTCCGGGAAAATACGAATCCAGGTTTGTCCTTCACGTTTCATATATCTGGTCATTGCCTGACGGGCAGCTTCTATCTGACGTCCGGTAATCCACGCCTGCTCCAGTGTTTTTAATCCAAAAGAACCAAAAGCGAGTTGATTCCCACGCTGAGCCATACCCTTCATGCGTCCTTTCTGTACTCTTCTGAATTTTGTCTTTTTCGGCTGTAACATGACTTGTTATCTTTTAATTATTTCTTTTTATTTCTGCCACCACGGTTTCCACCACCGCCACGTCTTCTGTCTCTCTTATCACCTTTTTGGAATTCAAATCCGTAGAAATCAGGCGTACCAAATACTTCACCTTTACAGATCCATACTTTGATACCAAGACGTCCGTAAGTAGTATGTGCTTCGGCATGTGCATAGTCAATATCAGCACGAAGTGTATGTAAAGGCGTACGACCATCTTTATAATGTTCAGTACGGCTCATTTCCGCACCACCGATACGACCGGAAATAGTAATTTTAATTCCTTCAGCGTTCATACGCATGGTTGAAGCAATGGCAGTTTTGATGGCACGGCGGTGAGAAATTCTTCTCTCAATCTGACGTGCAATATTCTGAGCTACCAGATTTGCTTCCAACTCAGGTCTTTTAATTTCAGAAATGTTGATCTGAACTTCTTTCTTTGTAAGTTTCTTTAGCTCTTCACGCAACTCATCAACATCTTTACCTTTAGGCCCGATAATGGAACCAGGCTTTGCTGTATGAATAGTTACAGTAACAAGCTTAATACTACGCTCAATCAGAATTTTGGAAACACTGTCGGCAATTTCTTTACGGTCGATACCAAGACGTACTTTAATATAGTTACGAATTTTATGATCTTCGTGAAGCTTGTCGGCATAAGTCTTTCCACCATACCAGATTGAATCCCAGGCACGTGTAATACCAATTCTGTTTCCTATAGGGTTAGTCTTTTGTCCCATTATAATTTAGTCGTTAGATTCAACATTTGATAATTCTTCTGCCTTACTTCCAAGCTCAAGTGTTACGTGGTTAGATCTTTTTCTGATTCTATGCGCACGTCCCTGTGGAGCCGGTTGTATTCTCTTCAGCATTCTTGCACCGTCAACAAAGATGGTTTTTACGTAAAGACCTGCATCTTCCATACGCATACTGTTGGAAGTTTTAGTTTGCCAGTTGCTGATGGCTGAACTAAGCAGTTTATACAAATGCTTTGAAGGTTCGTTATTGGAAGTTTTCAAAATAGCCAGTGCAATCTCTGCATTTTTCCCTTTAATGAGCTTCGTAACAGGTCTCATTTTGCGGGGAGAAACAGGACAGTTGGTTATCCTGGCAATATATCTGTCTTTATTTGCCTCTTTTCTAAGCTCTGCACTTTTCCGTTTTCTGGATCCCATGATGCTAAACTTTAATTGTTTCGACTAGTTTTACTTTTTATTTCCTGCATGACCACGGAAAATTCGCGTTGGAGCAAACTCGCCGAGCTTATGTCCTACCATATTCTCGGTAACATATACCGGAATAAACTTGTTTCCGTTGTGAACCTGGAAGCTCAAACCAACAAAATCAGGAGTGATTATGGATGCTCTTGACCAGGTTTTAATAGGAGTTTTCTTCGATGCTTCCTGCATCTCAAGTACTCTCTTTTCCAGTTTGTAGTGGACGTATGGCCCTTTTTTAAGTGAACGACTCATATCTTAACTCCTTATTTCTTTCTTCTTTCAATAATATGTTTGTCTGAAGCTTTGCGCTTACGGGTTTTGAAACCTTTGGCAGGCATACCGTTACGAGAACGAGGATGACCACCGGAAGCACGACCTTCACCACCACCCATTGGGTGATCAACAGGGTTCATGGCAACACCACGAACACGTGGTCTGCGACCTTTCCAGCGCATACGACCGGCTTTGCCACTAACTTCGAGGTTATGCTCAGGGTTGGATACAGTACCAATTGTAGCTTTACAGGTTTGAAGGATAAGACGAATCTCACCACTTGGCATTTTTACTGCAGCATACTTACCGTCGCGGCTAAGTAATTGTGCTGATGCTCCTGCGCTTCTTGAGAGTTTACCCCCCTGACCAGGACGAAGTTCAATGTTGTGAATAATAGTACCCAGTGGAATTTCACTCAAATAGAGTGCATTTCCAGCATCCGGGCTTACACCTTTGCCACTGATAACAGTTTGTCCAACTTCGAGTCCGTTGGGTGCAATGATGTATCTTTTCTCACCATCGGCATAATAGACCAGTGCAATACGAGCGCTTCTGTTTGGATCATATTCTATGCTCTTAACAGTAGCAGGAATACCTTCTTTACTTCTTGTAAAGTCGATTTCTCTGTATTTACGCTTATGACCACCACCAATATAGCGCATGGTCATCTTGCCCTGTCCGTTACGTCCGCCGCTCTTTTTCAATGGGCGAATGAGGCTTTTCTCCGGAGCCTTGGCCGTTATGTCCTTGTAATCACTGATCAACTTTGTGCGTTGACCCGGTGTGATCGGTTTATATTTTTTTAATCCCATCGATTAATTATTTATACGTTACTGTAAAAGTCAATAATATCACCGTCTTTTAATGTGACGATCGCTTTTTTAAAGGACTTGGTACGACCACTGATCCACCCCCTGCGGGTTCCACGGAATTTTCTTTTACCAAGATATACCATGGTGTTCACGTCGGTGACAGTAACATCGTACAGTTCCTCAATAGCAGATTTGATCTGATGTTTGTTGGCTCGTTTGTCTACCACGAAACCATATTGGTTCAGCGCTTCTGCTTTGTCGGTCATTTTTTCCGTAATCAACGGTCTAATCAATACTTCCATGACGTCTTTTTTTTTCCCTTTTTTTGAAGATTATTTGCCTTCTGCCAGTAAAATTTCTTCCAGTTTTGGAAGGCTATTTTCCGAAATGAACAGATTCTGTGCATTCATAATATCGTAAGTGTTTAATTCAGAAGCATTTACGATTTTAACTTTCTTCAAATTTCGGGAGGACAAATATACGTTTTTATTTAATTCATCCAACACAATGAGTGATTTTTTTGCATCTGAATCGAAATTTTTCAGGAAAGCATTGAAATCCTTAGTTTTAGGTTCGGGCATTTCAAAAGATTCAATAATCTTGATTCCTTTTTCAGTAGCTTTATAGGAAAGCGCACTGATACGGGCCAGTCTTTTAACCTTTTTATTGACCTTGAAACCATAATCACGTGGATGTGGCCCGAATGCTCTGGCTCCACCTCTCAACAAAGGAGATTTAATGTCGCCACGACGGGCTCCACCTGTTCCTTTTTGTCTGAAAAGCTTGCGGGTGCTGCCCGACATGTCTGAACGCTCGCGGGTATCGTGTGTGCCCTGACGACGTTCTGCAAGGATACGTTTTACATCAAGATAAATGGCATGATCGTTTGGAGTAGTTTCAAAAATACCCTCATGCAGTTTAACCACCTTGCTGGTTTCTTTTCCGTCTTTGTTATATACTTTTACATCCATCTTTCCAAAATTAAATATGAACCATTGGGACCCGGTACACTACCTTTAATTAATATAAGGTTCTTCTCGGGGAAAATTTTCATAACCTGAAGGTTAATCATTTTCACTCTTCTTTGACCATCCTGGCCTGCCATACGCATACCTTTAAATACTCTTGAAGGATATGATGAGGCACCGATGGATCCCGGAGCTCTGTTACGGTTGTGCTGACCGTGAGTCTGGTCATTGACACCTTTAAAGTTGTGTCTTTTCACAACGCCTTGAAATCCTTTACCTTTACTGTAGCCAACGACATCGATAAATTCACCTTCAATGAAGGCATCGACAGAAACTTCTTCACCCAATTTTTTTTGATGGCCTGCCTCAAAGCGGGTAAACTCCTTGATAATTCTTTTGGGTGAAGTACCGGCTTTTTTAAAATGGCCAAGCATGGCGCCTGATGTGTTTTTCTCCTTTTTGTCTTCATAAGACAGCTGGATGGCGTCATACCCGTCAGTTTCTTTTGTCTTGACTTGTGTTACCACACAAGGACCTGCTTCAACAACTGTGCATGGAACTGCTTTTCCAGAGGCATCGTGAAAGCTGGTCATTCCGATTTTTTTTCCAATTAATCCTGACATGATATTGTTTGTTACTTAGTTTGTTACACTTTGATCTCGATCTCTACTCCTCTTGGAAGCTCAAGCTTCATTAGCTCTTCAATAG
>PKSX01000179.1 GCA_002869435.1 Marinilabiliales bacterium | reverse complement strand
TGGCCATAGACCCAAGCAGTCAGAAAAGCAAAGGCAGCATATTGGGTGATAAAAACCGTATGGAGAAACTTTCCTCTAATCCCGATGCATTTATACGTCCTTCCCCATCGGCCGGAACCCTTGGAGGTGTAACCCGCAAAACCCGTGAATCTGTGGTGCTTTGTGAAGCGGCAGGCTACGATGTAATCATTATTGAAACCGTAGGCGTAGGCCAGAGTGAAACCGCTGCCCGTTCAATGGTCGATTTCTTTTTATTGCTGCAATTGCCGGTTGCCGGCGATGAGCTTCAGGGCATTAAACGCGGCATTATGGAAATGGTGGATGCCATTTTTATTAATAAGTCTGAAGGCGAAATGCAACGAAAAGCCAAACTTGCCGAAGCGGACATTAAAAACGCACTGCACATGATGCCGCCGCAACCTTCAGGGTGGATTCCTCAGACAGGCTTGTGCTCTGCTCTGGAAAAAACCGGCATGGACAAGGTTTGGGATATGGTTTTGGAATATGAAAAAGCCATGAAAACAAGCGGTTGGTTTGAAGACAATCGTAGAAACCAGGAAATAAAGCGCATGGAGCAAAGTGTGATGGAGATTCTGCAAAGCGACTTCAACAAAAACGAAAAAGTGCTTTCTGTTCTTGAGCAAATACGCAAAGATATTTACGACTCGAAGATCAGCCCGTATAATGCGGCGCAGAGGTTGGTTGATCTTTTTTATAGGTAGTGATTGGATTTATCTCCTCGTAAGCAACTCAAACAATCTTTCATTTACGTAGTAATTGGCAGCGCCCAGTTTTTCTTTTCTGAGCAGGCCGTCGGCAGCCATAGTGTTCAGATAATTTGCAGCAGTAATCCTGGAAACACCCAGATCGTTCTCTACAAATTCAATTTTTGTGTATGGGTGCTTGAATAAATTATTCAACAAATCCTGACTGTAGAACTTGTAATTATCACGTATTCTGAATTTATACTCCTGCATCAGGGTTTTCATTTCAGAAATGAGAGAAATGGTTTCGCGGGCAGTCTGCTCCACGCCTTTAATAATGAACAGAATCCACTCTTCCCATAGATTTTCATCCCTGACTTTCTGCAAAAGCCGGTAATAGTCGCCTTTGTGCCGAATAATATAACTACTCAGGTATAAAATAGGCAGTGTTTGCAGATTTTGTACGATCAAATACAGAATATTAAGAATCCGGCCTGTTCTGCCGTTGCCGTCATAAAACGGGTGTATGGTTTCAAACTGAAAATGCATGACCGCCATTTTTACAAGGGGATCGCAGTCGCAAACATCCGGATCATTGATAAAATTTTCGAGATTAGACATCAGATGAATTATTTCATCGTATTCCTGCGGAGGGGTGTAAATGATCTCACCGGTTTTATCATTCATCAGTTTCGTTCCGGCCTGCTTTCTGAACCCCGCATTGTTCTGTTCCAGTACCTCCTGAATTTTCAGAATGGTTTTATTGGTGATCAACCCGCTCTCCGAGATAAATTCAAACCCTGTTTTCAGAGCCGATACATAATTCTGTATCTCCTTTGCATCCAAAGATTTCACACTACCCAGATTCAACCCTGATATATATAAATCATCATGAGTGGTAATGATATTTTCTATTGCTGAACTGTCTTTGGCTTCCTGTAAACCAAGAGTATTGATTAAAATACTCTGATTCGGGATACTGGAAGCTACGCCTTTCAGCTCTGCCAAAGCTGCATGAGCAGCAGGAAGACTTTTGAGAACCTTTTTGGTTTCCAGTTCTGCGTCTACAGGCAAATCGGTTATTTTATACATTGCTTATTGTAAAGATTTTTCAATTTTCTTTACAAATATACAACCTATTGTATAAAAAATCAAATTTTCTTTACAATAGAAAAAGAATATTATAAGGAAATGTAGATTCTCTTATCAAATAGATTTTGGCGCAATGGAAAAACCTGCAATATTTGAGCGGTGTTAGCTTTAGAAATTGAATTTTCTCCGCCAACGACACCCTGACCGGCTAATAGTAAGATTTTGCCGCATTTCGACTCCGCTCAATGTGACAAAATCTTCAATACAAAACCCCGCCGGACGAACCTGAGCGGGATTTTTTCGTTTTCTAACGCCAAGACGTCATAATAGATGAATGCGCCCGAGCAAAATTTCTTTTGTCGGACGCTTCATCGTTTTAGCTTATAGGGGAGGAAATTTTATTCAATAATTGTACCGAACCAGATTACATCATAACAATATTGTATGTATTTCCGTTGATGGTTACTACTGCACTGGCATCACAGTCTCCGTTGCCATAATCAACCATAATGGTATAACCACCGCTTTCCATTTGCAGGGTTCCGGCCTGTATCCAGCGACACCCAAACTGAACCTGAAGGGCAGTAAGAATAGTCATGGTATAAGGTTCGCCTTCAACATTGGTTCCGTGAGCATCACCTGTAATCAGATATTTGTCATCCCATGGGTTGAAAACTGTGCTTTCACCTTCAATCCACTCACGGTTACGGCTTGAAATATGGGTTATGGTTCCTTCTGAAGTAATTACGGTTCCATCAATTTCAATATCGTAATTCAGATTACCGGCCTGATTGTGCCCCATGTTGGTCACCGTTTTATAACCTGTAACCTGATTATCATCCACAAAATAACTTATGGGAGTAATGGTAATAACAGTTCCACTATCACGATACCAGCCGGTAGTGACCACTTCAATTATTCCCCGGCGATAGCGGCCATCATTTCCAAGGCAGTTTGTGGTACCAAAATCGATGGTTATGGTTTTTGGGAATGTAACCAGATCAAATGGTGTAATGGTTACGGTTGCACATCCACCGGAATATGGATAAAGCTGACTTCTGCCTGAAGCAGAATCTTCTGCATAAACCAGTCCGTCGGCAGCTTGTTTGAACATATCATCAAACATATTTTCAGCTGTAGCATTATCGGTAGCTGAACGCAATGAAAAATCGTCTTCATCACGATCGCGTGTGCAACTCATTGCTAGAACTGAAAAAGAAACAAGTGCGACTAAGAAGAATTTTTTGAATTTCATGATTTTGAATTTTTAGGGTTTTCACCTGTATTACACATAAAAGATATTTCACCCCCACGGGAGGCGAAAAAATTTGGGAAATTTTTCTGAGAGCGAGTGTGGAGTGTGAGAGCGAGGGAGTTATGAAATAAGATTTATGAACTTTGATTTATGAACTTTAAAGTTTTATTTCTTTATTATGCGACCAAGGAAGAGCATTTCTTCTTCGAGGAAAGCCAGGTATACGCCTGCGGGAAGATCTGAAATATTAATTGTGCTTGAATAATCATAATGTCCATGCATTTTGCCTGATTCATCATAAATCATAATGTTGCTTTCAGTGTCCGGCAGGTTTTCAAAATGAATTATATCAGTAGCAGGGTTGGGGTAGATTTTGACATTACTTTTCTCATTTTCATCTACATTCAGATATTCTGGCAGCACATTTACCTGCACAACGGCTTCAGCAGTAAACGGTATCGTTTGATCATCTGTTATAGAGAGTTTTAGAAGGTAAGCTCCTTCTTCTGCTAAGGCAGATGTTTGCCATACACCAAGGGTATCATGTCTTTTTTCTATGTATATATCTGAAGTAAAATCGATCCATGTAGTATCACCACTTTTCTGATACGATAGTTTATAGTGACTGAAGTCCATTAAAGGTGAAGCAGCATCTTTATCAATCCAGGCCGAACCCATCACCGGGTAATCCTGCCCAAGATAAGTGGTATATGGCCCATCGATTCTGGCGAACCATGCGCAACCAAGGTCCCTGTAAATCGGATCTGATGGCAGAACACTTTGAATAACAATTAAAATACTTGTATCTAATGCCTCAGCAGAGCCTGACATCACAGTACCTCCAACATATAGCATAATACCTCTGTGTTCGGATCGGATATTGGTTCCGGTTGTGGTATAACCGGCAATAACTACAGAATGATCATTCGCAAAATAATACCCGCCACTTCCGTCAACCATAATATTGGTAGTCTGCACCTGTGAGTATCCGAATGCACCGATTTCTCCAAGAATACTGGCCGTTACGTCTACATAAACCGTATCAAAAGGATATAAACTCCATGTTCGGACCGAACAAGCGGGCAACGATAGTGTTCTGTCACTAATGCCTACCTGACCCGAATAATTGCTTTGATTTACCAATCCGTTTACAGGAATGGTATCATGGCCATTGAACCATAAGCCTATTGAGCGAATATAGCTGCTGTCAATAGTAATATCTGTATTTCTTTCGGGCATCAAAGCCCATAAAACCTCAGTGCATGTATCGATATCGACGGTATAATTAATTCCTGAAACACCCGGCAAGGCATTACTGAAATCGTATGAATCTACTACTGCCCCATCCGGAAATTTATGCGAAACCACAGCACCTTCAGGGAAATGGTGCCATAACAAAACATGCTCGGCATTTTTGATATTCACATTACAGTCTCCTGTAATAACAAATTCTCCTGCCTCATTTATCCCGTTAATATTAATGGTTGCTGTGGATGAAAGTCCGCAAGTTCTGAACCCGCTGTTATCGACATTGGTCAGGTTCACCGTACCATTTTCTCCAATAACACAATTATGAGGTAAGGCACTAAAATTCAGTGTAGAGTTCTCAATATTCAAAACTGCATCACCAACAGTTATCATACTTCGCTGATACCAATAGGCTTGCGGCATGACCAGGGTGCTATTCAGGATATCACAGCAGGCATCAGTTCCCCATATAATTAAATCGCCCATAATAGTGGCGTTTGCACCATTAAAAATCAGTTTACCGGTGTCAATAACAGCGACATGACCAATAAAACTCCATGTTCCGGTAATGGTTGAATCTGTAATGATATATAAAGTATCACCCTGCACCATATTTTTATCCAAAGCCGGCATATTCAGGGTTGCCAGCTCATGTGTTTTCTGAAAAAGAAACTGTCGTGAATGATTTTCAGATTCCGTGTTTTTTTGATATATTTGTGTAGGCTGATTCTGCGGTGAATTGATTTTGAAATCAGGAATAATCTGCGCAAAAAGGGCCAGCGGAAAAGCTGTAAGGATAATAAATATGAATCGCATGTTTTTCCAGTAAAGATAAAAAAAATATGAGCTACGAAGAAATTCTCGACAGTGTTATCTTTAAGATAAATGATTATCAACTCACAGTTTATAATCTACTGGCAGCCATTGCTGTTCTTGTTATTACAAGACTTGCGCTCTTCATTGTCAGGTTGGCATTGAGAAGAGCTGCCCGAAAAGCGGACCCGCACGACACACGACATCATTCCATTTATTTGCTGATTAAGTATTTTGGCTGGACACTTGCAATTGTACTTGCCATAAATGCCCTGGGAGTAAGTGTAAGCATATTGCTTGCCAGTTCTGCAGCCCTGTTTGTAGGCCTTGGGTTTGGATTGCAAACTACATTTATGGATCTCATTTCCGGAATAATTATTCTGGTGGAAAACAACATTAAAATCAATGATGTGGTTGAAGTAGATGGACTGGTAGCACAGGTACGGGAAATCGGCCTCAGAACATCTAAAGTAGAAACACGTGATGACATTACCATGATCATTCCGAACCGTATGTTTATCGACAACAAAATCATCAACTGGAGTCATAGTAAAAGAGATACCAGGTTTCAGATTGATCTCGGGGTCTCCTATAATTCAGATCCTGAAAAGGTGCGTGAAGTGCTGCTTGCCTGCGCCTGCGACCACACAGACATTTTAACCAAAAAAGGTCGTATGCCATTTGTTAGATTTACGGATTATGCTGATTCATCCATTAATTTCTCCCTGTTCTTTTTCAGTAAAAATGCATTTCGTATTGAGCAAACCAAGAGCGAACTGCGTTTTGAGATTTTTAAAAATCTTAAAGAAGCGGGTATTGTGATTCCGTTCCCTCAGCAAGACGTTTATATTAAATCCATGCCGGAGGCTAAGAAATGAGTTATACCTACGAATATCCAAGACCGGCAGTAAGTGTTGACATGGTAGTGTTTTTGAAAGAAGATTCAGGGCTGAAGGTTTTACTTATTCGCCGTGGAAATGATCCTTATAAAGGAATGCACGCTTTTCCGGGAGGCTTTGTCGACATGGACGAAACCGTGGAAACCGCTGCCCGCCGTGAGTTGATGGAAGAATGCAATATAGATTGTGCCAGACTGAAACAATTTAAGGCCTATAGTGCCATTGACCGCGATCCAAGACAAAGAACCATTGGCATTGTTTTTTACTATGTTTCTGAAAATGCAGATGAATTTGAAGGCTTTGAAGCCGGTGACGATGCCGCTGATGCCGAATTCATTAATGTAAAAGATATCGGCGATCTGGCCTTTGACCACAATGTTGTACTTAATGATTTACTAGAATATATCGGATATGAGAAATAG
>PKSX01000130.1 GCA_002869435.1 Marinilabiliales bacterium | reverse complement strand
ACCCGTTCCAGCTTTATTACATCATAGCCAAAATACTCACACATTCTGCGAATCTGTCGGTTTAAGCCTTGTATCAGGATAATGCGGAAAGTGTTCGGGCTTTCTTTAATGACTTTGCATTTCTTTGTGGTTTGTCCCAGAATCGGCACTCCTTTGGCCATGCCGGTAATCATTTCATCTGTGAGGGGTTTGTTTACCGTTACCACATATTCCTTTTCGTGCTTGTTTCCGGCGCGGAGGATTTTGTTTACAATATCACCGTTATTGGTCATAAAAATGAGACCCTGCGAGTCTTTATCCAGCCTTCCAACCGGAAAAAGCC
The DNA here is from genome assembly GCA_002869435.1 of Marinilabiliales bacterium. Lineage (GTDB taxonomy): Bacteria > Bacteroidota > Bacteroidia > Bacteroidales > DTU049 > BM518. Next base: position 6,129 of record PKSX01000130.1, on the reverse strand, counting down.
GGGTGCTGTGGTTTACATATTGCACAATATTATCACGTACGCCTTCTTCGGTGGTGGAGGTTATGCCCGGTGGTTTATTCAAGGCAATGAAAACAATGTCTTCTTCTTTTCGGGGCTCAAGATCAATGCCGTTTACCTTTACACGATCACCCGGTTTTATGCGAGCGCCAACAGCAGCTCTTTTCCCATTGATAAAAACCACGCCGTTTTCAATAAAACGATCGGCTTCACGGCGGGAGCAAATGCCGCTTTCGCTGATGAATTTGTTTAGACGTATGGTGTTGTGATCCATTATGAAGACTGTTGTTCAAAAATACGATTATTATCATTAAGTATTCGTAAATAGAACTTTAATTTAACGGTGGCTGAGCGTAGCCGAAGCCACATGAGAATGAATTCATAGGTCATTTCGACTCCGCTCAATGACCCAAGTTGACTTTTTTCTTAAAGTCTCAACTATCATTTATAACCACGAATGCACTAATTAGGGGCGAATTAGAACACATATAAATTACAACGAATAATTTGAATTTATGGCTAGCCCAAAATCCAAAACCACGAATTTGATCTGGTGGATATGCTTCATGTGGTTTCGACTACGCTCAACCACCGATATATTTGAGTTTATTGTCATGTGGTTTCGACTGCGCTCAACCACCGATATATTTGAGTTTAGTGTCATGTGGTTTCGACTACGCTCAACCACCGATATATTTAAGTTTAGTGTCATGTGGCTTCGGCTACGCTCAACCACCGATTTATTTTTTATACTGGGTGTCGTTAATCATACAAGCACCGCTATAGTGTTTCAAAAGGAGTAATTTTCTGCTATTCATCATAAAAACCACAAAATACGTCGAAACACCTATGCTTATGCAACAATTTCGATGTAATTTTGTCTTGATAAAAAGAGATTTGAGATGAAAAGAGCATTTTTTGCATTTGCTATATTATTTATTGCTGCAGGGGCTTTCGCTGCACCGGTAGCGCCGGATAACGAAACCGATACCATTTATCAGGGTCAGAACCTGAATGAAGAGGTTATGCTTTTCATTCCGAATGCCTTTTCGCCAAACGGTGATGGCAGAAACGATTATTTTGCTCCGGTGGGTGCGGGAATCACCATCGACTATTTTGAAATGCGCATTTATAGCCGAAGAGGGCAGCTTATTTATCTCAGTACTGACATCAATCAGCCCTGGAACGGTGATGTGCAGGGTCGCAGATATGATGAAACCGCAACCGAGGTTTTTGTCTATCACATCACAATTCGAACAAATAAAGGATTTACCAACGAATTTTTTGGCAGGGTGCTCAGAATTCCGTAACATTGCGTTGCGATGTCACTGATTAAAAGATTTTTAGGCTTATCAAAGACCGAGCGCTACGGTATGTGGGTGCTTTTGGTTTTGGTTTGCCTGTATCTGTTCTCGTCTTTGGTGCTTGGAAGCTCCGGAAATAATGATGAATCGTATGATTTCTCAGAATATAAAAATGAGATCCTAAGCTGGGAGCAAGCAGTGGCAGAATCGGATTCGCTAAGGCAGCAGTATTATTTGAGTTTGGATAATCCTTCAAGATCTTCAACCCAATCGAAACTCAAACCATTTGATTTTGACCCCAATGAACTATCGCGTGAACAATGGTTGGAAATGGGTTTAAATGAGGGTCAGGTAAAATCCATTTTGAAATTTCGCAGCAAGGGTGGCGTATTTAAGTCCAAAGCAGATTTTAAGAAAATGTATGTGATCAGCGATGAGGAGTTTTCCATTATGGAGCCGTTTATTTTGCTGCCAGACACTTATGTAAAAAAACAGAATACGGAGTGGGATCCTGATCCGGTAGAAGAAAAGGTTAGTATTGAAATAAACTCTGCAGATACTGCAGCACTTCAAAAAGTGAAGGGCATCGGGCCTGTTTTTGCCACTCGCATTGTCAGGTATCGTGAGAAACTGGGTGGATTTGTAGATGTTCAGCAATTGACAGAAGTAAAGGGTATTGATTCCACAAATTTCAACTCTATAGCAGCTCAGGTTTATGTAAATCCGTATGCCATAAGAAAAGTTCGTGTAAATGAGGCCAATATAAATGAGTTGAGTGCACATCCATATATTTCGTACAATATTGCATTGAGTTTAATTAATTACCGTAAGCAGCACGGGCGCTTCGAAGTGCTCACCGACATAAAAAATTCGTTGTTGGTGACCGATGAGGTTTACGAAAAAATCAGCCCATATCTAACTGTGCGATAGTTGGCTTACGAAAAAAACGAAAAAAACTTGAATGAATATTTTGTGGATGTAAAGTTTTTTTTACTTTTGCATTCCTAAATCATTGTCCTGTGGTGTAATTGGCAACACGTCTGATTCTGGATCAGAAGAGTCAAGGTTCGACCCCTTGCAGGACAACAGAAGCCGCTGAAAGAGCGGCTTTTTTTATGGGATAACCTGTCAGGTTTTTTTCGCAACCACTTACCTCCTGAACCTGACAGGTTTTGTGGGGGTTGCTGCTGATTTCGGCGACGAAAAACTAATCAAATTTGTGAGTACGAATTTACGAAAACCCGGCGAAAAAACCAAGGGGGATTGCGAAAAGGTGTAAAAACCGGGGAGTTGCCTGCAAAACGCATTCGCTTTTAATAAACTAAGTTAAAATTTGTATTCAACCCATACTGTTTTAGGATTTACCCTGAAAACAGCTTCGCTATTTTTCATTTTCTTAAAGAAAACAAGCTTCCCAATATTGGGAAACTTGTCAAAGAATTATCTTAGAATGTGCAGGGGAGGCCTGTGGAGGCTGAGTCCCAATATTGGGAAGTTGAAAACCCCGCCGAAGCGGGGGTTATCAAAGAATTATCGTGGAATGTGCAGTGTGCAGGGTGGCTTGTATGTGGTGTGAAGAATTATCGTAGAATGTGTAGGGTTTAATTGATGATTTCAGTTTTTTGACCTGTGCCAATAATTCCCACAAACACCAAAACTAACGCAATTCACCTGATTATTTTCAATGATATATTCCCAAACACCAATCATAGCATCATTAAAATCATTCGTAAAAATATTGTCCTTTTGACACTTGGCTTTAACTACTTTATTACTTCGCTTAAAAAATACTGAGTCTTGTTCATTAATATTAAGTTTGAATACAGCTCCTTTATAAAGGAAAACACCATCAATCCTACTACAATAAATACTTTTCTTCTCTCTCAGTTCAATTGAAATGGTCGTATTAAATTCGTCTATCCTGCTAATAGATAAACAATAAACACATGTACTTTCTTTTATCTCAGGACATTCCCGTACAGACTGGAGAACAGTATCAAAAACAGGGAATAAAATGCTATTTGGCTCATATATTGGAAATTCCTCCAAAATATATTCTGAATTTATTGCTTCTGTATTATCATGATCTTCACTGGACTCCTTTTTACCACTACTACAGCTAAACAGTAAAACACTAAAAGCAACAATTATTACTAAAGACACTCTATTCATGATACTTTAATTTAATAAGGGTATTCTTTTCCTCTCCAGAACATTCTGAACGTAGCATTTTCCACTTGACTTTTTACTGGATATAAGTTTAAAATGTTACTTTTATATCCCATGTCTCCATCTTCTCCCGAGACCTTACCTCCCAACTCATAATCATTTGGATGATTATGATCATCTGTGTTTAAGGTGTAATCCTTATTTAAATAGTCCAAAGTAAGTCTATAAATTTGTCTTACAGTTGTACGTTCTCGGCTTGTAGTTAAAACATTCACATTTGTGCCATCTGGTTTAGTATAGTTTTGATTTGACCATTCTACATTCGTGTTTGCTGCAAGAAAATTAAATAAATTATCAGCAACCTCTTTTGTTTTTATTTCACTATGAGACCTAATGACTAATTCTCCGTTAATGCTATATTTTTTATGCTCTGGATTCGAAACCTCTCCTCTATCAATCTTCATTCCGCTTTTCGTTCCTGTTTCATCATAATCCCTTTTTCCTGCCTCATAATCTTTTTTATTATAGATTACATCAAAATCATTTCCTCCTGTATTATCAACTTGCTCAACATTTCCTAATTCATCAATGGTATAACCAATATCCCACATTCCATTTGGATCAATACGCATTATGGGGTTCCCTCTGACATACATATATGGAGATGTTCCCGGATACATGTCACTAGCAGGATCCACACTCAACCACACACTCAAATCACTATCATAGTACCGTGCCCCGAAGTAAGTGTAATTCGTAGCGTTATCCATTGCTCCTAAGGTATTTAGCATTATCAGTAGAAGCAAAATTAGTCATATTTGATTCATTTAGCAATACACCTACGACAAGTTTTTCAATATTTGCCTCAAAATGGTCGTAGATATAATAACAAGTATGACTAAATTCTGCTTTTTCAGATGATACAGTATGATTTGTTATGTCATAAGCAAGTACATTATTCATACTCTCTATTGAAATAAGCATAGATTGCTGAGATGATCGCAGTAATGTTTTCTCGTTTTGGTTTTGTGTAAAACCGACCAAAAGAAGAATTAGTACGCCTGTAATCAATATTAGCAATTTGTGTTTCATTGTTTTTTCGTTTTATAGAGCTAAATACTAATAGTATTTCCGATAACAGATTCTATAATAAAAACGTTGAAGACGTGAAGTAGGATAATTAAAATAATACAGCTTCTTTATCTTCGAGACACTATTATTTTTCAATTTTACTCTATAACCTGCAGTTGTTGATGATAAGCCATTGCCTATCGCCTCGTACTTTCTTTGATTAAAGAAAAACATGTTGTTGCTGGTTGTCCTTTTAAATAATAGATCAATACCATATCTATTTGTAAGAAATCGTACTAAAAACAAGGTGTTAAATAAATTAAAGAAACACGAATTGTGTTCTTCTACACCCATTAAGTCATTTTCAAGGTCATTCCCAATCGATATTATTACAATAAAAGAAGTTGTATCATATTCTTTAAAGGCCATATTTTCTATAAGAAAATAGCTATTTGAATCAAGTGAGTTTTTGTTTTTCTCATAAAAACTATTGACTCTCTTCAAAAAAAACTCGTTTATAACCTTTACAGAATCAAGAAGAACAGAATCTCTACACACGATCTCGTTTTGAATGTTTTGCGAGTGAAGAGATGACCCGATAAAGAATTGAACTAATAATAATATGAAAACTCTTTTCATGATTGTATTTATTAATATGATTGGGGATCAACAGCATATCTTTCTTTTTTTGTTCTTACCCCAATATAAGGATAATATTTGCCATATTTAAGCATGTATGCCTTTACCGGCCATTTGTTATTATATCTTGTATAAGAATTCCTGTCAGCATGCGAGATAAAATCATCAACGTGACTATGTCTTACATCAACAAGTTTATAGCCATCTTTTTCTCTATCCATAGGTATATTAAAAAAAACAAAACCTGGATCATGATCTGTGGAAACTTCGCATTTTGTATCACCACTTGTAGGTTCTTGATAGATAATATGAGCCCATTCTACTTTAGTGTTTTTTGCAAAAAACTCAAATATCCCTTTTGATTCATCATAATCACCAGCCTGATAGATATGACTTGCCCCGTTTCTCTCCATGCTTTCACGGAAACTCTTATCTATTTGTTTATTTTTATGTCGCCCTCTAAGCTTGCCGTTTTTCTTATAATCAATTTTGTTATTTTCAAACTCCTCATCTTTTACTCTAATATAGGTGTCAGTATTATCATCACCACCTGGTAATGGAGTTTGAAACTCGCCACTACTATTAAATAATACAGTATCTAATCCAAAAGGATCAATATAAGTAATTGGGTTATTAAAACAATATGCATATGGTGTATAATCTGCATGTTTATCACTCATCGGATCCACACTCAGCCACACACTCAAATCACTATCATAATACCGTGCACCGAAGTAGGTGTAATTCGTTTCAGGATCAAGTTCTTTAGCAGAAAACTTGTACCGCACAGCGTGTTCATTTTTGTTTTGGTATATAAACATCTCGCCAAAGGGGAGGTATTGCAGGTGTTCGCAAACATTTCCGGAGGCATTGGTTATAAAGGCGCTGCTTCCGAGGTGGTCGGGGTGATAAAAATACAGATCGGTTT
>PKSX01000201.1 GCA_002869435.1 Marinilabiliales bacterium | reverse complement strand
TTCATCCAGAATTTGCCAACCTGTTGGAAGTGCACCACTTTCGAAATCCTCTACAAGAAGGGTTGGTAGAACTCCGAAATTTGCAACAGGGGCAGAATAACCAGTAATAGTAATCTGAATATTCGGTCGATTATTATCAATAGTACCATTGCCAGTAGGATCTGCAGACCCATTCCAGCGCTGATGCCTACTAGCAGATGTTGAATAATAACAATCGCTATTATCATTACCCGGGTTACCAGTAGTGTTTACAACAACAATAACCATAAGGTTGTCTCCACCATTATAGTTAAATGGCGTGGTTAAAGTATTGTTGTGCCAACCATTAATATTAGGTACAAATGTACCATCATATACTAATTCAGCGTCAGTTATCAGGTTCGCGTAAGGAACTGCAGTAGAAAACTGGGCTTCAGATGTATGCTTCAGGTATATCTGCATATTACGAGTGTCACCATAGGCTGTACTTGGACGCCATGCCAGATCTGTAATAACACCGCCGCCTCCAATTTCGGAAGCCTGATAAATTGATGCACTAACCACATAGGTGTATGCTCCCAAGCCTTGAGTACTAATACCATAAGGCCAGTAACTGCTATTTGTTCCTGTTCCAATAGTTACAGGACTACTTGGGGCACTGTATGGAGTTACAGTAATATAATTTACCTTGGTCTCCGTATCTGACCCATATGAGTTTGATGTGGTCAGCTCAACAGTATATACACCCGGAGTTGCCCAGCTACAAGTTGGGTTTCTGAGTGTAGACGTTGCGGGAAAACCACCCGAGAATGTCCAGTTCCAATCCTGTGGCAGGTTAGTGGTAAGATCACTAAACTGAACAGTTTGTCCTGCCATAATAGTGGTAGGAGTACCTGAAAAATCTGTTACAGGAGGACCAACAACAGCATTGGGGTCCATACCGTCCCATACTGTAGGATCAAGACCTGCAGGATCGAGCCAGTATCTGCATTCATATGCATTTCCGCTACCATTATAAGCACTTACCCAGTGCATATCAAAACGACCGTAAAGGTCACCGGAATATGGACCACCACAATCTGATGAACCACCGGAAAGTGTACCAATTACACGACCTGCACTGTTAAAGAGAGGAGATCCGGAAGATCCTCCTTCAGATACACCCTGACCATTGGGAGTTGCATCCCAGGAAGTAAATGTCCAGTGACCATTATTGGCACCCATGTTTGTACCATCCCACCATGTAGTGGTTGTTGTGGTAGAAGAAAATGTAGAAATCTTTTTAGCATCACCAGCAGGGTGATGAATACTAACACCACTTGGTGTAGTGTTTCCAGAGTAATCCCAGCCATTATAATAAATATTCCACGTAAGAGGCGGTGTTGAATTCAGCTCAACAAGCTGCATATCTGTACCACCTGAAATATCGCCTTCTGCACGTAAAACACAACCGGTAATCATATTAGTAACCGGAGTTCCCGTATTTGGACAACCCGGTCGCTCATAATTAAAATAGAATTGCCAAACATTATGGTCAGCAGCAGAGGCTACAGCACCACAGTGATAAGCTGTTAGGAAATATGGAGTTCCATTTTCCAGGGTATTATTTACCAGCGTTCCTGAACACCAGTACCAACCGGCTCCTTCGCGGAAAAGGATACGGGCAACGCCACGCTTCTCGTCCTGCCAGCTGTCTCCTTCAGGAGAACAGTTGATATTTACCTGACAAGAGCCACTGTCTCCAAGGTCCCTTGTAGACATTGCGTCTTCATTAACTTTATCGTTATATGCATAAATTACTTCACCAATATGAAGAATTGCTTCAGACTCATATTCAGAAGGACTTGTGGCTACCGGCTTACGCTTTGTTCCAGTTCCCTCAATCATGATTTCATTCAGCCCGCCATTCATGAAACCCTGTGAAGGAGTTTCAATGTATTCAATGATAATGGTACTACCAGGCACCAAATGAGTACTGAACACATTATTGGGATTATTGTTATCTGATGTAAATGCACCGATAATGAATGATTTATCTTCATTATACAGATACAGTTCCGAGCCTTCAGGCAAATGGAACATATCAAAAACAATTCCTACTGAAACAGCTGAATGTGTTTCAATTCTCAATCTCCACATCATTCTGCCATCCGGGAGTTGTTCCCATTCTCCATCATTATCTATGGATTTATCGACAGTGAGTGAAAAACCGGCACGAACCGGTAAATTCTGACTCATTGCAAGCTGATCTTCAGCATCAACGGTCTGCCAGTCAATTCCTGTAGGTTGAACATCTACCGATGATAGTACATCAGGGATGTTATACTCGATAGAGGCGGGTGTTCCCTGCCTGCTAATCTGAGCTTGCAGTCCTGTAGTAAAAAACAGAACAAAAAACAAACCTACAAACAAGTGTAGTAAAAATTTCTTTTGCATAACCCTTCATTTAATTAAATAAAAATCGAGTAAAGTAATACATTATAAGGGGTAAATGCAAATAAATTTTTGGTTTTTCGTCAGAAAATATCATTTAACACTTATATAAACAATTAGATTTAATAAAATATAACTGACAGAAATTAATAAATATGCAGGTTTCAGAAGATTCTCACATGAATTTGACAAGAAGTCGACTTTTTTGACAAACGGGCTCATAAATTCAAGTCAATAAAAGGCTTCAAGGCTAATTAAGTATATTTTTGCAATCAGGTTATGAACAACACTATCCGGTGCATATTAAAAAAACTCATAATATTGGGTTTTGCTGTCGTTTTAAGTTTCTTTTCAACAGAACTTTACGGGCAGAACACCTCTGACACAACACGTCATCAGGTTTTTGAAGATATTAATATCCGAATACAGGTTTTTGAGGACATGCTGGCCGACATGGAAAAAACCCCCTCAGAAAACGAGGCAATGGCAAAGCTTCTTTACCAGCTGGGGGGATTATATTTTGCAAAAGAAGATTTTTCGAAAGCCGTTGACTGTTATGTCAGATCTTTAGCGATCAGAGAATTTGACTTCAATAATTTTCAATCTTTCGGAATTAAGCACCCCTGGATTTTAGTTGACATAGGAAACTCCCTCTTCAGGCTTGCAGAATATGATTATGCTCTGAGCATTTATCTTCATGGATTAAGGCTCTTCAACATGAGGAGTGATCAAAGGGGCATCATTACAAGCATCAATAATATTGGTTTATGTCACTTGCATATGGATAATCCTAAAGATGCAATTGGCATGTTTAGTACAGCTTTAAATCTTAGTACTAAAATCAATGATAGTGCTTGTGTTTTTATAAGTGGAGTATACAAAGGGATGGCTTATAATGATCTTGGCAAATATCGTCAAGCTATAGACCTTTTCAAACAAACTAGAAAACTTAGTCTTAACAATGTAGATTATGAGCTAAGGGGTTATTTACTCATAAAACTGGCAGAAGCGTACAAAAATATTGGCCAAAAAGACTCCGCATTTCAGATATATAATTATATCCTTGCCGACAAAAGCGGGGATGCACAAATGGAGTTTTACAAAAACGAAGCGATGGTTTATTCAGCTGATATATACTTTGAAAACGAAGAATATAGAAAGGCAGAAGATTATTATCTCGAAGCCCTTGCACAGTTGCAGTATCTCCCCAACATGCTCCAGGAATCTAATGTTTGCCAAAAATTATATCTCTTATATAAAAAGAACCAGCTTTATGAAAAAGCACTCTTTTACTATGAAGAATACCAAATGCTTAAAAACAAAATAGGGAATGAAAAAATAATTTCCGACATCATAGGCTATAATCAGAAAATTGATCATGCTAAATCGAACTGGAAGATACGTGAAGCAGAAATTAAGGAAAACATTGCACTTAAAGAAAAGGATTCACAAAAGAAACTTAGTATTTTTTTAATTGCATCAGCATTGATGCTTATTATTGTAATGATTAGCATTAAAGGCTTTGAAACAAGAATAACTTATTTGAAAGATTATTTTTCATCATTTGAAACAGGACATAGAATTCTGTGGCTTTTATCCTTGCTTATTTACTTCACTGCATTTTATTATTTTTTCACCCCTATCAATAGTTCAAAAATTGATATAGAAGGAAATTTTACAACGAGAATAATCCCAGGAGTTTCTGCTTTCATTATCTGTGTAATACTGTTTTATTTTGCCTTTAGAAGAAAAACCCTGGAACATCTTTCAAAAACAAGAATTAAGAATCATTTCTTCATTGTTTTTACACTTGCTATATCGCTTGTTTTTCTTTTCGAATCATTATACTATTTAAACAAAGACAGCCTTGGTTTAAACACCTTACTATCGCTTTTTCTGCTGATTTTCACATCATTTATTCTACCATTTTATTTCGGCATCTTACTTGTAGAGAAGTATATTATGAAACAAGTAGAGAACATAGCAAGATCGATGGATCGTGAAATCTCAATAATTAAAGAAAGCAGCAAGCCTAGCGCAGAAGAAATTACTATCAACTCTGAAAAGACAAGTGCTACTCTTACTTTTCAGCTAGGTGATTTATTAATGGTAGAAGCACAAGGCAACTATTGTATGTTTTACATTTGCAAAAATGGAAACTGTGAAAACAAAATTATACATATCACAATGAAATCTGTTCTGGAGAATTTATCAAAACACAAACAGATTATTAGGTGTCATAAATCATATATTGCCAACCTGCACCATGTTGTACGGGTTAGCGGCAGTTCAAGAGGGTATGCACTGCACTTTGAAAATCATGATTTCTCAGCAGCTGTTTCACGCGGTTATCAGAAAGATGTGATGAACAGTATCCGTCAATTTAAAGATGGCATTTTATAAAAGCCATTGGCATTTAATCAAATTCCAGGGCTTTATATCAATGCGGAAGCCAGCATAAATAATACATTGTGCTGATAATATTCGCTTAACGTATTATTGCAATCGACAAAATACGTTTTAAAATAAATAGCCATGAAAATCACAATGTTTTCAGTAATTGCAAAGATTACACTTCTTCTGATTGTTGTTTTAAGCATCTTATTAATATCCAACATTGCAAACGCACAGACATCCTGTGCAACTGCTGTTAATATTACACCAAACGGCGCTTGCTCTGGAGCCTTCTCCGTAAGCGATAACAGCATTGAAACAACTGGAACCCCGGCACCAAGCTGCGGTACCATAACCCGTGAATACTGGTTTGTTTACACCGTTACCGGAGGACCATGTGACATCAGTATTACCGGAATTAGTGCAGACAGAAACCTTCTAATACAAACATTTTCCGGTACTTGTGGCTCATTGACAGAAACTGCATGTGTTGACAATGATGCAACAAACGGGGCTCAAACAGAATCCGTTAACCTGAGTAATGTTAACAACGGAACATATTACATACGTGTGGCCAATACAAGAAACTCAGACCTGGCAATGACAGACCTCTGCGTAACAAGTACACCGCTTAGTGGTTGTAATCATACGATTCGTTTAACAGACACATACGGTGATGGCTGGAATGGCGGAACAATAACAGTTTCTGTAAACGGAACACCGATATTAGTGGATACAACATTATCAGGGGGAAATGGGCCAGAAGACCTCTTAATCATTGTGAATACAGGCGATGTTATCAATATCACGCGAACAAACGATGGTTCGTATCCTTCTGAGATGGAAGTTGAGGTTTTAGACGCCAGTTCAAACTCCATTTATGGACCAGCTCAACCGCAAACAGCTCCCGGAACTGATATTACTGCATGTTGCTCCCAGTCAGTTCCGAATACAGCAAGCAACCCATATCCGGCCAACGGAGCCAATAATGTATCAAACTGTCCGCAAACATTTAAATGGGATCCACCGTTAATTACAGCTTGCGATGAAGCAACCAGTTTCGATCTCTATTTTGGGACTGCAGGAAGTCCTCCTTTTCTCTTGAACACAACCGACACTTTCTTTAATCCTGGTATACTGACTGCTTCAACAACATATTACTGGACGGTCGTTGCAAAGAATTCTGCAGGAGATGCAGTAGGGTCAACCACATGGAGTTTCGACACAGAGGCAACCCCCTGTACCGACAATGATTTTTGTACCAATGCTCAAAATGTAATTTGTGGAGGGTCTTACAGCGGTACAACAACAACCGCAACCAATAGCGATAATCCGTCAACCGGTTCTTGTGGAATCAGTGTTGACGCTGCAGCCGGAAGGTGGTACGTTTTTAGTGGAACAGGAGATGTTGTAACAGCAAGCATGTGTGCTGCTACCAATTATGATTCAAAAATACATGTGTTTACAGGTACATGCGGATCTTTATCCTGTATTGCAAGTAACGATGATGGATGCGGCTCATACAGTACTGTATCTTTTGGTACTGTAGCTGGTACTGATTACTATATTTTTGTTGGCGGTTATGGTTCAAATACCGGAGACTATTCACTTGACATAACATGTTGTACACCTTCAGCCCCTTCATGCGCC
>PKSX01000199.1 GCA_002869435.1 Marinilabiliales bacterium | reverse complement strand
CGTTGACTTCCTGCAAAAAGAAGCATTAGATGTATTGCCGGAGCTTCTCGAAAAACTGAACCTCCATAAAAAGAAAATCATTTTAATCGGCCATAGCGATGGTGGAAGCATCGCAATAATGTATGCATCAAAGTTTGGAGAAAATGTGGCCGGATTAGTTGTCATGGCCCCTCATGTTCTCATTGAAGACTGGTCACTGAAAGGAATACACTCTGCAATAGATGCATACAAAAACAAGGATCTTCGCGAACGTCTGATAAAATACCATGGTGAGAATACCGACAGCATGTTCAATAGCTGGGTCAATATATGGACTACAGAAGAAGGACACCATTGGAATATTGAAGATTTTTTACCAGGCATTACTGCCCCACTACTGTTTATTCAGGGAGAAAATGATAATTATGGCACCGTGGTTCAACAGAATTCTGTAATAAACGGAGTCTCTGGTTATGCCGAAGGCCTTATGATTCCTGATATTGGCCATTTCCCGCATTTGGAGTCAAAAAATCTTGTGCTTGATAAAATCCATGAGTTCATACAAAAACAGTTTTAGTTCCGGCATCTACCCTATTCTGACAAACATATTCCATTTCTAACATAAGATCAATCCGGTCTATTTTTTATCAGATTTTGTACAAATCTTTATACTTATTGTCATTTTTACTATATTTGAAACCCCCTATATTAGAGTGTTAACAATTAAAATAGAATCAAATGAATTTCGAATTTACCGAAGAACAAAAAATGATCCGGCAGGCTGCCAGAGATTATGCTCAGCGTGAGTTAATTACTGATATCATTGAAAGAGATGAGAAAGCAGAATTTCCAACTCAGCATATTAAGAATCTTGCAGAACTAGGTTTCCTGGGAATGATGACCGACGTGAAGTATGATGGTGGTGGCATGGATACTGTTTCATACGTTTTGGCTCTGGAAGAACTCTCTAAAATTGATGCATCATCAGCCATTGTTGTATCTGTTTGTAATTCCCTCGTAAACTGGGGGCTGGAAGAATACGGAACAGAAGAACAAAAAGAAAAATATCTGAAGCCTCTGGCACGTGGTGAAAAGATTGGTGCCTTCCTTCTGTCTGAACCCGAAGCCGGTTCTGATGCTACATCACAGCGCACAACAGCTGAAGACAAAGGCGATCATTATCTTCTGAACGGAACCAAGAACTGGATCACCAATGGTGCTTCAGCATCTACATACGTTGTAATTGCACAAACCGATCCTGAGAAAAGACACAGAGGCATCAATGCATTTGTAGTTGATAAAGATACTCCCGGTATTTCACTCGGTCCCCACGAAGAAAAAATGGGTATGCGCAGTTCCGACACTCATTCTGTCATGTTTACCGATGTTAAAGTTCCAAAAGAAAACAGACTTGGCGACGACGGTTTTGGTTTTAAATATGCCATGAAAACCCTCGACGGTGGTCGTATTGGTGTTGCTGCTCAGGCACTTGGTATTGCTTCAGGAGCATTGGAACTTGCCATAAAATATTCAAAAGAAAGAAAAGCATTTGGTACAGAGATTGCCAACCACCAGGCTATTGCATTTAAACTGTCCGATATGGCTGTAAAAGTTGAAAATGCCAGAAATCTTTGTTTGAAATGTGCATGGCTGAAAGATACCAACCAGCCTTACGGTATCGCCAGCGCCATGGCAAAACAATATGCAGCTGATATTGCAATGGAAGTTACAACCGAAGCCGTTCAGATTCATGGCGGATACGGTTATGTAAGAGAGTACCATGTTGAACGCCTGATGCGTGATGCAAAACTTACTCAGATTTATGAAGGTACCTCTGAAATTCAGAAAATCGTAATTTCAAGAGCGCTTTTAGCTGATTAATAAATTTTGAGAATTTACGTGGAGGCAGCGAGAGATAAGGCATTCAAATTTCTTGTGATCATAACAAGAAATTGTGCTTTTTTCTGGCTGTTTCCTGTTTTCATAAGGGAATAAACCAGACTGTGAAGTTGATTGCACAAGCAAAAAAACCATAAGATGATACAAACCAAAGAAATGTATAAGCCCCAAAATCATGTTAGAGTAGTAACTGCTGCTTCATTGTTTGATGGACACGATGCTGCCATAAATGTAATGAGACGTATCATTCAGGCTACTGGCGCCGAAGTGATACATTTGGGACATAACCGTGCAGTAAAGGAAATTGTAGACTGTGCCATACAGGAAGACGTGCAGGCCATTGCCATTACATCTTATCAGGGTGGCCATATAGAGTATTTCAAATACATGTACGACCTTCTGAAAGAAGCAGGTTGTGAGCATATAAAAATCTTTGGTGGTGGCGGCGGAGTAATTCTGCCCAATGAAATGCAGGAGCTCCACGATTATGGCATTACACGCATTTACTCTCCGGATGACGGGAGGCAAATGGGCTTGCAGGGTATGATCAATGATCTGGTCGAGAAATCTGACTTCCCTACCGGAAAAGAGCTTCATGGTTCAGTAATTGAAAAGATTGAGCAGAAGGATGTTTATTCTATTGCCCAATTGATCTCAGCCACTGAGAATTTCCCTGAAGAAAGCAAAGAACTCATTGAAACCATTAAGGAAAAAGCTGAAAAAACCTCAATTCCCGTAATCGGAATCACCGGAACCGGGGGTGCTGGAAAATCATCACTGGTAGATGAAATTGTTAGGAGATATAAGCTTGATTTTCCTGAGAAAACCATGGCAATTATCTCTGCCGATCCTTCAAAACGTAAAACCGGTGGTGCATTGCTTGGTGATCGAATCCGCATGAATTCAATAAGCACAGATGGTATTTATATGCGTTCGCTGGCTACACGTCAGTCTAATCTCGCCATGTCTAAATATGTTACCGATGCAGTAAATGTGGTAAAAGCTGCCGGCTATGATCTGGTTATTCTTGAAACTTCCGGAATCGGACAATCTGACACCGAAATTGTAGACCACAGTAATGTTTCAATGTATGTTATGACTCCGGAATATGGTGCAGGAACACAGCTGGAAAAGATTGATATGCTCGATTTTGCTGATATTATTGCACTCAATAAATTCGATAAACGCGGAGCACTCGATGCATTACGCGATGTAAAAAAGCAATATGCGCGTAATCATCAGCTGCATGACGTGGATCCGGATACCATGCCTGTGTATGGAACTGTTGCTTCTCAATTTAATGATCCGGGCGTGAATCAGCTTTATAAAGCATTGATCGATAAGGTAAATTCTCTGAATGAAGGTTCTTTCGTTAGCTCTATGAAAATTACCGATGAGATGTCGGAAAAACTGTACATCATTCCGCCTAACAGAACGCGCTATCTTTCTGAAATAGCCGATACCGTTAGAAATTACAATAAATGGTCGGAAGAACAGGCAGCAATTGCCCGCAAAATGTTCACGCTTAACGAAACCATTGAAGCTTTCAAAAAGGAAGAAGAAACCGATAATACTGCTGCCATGAAGCAGGTTCAGGAAATGTATGAAAAAGCAGAACTGGACCTGGACGGCCACAATAAAAAGATTCTTGAAGAGTGGGAAGCCAAGAAAAAGTGTTATAAGGATGAGAATTTCATTTTTAAGGTCAGAGACAAGGAAATTTGTATAAAAACACATACCGAATCGCTTTCTCATCTCCAGATCCCAAAGATTTCGTTGCCTAAATACAAAGACTGGGGCGAAATTCTGAAATGGAGTTTAAAGGAGAATGTTCCGGGTGAATTTCCTTTTGCTGCAGGGGTATTTCCCTTTAAACGTGAAGGTGAAGATCCAACTCGCATGTTTGCCGGTGAAGGCGGACCTGAAAGAACAAATAAACGATTCCATTATCTTTCTTATGGAATGCCGGCCAAACGTCTCTCAACTGCGTATGATTCAGTGACTCTGTACGGAGAAGATCCCGGAACCCGTCCCGATATTTACGGTAAGATTGGAAACTCCGGTGTGTCCATCGCCTGTCTCGATGATGCAAAAAAATTGTACTCGGGTTTCAATCTGGTAGATCCGAAAACCTCTGTGTCAATGACCATCAATGGTCCGGCTCCTATTATGGCAGCATACTTTATGAATGCAGCCATTGATCAGCAGTGTGAGGTTTATATCAAAGAAAACGGCCTGGAAGACGAAGTCAATAAGAAAATTGAAGAAATCTATACGAAAAAAGGAACCACACGCCCTCAGTATCAGGGTGAGTTGCCACAAGGAAATGACGGACTGGGGTTATTTTTGCTTGGTGTAACCGGTGATCAGGTTTTACCGGCCGATGTGTACGAAAAGATCAAGGCAGAAACCATTTCCAGTGTCCGAGGAACGGTTCAGGCCGATATTTTGAAGGAAGATCAGGCACAGAATACCTGCATATATTCCACCGATTTCTCATTGAAACTCATGGGCGATGTGCAGGAGTATTTCATTCTTAATAACGTAAGAAACTTCTACTCTGTTTCTATTTCGGGCTATCATATTGCAGAAGCCGGAGCCAATCCTATTTCGCAGCTTGCTTTTACGCTGGCAAATGGTTTTACCTATGTGGAATATTATGCTTCGAGAGGCATGGATGTCAATAAATTTGCACCCAATCTGTCGTTCTTCTTCTCCAATGGTCTCGATCCGGAGTATTCTGTTATGGGTCGTGTTGCCCGATTGATCTGGGCCAAAGCAATGAAACTGAAATACAATGCCAACGATCGTTCACAGAAACTGAAATATCATATCCAAACTTCAGGTCGCTCATTGCATGCACAGGAGATTGGTTTCAACGATATTCGTACAACATTACAGGCATTGTATGCCATTTACGATAACTGTAACTCATTGCACACCAATGCATATGACGAGGCAATCACTACGCCTACAGAAGAATCTGTACGTCGTGCAATGGCCATTCAAATGATCATCAACCACGAAATGGGTCTGGCCAAAAACCAGAATCCTTTACAGGGAGCTTTCATTATTGAAGAACTGACAGATCTCGTGGAAGAAGCGGTAATGATGGAGTTTGACAGAATTACAGAACGCGGCGGAGTATTGGGTGCAATGGAAACCATGTATCAGCGCAACAAGATTCAGGAAGAATCATTGTATTACGAGCGTCTGAAACATACCGGTGAGTTGCCGATTATGGGCGTTAATACCTTCCTTTCATCAGAAGGTTCCCCTACCCTGATTCCCGGCGAAGTAATTCGTGCCACAAAAGAAGAAAAAGAATACCAGATAAAAATGCTTGAATGTCTGCATAAAACCTTCGAAGATATTACTCCGGTTAAAATTGCTGAATTGAGAGAAGCCTCGATCCATAACCAAAATGTTTTTGAAAGCCTGATGGAAGTTTCGAAATATTGTTCATTGGGACAAATCACTAATGCACTGTTTGATGTAGGCGGGCAGTACAGAAGGAATATGTAATCCACAAAGCAATTGTCATCCTGAGCATGTCGAAGGACGAAATGCTCAGTTATTTTTATAAAACAAAGCAATTGAAAGTGTTTTCGTGCTAAATGAGCGGCTTTAGACTTCCGAAGTCTTTAGATAAGTCCTTCTTATGGAACCAGCTTAAGACTTCTGAAGTCTTAACTGCAAAGCCTAAATTGCTTTGATGTCCCGGAGGGGCTATTGCTTTGTATAACAAAAAACAATAGATAACATCCCTTTGGGATGACCCAAAACGTTATCCTGAACTCAGGATGACAAAAATTTACTCATAAACCGTCTCCTCAATCTCCCCATTCAGAACCATAAGGCCATTCATGGCAAGAGTTTCCATTTCATCTTCTCCGGGATAAATAACAACAGGAGCAATATGCTTCACTCTTTCAATTACGGCATTCGTAATTTCTTCATTATAGGCAATGCTTCCGGTAATAATAATGGCATCCACTTCGCCTTTTAATACTGTACCCATTGCACCAATATATTTGGCAGTTTGATAAATCATGGCATCCAGTACGAGGGCGGCTTTCTCATCACCACTTTTGGCTCTTTTCTGTACTTCCAGCACATCGTTGGTCCCAAGATAAGCCATCATTCCTCCCTTACCATAGAGTTTTTTCATGATCTCAGCTTTTGTATGCTCACCGGAAAAACAAAGATCTACAAGCTCTACTGCCGGAAGAGCACCCGCACGCTCAGGGGTTAATGGCCCTTCACTGAGTCCGTTGGTATTATCAATAATTCGGCCTTTTTTATGAGCTCCTATAGTAATACCACTGCCCATATGAGGTACTATAACATTAACTTCTTCATAGTTTTTACCGTTTTCACGAGCATATCTCCGGGCCACCGCTTTTTGATTCAGGGCATGTATTAAACTCTTGCGGGGAATTTCGGGTAAACCTGTAAGTCTTGCCACATCCTCAAATTCATCAACGCATGTGGGATCAGTAATAAAAGCCGGCACATCCTTTCCGGCAAGACCGGCTATTTCCTTGGCAAGCGCTGTACCCAGATTCGAAATATGATT
>PKSX01000070.1 GCA_002869435.1 Marinilabiliales bacterium | reverse complement strand
ATCTCTAACAGTAGAAATTACAGGGGGCTTCTTGGTATAACGGGTTCGTATCCACTCTATTCCATATGGGGCCAGTTTTTCAGAAACACCGGCAATTAAGGCTTCCTTTGCGGGTTTTTCAAAACTCAATATAAGAATTCTGTGACCTCGCTTTGTAAGCTCAATCAAATACGGAATCACCTGTGAATCAGCCACTGGATCAGTTAATCCGTCATAAGAGACATATAGAATATTTCTAATACACATTTAGTCGGATCAAGCTTTTTGAAGAAGGAAAAACAAATCAGGACTATATCTTGTTTTCCTTCCAAAAATTCTTTCCAGCTTCCCCATCCAGAAAAACAAGCGTCGCATCATAATCTTTTTCCAGCTAAAAATAAATGGTGAGGGGTATTGGTAATAATGCCCGACCAGTCTTGCCCATTCTGGGGAGTGAATAGGTAGTGGCACAAAGAAACTTTTTACAATAAAGCCATGCTCAGCAACGAGATGCTTCATTGTAGGATATGTATAGTGAACAACATGTTCATATGAATCCCAAATATCCATTACCCCTTTTTTCCCTAGCCGTTTTGCCAACTTCATTTTGACCTTGTTATATGCTCCGTTAGGCACCTTAATTGCAAGAACACCGTCGTCTTTTAACAGTGAATAACAACTCTTAAGCATTTCTTGCGGATTAATAACATGTTCAAATACATCAACCATGGTAATCACATCATAGGACTTCTCCGGCAGATCCAATTCCTGAAGAAAGGAGTTATATATTTTCATTCCCCATTCCCTTTCCGCAATTTTCGAAAGCGATGGGCTTGGCTCAACTCCTTCTACCTCAAAACCGGCTTCCCTTGCTTTTCGAAGGAAAAAGCCCATATTGGTTCCAATATCCAGCAGTTTCCCGTTTGGCTTAAGTTTGCGGATCTTATTTACTTCGTATATGTAGTTCCTGTCACGATGATGCTTCTTTCTTCCTTTAAAAATCAACCGGGCTTCATTATAGATAGTGTCTGATTCGCCAAAATAGTTTTTATCTGCATTAACTGCTGTGGGATTTGTATAGAGTAAGTTGCAATTCAGACAATTTGCAATTCCAAGTCCTCTTTCTTCATCAATTTGTTTAAACTCGTCGCTTCCGCATAAAGGACAAGTACAAGCTTCTTTATCCTTTTCTTCATAAAGATCTTTCTGTGTGCCACCATGAATATAATCATCTTTTAGAACTCGTTGCATATGAAATATTTTGTGTAAAATTATGAAATTTTTACATACTGTTCCTTTGCGCAAGGTACTTTATAGCTCAATAAAGCTGTGTTTTTCCAAAAAATGTGACAATACAATTACTGCCCAGAAATCAGCTGATGTTACAGTGTTCTTTCCCTTAAGCAAACACATACATGCAGAATAATCAATTGCCCTGAATACAGGACTTTCAGGGTTTCTGACATGTTTCTCAACCAAATTATTCAAGTCTTTCTCCAACCATTTCTTTAGCGGGATTGAAAATCCCCTTTTTGGCCTGTCAATCAATTTGCCTGGAATTTTATCAGACAAAAGATCTTTAAGAATTGACTTTAACTCTTGTCCTCTGCTACGTTTTTTTGTAGGGATTTGCAATGCATATGCTACAATATTGTGGTCCAGCAAAGGTGGTCTTACCTCAAGGCTTGTGAGCATCGAAGCACGATCTACTTTTACCAATAAATCATCGCGCAAATAATACTCTAAATCAAACAGGGCCTGCTGTTCTTTTGCTGACAGCGCTTTATTTCCTATATGAGGAGGGAAATTCCCCTGTATTTTAAGGTTGATGTTTTCAAGGTCTTTCGAAGTAAAAAAGCCATGCTCTAACGCAAAGAGGTTGCTTTTTTGATATGCTTTGAGTTTTCTGTCAAAATACTGATTTGCTTTTTGCCAGCGCGGAGAGGATGAGTTCTTTACAAAAGGTCTAATGCCGGCAGCACCGATTTTATACAAAGGATTATTGATTCTTTTTGCCCAGCGGTAGCTTCCATAGCCCATAAACAATTCGTCACCTCCGTCACCGCTCAGCGAAACTGTTACATGCCTGCGGGCCAAAGCCGACACAAAATATGTAGGAATAAAAGAACTGTCGGCCAAAGGTTCATCCATATCATTCAGCAGCTGCCCGCAAAGTTCTTTAGCTTCTTTTTCACTCAGCATCATTTCAATATGATCAAGGCCCAGGTGTTTAGCAATCTCTCTGGCATATGAGCTTTCATCGTGATTTTTATCGGGCGATGCTATGGTAAAAGATTTTAGTTTTTTCGAACTCAGTTCCGATGCATAGGCGCTTACCAGTGACGAATCTATTCCGCCGCTCAGAAAAACACCCAGTGGCACATCACTTATTAGTGTGCCTTCTACTGCTGTTCTGAGTTTATTATCAAGCTCTTTTTTAATTTCTGAGTATGGCTCCGTCAGTTTCTTTTTTGCACTGTCGGGTAAATATCTGAAACGGGTAAACTGAATTTCTCCGTTTTTAAACTCTCCGTATGTACCGGCAGGAACTCTTTTTATCTCTGAAACCACAGTTTCCTCTCCGGGGAAATAACCCAGATGAAAATATAAAGGCAGAGCTTTACGATTAAGGGTTGTTTCAGGGATTGATTGCAACAAAGGCCTTAGCTCTGAAGAGAAATAAAGGTTTTGTCCTGAGACACTGTAGAACAAAGGCTTTATACCAACTGAATCGCGAAACAAAAACACTTTATCCTCCTGCTTGTCATACACGGCAAAAGCAAACATACCATTGAGCTCTTTTGCAGATTCAGGACCGTATCTTGCAAACATTTCCAGTACAATCTCAGTATCGGAAGTGCTTTTAAAAGCATTATCCGGATATTTTTCGGGATATTCGATTTGGAGTTTTGCCTTTAAAGTGATAAAATTATACACCTCTCCGTTAAACACAATGGTATATCTTCCACAATGCGAGTGCATGGGCTGCAATGCCGCATCTGACAAGTCAATAATACTGAGCCGTCGATGTCCGAAACAAACATTTTTATGATGCCACATATCTCCCGCATCGGGCCCGCGATGAACCTGCAGGTCCATCATTTTCCTGACAATAGGCTTGCGATCAGATGAAAGGTGATATGTTCCTGCTATGCCGCACATCTTTTAACTCCAAAAGTAAAAAATTGTTCATAATATTAGCTTTTAAGAAAATATCCCTTTAGTGTATTTCCTTTATTTGTGATTGTTAGAAAAAAGTTAATGATTGACTTCAAAACTATTAAGTATTTTTTCTTTTCAATTTCATTTCTTAATTGCTCATCCGGATGGTTTTTATTATTCATTGAAACTGCAGGTTTGTTTTTTCTTAACACTGTTGTGCTTAACCCGGTTGACTTAAACTTCTTTTTTATAAACCCGGCTTTATTTGCACTTCGACATAATGTGCGTTTGGAAAAATAAGATAAATGCTCAGGATAAAATATGATTTTATAACTTGTTTTTTCTTTATGTCTTTGCAAGGAATTAAAATTCGGTGTTGTACAATAAAACAAGCCTTTATGTCTGAGCAATTTGTTTATTTCTTCCAAATGAACTTTGGGAAAGGAAAGATGTTCTATTACTTCAAAAGACGTTATTATATCAAACTCCACCCCCTTAAATTCAGCGGAATGCAATTCCCCTTTTTTCATTTCAATGCCCTTATTAGAACAAATTTCAATCGCTTTATCAGAATACTCTGTCCCAAAAACCTTCCATCCGCGTTTTTTAGCTTCTTCCAGAAACCATCCTCTGCCACATCCTACATCAAGTAAATTACTGGTTTTTCTATATTTCTCAAATTCATCAAGTAATATGTTATAACTTTTAATGGTTATAGGAGACAAATATGCTTCCGCAGAATATGAATATAATGAATAGAAATCATTCAATTCATCTTCTGTTGGTATTTTCTCCATGAAAACAAAAGAACAGTTTCTACATCTCAAAAGACCATTTTCAGAATAGTACCTCCAAGAATTAATAATTTTCTCTGAGTTGCAAACCGGACAAATCAAATGTTTATTTTTCATGTTGCCTCCTTATAATAAGTGTTGTACAACCATAATGCCTCTAAACTCAATGTGGATAAGCAGTTATACAAAACAACGCGGATCCATTTATGACTTGATAAAACACTTTAAACAAGTAAATATATAATAATTCCCTTCTCATTTTTCTAATGATGGATTTATTAATCTGTTGAATCATTATTTGTTTCGGAAACAAACACATAATGAAAGATCAAAAATATAAAAATGCAGAAACTATATACTAACTATTTGATTTGTTCAAGAATGATGCAGGCAAGTTTTTTAGACAATTCTTTCCTCGAATACTCAGAAATATCCCCTGCATTACACTGTACAAAACCCTTTTCTTTGTGCTCCTGATAAAACTTTCTAAAACATTCATATAAGTGTTCTTTGTCCTTTACAACCACCCCTGCATTTTTTTCAACAATCATTCTGCTTGCCGGATACAGATCAAGCCAATCACTTTTCCAAAAACGTTCCTTTAACTTTAATCCAAGTTCATCTTCATTAAAACACTGTATTATTTGTCTATTGGCAGCTATGTAATTATATATTTTTGTACCAATTATTGAATACATATTAAAAAGCAATAGAAGATTACTTACTTTTAATTCCCTAAACAAATTGTTACCCAGTACCGGAGGTATTATTTTGACGTATTTTTTCAACTCAGGAAATTTCAGATCAATTAGTCCATTGATATCCGTATCTCCAGATACTCCAATAAACCTGATTTCCAGATTATCAATCTGTTCTTCTTTTATAAAATTGTCGGCCACTTCGAAAAAACTCTCGACCGGGTAATATGGATAGATTCTCCCTATATAAGTGATAATAAATTTATCTAACGACTGCTGAATCGGCACAATATCATTTACATCTAAATCAAAACCGTTTGGGGAAATCACAAAATCCTTATCCCCCACATTATCTGATACTATTTTTTTAAAGTACTTTGATGTTATGGATGCAAATGCTGCAGATTTCAGGAGTCTGCGCTCTTGCCGTCGATTAAACCATGAAAGAAATTTTGTTTGGAGGTTTTGATTTACATTCGGATCAATCCAGGGGTCACGGTAGTCAGCAATCCATGGGATGTTAAACTTTTGACTCAGTTTATAAGCGAATTTAAACAAAATAAATGGCTCTCCGGTTGCAATTATCACATCTACTTTGTTTTTATCCAGGTATTCTTTCGCTGCATTATATATACTTTTCCTAGGTCCAATATTAAATCGCCACTGAAATATTTCTACAAAACCTGTCAGCAATTTTCTTATTCGTCTATATCTGTTTTCGCCATACTTTAACAAGAGCCTGTTGGAAAGATTTGGTTTATAGGGGGCTCGAATAATTATTCCTGAATCTGATTCTTCTACATCTACCTTGTCACTGTAACCCGGTGCAACGTATTGTTTTTTCCCGGCATATTGTTCATTCCATTGCCGTGTGACCACGATGGGCATTAACCCGGCTTCCTTAAAATGAAGAAACCAGTGATACGGACGAATGGCACCTACTGAAAGAAACGGCGGAAAATCATATGCCAGAATTAGGATTTTTTTCATAAAATACTGTCCAGTCGCAAAGATATCAAATTAAGTCATCATTTTGATTTGCTTAATAATGATCGCATTGTTTTCACAGGATTTATTCTTTGCTGACGCGTAAACAATACAATTGTTAAAATCAAAAACACAAGCCCTGCTGCGATGAAAAGAAAATACTCGCCATGTACTACCTGCGGACTAAGATATGATACCAAAGCTACATAACTTATGACTACAAATATCAGAATCAGACTTTTTTTCAAGTTTAGTTTTATCTCCGTTATTCTTCTTGCCATGATATATAAGAAGACACTCATAACGACATAAGATATGATTTGAGAGTAACCGGAAACTATGAATCCGTATGATTGCATAAACAGGGCATTCAGCACAATAGTTATCACGCCGGACAATACAAAAGCATAGAAAATATATACATTTTTCTTTACCAGACTGAAATACACACAAAACTGATTTGCCACCAATGACAGAATATTAGCAAAACCCAGAAGAGGGATAAGAAAGACTACTTCCATGTAGGAAGAATCGGTAAGAATTAAGGTAAGTAACGGAGTAATCAATACCAGCAAGATCATGACAATGGAAGCCGAAAACACAGTCAGATCAAATATTTTCTGATAATCTTTTGCTGCTCCTGCTTCTTTTCTTATAGACATAATAAACGGCCCCAAAGCCATTCTAATCATATCGGCCAAGACTGTAATGGGTAACACCAACTGCATGGCAAGAGCTAGCAAGGCTACATCTGTTTTATCTGATAATACCTGTGTGCCAATAAATTTATCAACATTTATTATTATTACAGTTGTTACTGAAGTAATAATAAACGGCCATGAGAAAGACAATAGCTTTCTTAGTAATTTGCGT
>PKSX01000124.1 GCA_002869435.1 Marinilabiliales bacterium | reverse complement strand
GACCTGATACTATTAAGCCTGAGTGGGTAAATGTTATGGCTGAAAAATCTATTGTATTTGCATGCGCCAACCCGGTACCTGAAATTTATCCTTATGCTGCAAAAGAAGCAGGTGCATATATTGTAGCAACAGGAAGGGGTGATTTCCCGAATCAGGTAAATAATTCTATTGGATTCCCCGGAATTTTAAAGGGAGCCCTCATGGTTCGCGCAAAGAAAATTACCGACAATATGGCTATTGCAGCAGCACATTCATTAGCAAATTACGCTGAGCAACGTGGAATTGATCCGGAGAATATTGTCCCTACCATGGATGAGGCTACAGTATTCCCCCACGAAGCTGCCGATGTGGCTATGCAGGCCATTGCCGATGGCGTTGCACGGAACGTAATCAGCCGTGAAGAAGCATTTGAATGGGCTAAAAAGGATATTGAATATTCGAGGAATATGGCACACAGCCTGTGTGAGAATGGGTTTGTATCCGATCCTCCTGCAGAAATGATAGAAGAAGCACTGCAATTTGCGGTTTCACAAACTAAGTAGATATGATTCATTACCTCAACGGAAGACTGACAGAAATAAATCCTGCCTATACCGTTGTTGAATGTAACGGAGTGGGGTATCTGGTTAACATTTCCCTGCATACATTCGGGAAGATACAGGGGCTGAAGGAAACAAAACTGCTCACTCATTTTATTGTGAGGGATGATGGTCAGTTTTTATATGGATTTGCAGAAGAAAGCGAACGACAAATGTTTAAATTATTGCTTGGCGTATCAGGTGTAGGTGCCAACACGGCAAGAATGATTTTGTCGGCAATGAGTCCCGGAGAGGTATATGAAACCATCACTTCAAATGATTCCAACAGACTCAAAAGTGTAAAGGGAATTGGATTGAAAACAGCTCAGCGGATTATCGTTGATTTGCGTGATAAAGTGGGTAAAGAAGTTGATTTATCGGAAAATATTTCCGACCCGCACAATACAATTAAACAAGAGGCGTTATCAGCATTAGTCCAGTTAGGATTTACGCGTATGGCAGCTGATAAAGTTTTGAACCGAATTACTAAGGAATCCGGCAGCATCTCTACTGTTGAAGAGATGATCCGCCTGGCATTAAAGTACTTGTAAAACTGAGATTACTATATAGTGAAAGGACTCGTATATATCCCTGTTGTTTTCTCTCTGACCCTGATGGCATTTCAGATTTTTACGCCGTCTAATCAGTTTAAACGGATGCATTCAATGAGCTCTTTCATTGCTCCTCTGCCTCCCGATACTACTCCTGATGACACTTTGCCGTATCCTCTTCCGGATGATTATATGTATGGTCCGGGATCTGTTTACGATCATCCACTTTATTTGAGCGATCCAAAGAATATTAGTGACTCAATTGTTTATGATCCTGAAACAAACAGCTATTATTTTTACCGTAAGATGGGGGATCTTGACTATCGTCCTCCTTATGAAATGAGTTTCGATGAGTATCAGGATTATGATTTTGAAAAAGCCATGCAGGATTACTGGCAGGAAAGAATTGCTGCTACTGCAGGAGCAGGTGGGAACTCAGGGACAGGGCTGTCGTTTAATCTTCCCGGTCAGACTTTTGGTGGTGTTTTTGGTTCAAATACGATTGATATTCGCCCGTCAGGTACTGCTGAACTGATTTTCGGCGTAAATGCCAATCGGCGCGATGATCCTGCACTTAACGTAAAGCAAAGGCGTACTGCCAATTTCGATTTTCAGGAAAAAATACAAATGAACGTTCAGGCTAAAATCGGCGATAAAATCGATTTTGGTGTAAAATACAATACAGAGTCATCTTTCGAATTTGAGAACAAAATGAAACTCAAGTATGAAGGGCAGGAAGATGAAATCATAAAAAGCATTGAGGCAGGGGATGTGACATTACCTTTGAATTCTACACTTATTCAGGGTTCACAATCTCTTTTTGGAATTAAATCGGAACTGCAATTTGGAAAAGCTACTGTAACTACGGTTATTTCTCAGCAAAAAGGTCAAACGTCGAATATTACGGTGGAAGGCGGAGCCCAAACCAGCGAGTTTGAACTTTATGCCGATGAGTATGAAGAGAAAAAGCACTTTTTCATTTCACAGTATTATCGCGATAACTATAATAAATGGCTCAACGATTTGCCCATTGTTAGTTCTCCGATTAATATTACTAAGATTGAGGTTTGGGTAACCAATATAGGCCCCGCCACTCAGGAAAACAGAAATATTGTGGCTTTTATGGATGTGGGTGAATACGACGCTTATAATCCTACTATTCTGCCAAACCTTACTCCCGATGCTATATATCCTTCCAACCGAAGTAATAATATTTTCGATTTGGTTGATGTGAACTCTATTCGTGATATCAATAACGTAAATTCATATCTGGCCGGTCTCGGTTTTGACAATAGCATCGATTATGAGAAAGTAGAAAATGCCCGCTTACTGAACCCGACCGAATATTCATTTAATTCAAAGCTTGGTTTTATCTCCCTGAATTCTACTCTTAATGATGATCAGGTTCTTGCTGTTGCATATCAGTACACTGTACTTGGAAGCGATTCAGTATACCAGGTAGGTGAATTTTCAAATGGTGGTATAGCTTCTCCCGGATGTCTTGCTGTAAAACTTCTGAAAAGTACAGCTCAAAATACTACAATTCCTCTATGGGACCTGATGATGAAAAACGTCTATGCAATTGGTGGTTATCAGGTGAACCCGGAGGACTTTCGTCTCGATATTCTATACAAAAGTGATGAACTTGGTGTTCCTGCCGGTTATCTGCTGGAAGGCGATCTTAAAGGTATTCCCCTTATTCGTGTTCTTAATATGGACAATCTGAATGCCAATGGTGATCCCGAACCCGACGGAGTATTCGACTTTATTGATCAGGCAGCTACACTTGGTGGTACAATCAATGCCCGAAACGGACGAATATATTTTCCAGTCCTGGAACCTTTTGGAAAGGATCTGAGGGATATGATCAATGATCCGACACTTGCCGATAAATACTGCTATGATTCTTTATATACAATGACCAAGACCGGAGCAAGGCAGTATCCTGATAAAAACAGGTTTACCATCACAGGTCAGTTTAAGTCATCGGTAGGAAATGAAATTACGCTGGGCGCAATGAATATTCCGCAGGGATCGGTTCGTGTTACCGCAGGTGGAGTACCACTGACAGAAAATGTTGACTATACTGTAGATTATACTCTGGGTCGTGTGAAAATTATCAATGAAGGGGTGCTTAATTCAGGTGCACCAATTAACATCTCTCTTGAAAGTAATGCACTGTTCAGTATTCAGACAAAAACATTTCTGGGGACTCATGTCGATTATGAAGTGAATAATAGTCTCCTCGTTGGGGCCACCATATTAAACCTTACTGAAAGACCATTTACCTACAAAGTGAATATTGGGGAAGAACCCATATCGAATACCATGTGGGGTGTTAATCTTTCATATCAGACTGAATCTCGTCTACTGACAAAAGCGGTAGATGCGTTACCGTTTATTCAAACTAAAGCACCATCAAAGATCACGGTTGATGCTGAAGTGGCAAATCTCATTCCGGGTCATGCCCGTGCAATTGGAAAAGAAGGTACTGCATATATAGATGATTTTGAGGGTAGCAAGTCTTCAATTGATATAAAAAATGTTGGAACATGGTTCCTGAGTTCAGTTCCACAGGGACAAACCTCAATTTTTCCTGAAGCTGAAGATGATAGTACACTGGTGAGTGGTTTTAATCGCTCAAAACTGGCCTGGTATGTTATAGACCCATTATTTTTCCGTGACAATAATCTGACTCCCGAACATATCAAAAACGATGACGACATGCAGTCTGACCCGTATATGCGTGAGGTACTTGAGTCAGAAGTTTTTCCAAACAAACAGAATCCGAACGGAATTATTACCAATATTGCTGTTCTAGATCTTGCATATTATCCTGAAGAAAAAGGGCCATACAATTATGATGTGCTGCCGTCAACTTATTCGGCAGGGATGGACGCCTCCGGAACATTAAATGACCCCGCTTCACGCTGGGCCGGTATCATGCGTAAAATAGAAACTCCTGATTTTGAAGAAACCAATGTGGAGTATATTGAGTTTTGGATGATGGATCCGTTTATAAATAACCCGTCGCATAGCGGGGGTAAGTTGTATTTCAATCTTGGGGATATAAGTGAAGATGTTTTACGTGACCACAGAAAGAGTTATGAGAATGGATTACCAACAACTTCAACGGTTGTTGATGTAGACTCCACGCAGTGGGGTAGGGTACCTACATTGCAGGCTCTGGTAAATTCTTTTGACAATGATCCAACTTCCCGTCAGTATCAGGATGTTGGACTTGATGGACTGGGTGATGCCGATGAGCAGAACTTTTTCCAGGATGATTATATAAACGAAGTAGCAGCAGCTTTTGGAACTGCTTCTGAGGCCTATGCAGATGCCGTTGGTGACCCGTCAAGTGATAACTTTCATTATTTCCGTGGCAGTGACTATGATGCCGACGAAGTTGATATACTTTCCCGCTATAAAATGTATAATGGCATGGACGGCAACTCTCCTACCAGTGACCAGTCACCGGAGACCTATCCAACATCTGCCACAACTCTGCCAAACGTAGAGGATATTAACCGTGATAATACTTTGAGCGAAGCGGAAAGGTATTTTCAGTATGTAATTGATCTGCAACCTTCAAAAATGAATGTCGGTGAAAATTATATTACCGATATTTTTGAAACAACAGTTGATCTTGAAAACAATACTACTGAGGATGTAAAGTGGTATCAGTTTAAGATTCCTGTTAAGGATCCCGATCAGATTATTGGTAATATTCAGGATTTCAAGTCCATCCGTTTTATGAGGATTTTCCTTCGCGAGTTCAGTGAGCCTATTGTTCTGCGTTTTGCTACGTTGGAACTGGTTCGTTCGCAATGGAGAAAATATGAAAATGAATTACTGAGCCCGGGTGAATACATTCCCGGTGATGATCAAAATAATACTTCTTTTGAGATTTCCGCTGTTAATATTGAGGAAAATGGTGCCAGAAGTCCTATCCCTTATGTGCTTCCTCCGGGAATTGAGCGTGAAATAGGATATGGATCCACAACGCTTTATGAAATGAATGAACAGGCACTGGTTCTGAAAACCTGTAACCTGATTGACGGAGATGCAAGAGCAGTGTACAAAACCACTGATTTTGATATTCGCCAGTACAAGCGTTTGAAAATGCACATTCACTCTGAGAACAGTAACCCTGATCTGTATACACTGAATCCAGGAGACATTACGCTGTTTATTCGTTTGGGAACTGACTTTACAAGTAATTATTATGAATACGAGGTTCCTTTGAATCCTACCAGTTTAAACATTAGTGCCCAGGACCTCAATATCAGACATCTGGTTTGGTCTGATTCATTGGATATAGAACTTGAAAAATTCATTGACCTGAAAATTGCACGTAATATTGCGATGCGCGCAGACGGAAGTACTGTGTCTCTAACTACTCCTTTTTATCAGTACGATGGGGCCAATAAAATGACTATTGTTGGGATCCCTAATCTCAGCGATGTGCGTACCCTTATGATTGGACTTCGAAATCCAAAACAATCTCCCATTAATTTGACCGACGACGGAATGTCAAAATGTGCAGAGGTCTGGATTAATGAGCTTAGACTTACTGAGTTTGATGAAGAGGGAGGCTGGGCTGCAACTACACGTGTTACAGCGGATCTGGCTGATTTAGGTAATGTAGTTATGGTCGGGAATGTGTCTACAGCCGGCTTTGGAAGCATTGAGAAGAAAGTTTCTGAAAGGCAGAAAGAGAATATTACATCTTACGATATTGCAACTAATATTGAGCTTGGAAAATTCCTGCCAGATAAATCAGGTGTAAGAATTCCATTGCATTTTGACTTCAGCGAGACATATAGTAATCCGCAATATAATCCGTTAAGTCCTGACCTACATTTAGAGGATGATTTGGATACATACAGCAATCAGTCGGAAAGGGATTCGATTCTGAACATTGTTCAGGACTACACACGAAGAAAAAGCATTAACTTCATTAATGTACGCAAGGAGAAAACAGGAACAGATAAGAAAGCAAGAATCTATGATATCTCGAATTTTGATTTCACTTATGCATACAATGAGGTCTTCCAGAGAAATATTGATGTAGAGTATAATCTGAAAAAGTCGTTCCGTGGAGCATTAGGGTATAATTTCAATAATACGCCTAAGAATTATCAGCCGCTTAAAAAGATGAAGTTTTTCAGGAAAAAGGCATTTAGACTTATCGGTGATTTTAACTTCTATCTTATGCCCAAGTCTTTATCTTTCCGTACTGATATGGACCGAAGTTATGAAGAAAATCTATGGCGGAATAAAACAGGAGCATTAATTATAATTGAGCCAACATATCTTAAGACATTTAACTGGAACAGAAATTACTCACTGAAATACGACTTGACCAAAAGTATAAAACTTGATTACACGGCAGCAGCCATTGCCCGTATTGATGAAATGCCCGGAAAAGTTGACAAGGATGACAGTGATTATGAGGCAAAAATGGATTCTATCTGGTCGAGTATTCGAAACCTTGGTCGCATTACCAGTTTTAACCAGAGTTTTAAAGCTACATATACCCTTCCAATTAATAAACTCCCGTTTATGGATTGGATAAGTACATCTGTTCAGTATCAGGGAGATTATACCTGGACAGCAGCACCGCTTTATAAAGATTCTTTGGGAGAGTATTCAGAACACCCATATGGCAATAATATTGAGAATAACAGAACCATTTCAGTAAATGTAAATGGCAATATGACTAATCTGTATAATAAGGTTCCTTATCTTAAAGATCTCAATAAATCGAGTCAAAGACCACCATCTAATGTCAGAAATCCGGCTATTACAGATGGAGAAAGTGATAGTACAGATACCGATGAGGATAAGACACCAATTGCAAAGATCGTAATGGATAATTTCCTTCGTCTCCTAATGATGACACGAAATATATCCTTGTCATATACGCTGGCAGAAGGAACTATATTGCCTGGTTTCAGGGGGAAACCGACTGTTATGGGAATGGATCTCGATAATCAGGCTCCGGGCTGGGGATTTGTGTTTGGAGATCAGTCTGATATCAGACAAAGTATGGTTGAGAAGGGTCTCATTTCAACGGATACTATGCTTAATAATGCATTCATGACCCGCAGAAACGAAAACTTAAATGCCCGTGTGTCACTGGAACCCGCCAATGGGTTTAGAATTGAAGTTACAGCCATGAGGAATTATTCAATTAATCATACCGAATATTTCCGTTATGATGGTTCATCCGGATTTAAAAGTTACTCCCCACTTGATAATGGAAGTTTCTCCATGTCAATAATTACGTGGAAGTCTGCATTTGTTGGTGATAATGAGGATTATTCAAATAATACATTTCTTGAGTTTATGAATTCAAGACCTGAGGTAGCGTCTCTTGTTGCTTCGCAAAGCCCGGTATGGGATGGTTCCTATTTTACGGATTCCATTACAGGCCAGCAATATCCAACAGGTTATGGTCCTACTTCTCAGGAAGTTCTAATCCCTGCATTTTTGGCAGCATATACCGGAGGCGGAATTAATAAGTTCACAAAGACCAGCTTCCCCAAAATCCCATTACCAAACTGGCGAATTACCTATAACGGTCTGACAAAGATTCCATGGTTTAAAAAACGATTTAAATCATTTACTGTATCACATGCATACCGTTCTACATACAATATTGGTGGGTTTACAACCAATGTGCTTTTCTCCGATGAAGATCAGGATGGTTATACATTTGTGCAGGATGCTATGAATAACTTCCTTCCGAAATATGAAATTGCTCAGGTTAGTATTACTGAACAGTATAGTCCTTTACTTAATCTAGATGCAACCTGGCAGAATAGTTTGATTACCAAGGTGGAATATAAAAAATCCCGCAACCTTGCCCTTAGTTTTGCCAACAACCAACTCACAGAAGTGGTGTCCAGTGAAATAACACTAGGTTTAGGGTATTTGTTTAAAGATGTTGAAATCAATTTAGCGAATAAGGATTTTAAAAGTGATCTTAATTTGAAATTCGACTTCTCAATTAGAAATAATAAGACTATACTGCGAAAAATTGTGGAAGATGTGAATCAGATTAGTGCGGGGCAAAAAGTGATTTCAATTAATACATCAGCTGAATATCAGCTTTCGCAGAAATTTACCATCAGAGCCTTTTTCGATAAAGTAATTAATAACCCCTATATTTCTTCTCAGTTCCTTACCAGTAATACAAATGCAGGTATAAGCATGAGGTTCTCACTTGCGCAGTAAGGAAATTTTTTTTCACATCAAAAAATGATGTAAATTTGGGGGCTAATTAAATCAAATAGTCAAAAAATGAAAATACCTGACGAATTAAAGTACACCCAGGACCATGAATGGATTAAGGTCGACGGCGAGTTTGCCTTTGTTGGAATTACAGATTTTGCACAATCAGAATTAGGCGATGTGGTTTTTGTAGAAGTTGAAACTGTTGGTGAGAGCATTGACAAGGAAGAGGCTTTCGGAACCATTGAAGCTGTAAAAACTGTAAGTGATATGTTTATGCCGGTTGGCGGAGAGATTGTTGAATTCAATGAGAAACTTCTGGACGCACCGGATCTGATTAACCAGGATCCGTATGGTGAAGGATGGGTGATCAAAGTAAAGATGTCAGACCAGTCAGAACTTGATAATCTGATGGATGCCGATACCTACAAAGGTCATATTGGCGAATAAGTCATTTTTTAAACATTTCAGGTGGGCCATCCTTTGGATGCTGATGGTGGCTGTTTTGATGTCACTGCCCGGTAGTTCTTTGTCAAAATACAACTGGATTGACAGGCTTATGCTTGATAAGATAGCTCATTTTGCGGCTTATGCCCTGATGGCTGTTTTACTTTATTTGGCTTATCATCAGTTTAAAAAACGCAGTAAATTGTCTTTCCGGATCTTTGTGCTGGTTTTTCTGATTGTTGCCATATACAGCAGCCTGCTGGAAATATTTCAGGGTTTATATGTGCCAAACAGGACTTTTGATCGCTGGGATCTTACCGTTAACTTATTAGGAGATGCATTTGGCTGGTTTACCCTTGTATGTTTGAAAAATTTTTATCATCTTTGAAGCGAAATTACACGAATTAAATACATCAGTCATGGAAATCAAGAAAGACCCGAAATACGATCTGGAGAAGATAAAAAGTTTATTCTTCCAGGGTGGTTTAATTCTTGCTCTGGCTTCTGTACTCGTTGCTTTTGAATGGAAAAAGACTGAAGGAGGCGACGACGATATGAGTCAGCTGCAGATGATTGACATCCCGGAAGAAATGGTTGAAATTACACGTCAGGAAGAACCGGAACCACCACCACCAGAAAAAACTACTACAGAGTTAGAAATCGTTGAAGATGACGTTGAGGTTGATGATGACCTCGATATCAATATTGAGGATGATATGGACAGTGAAGTTGGTGATTTTATTGCTCCTGTAGATGATGAGGAACCGGTGATCGTGGAAGCTGAAATTTTTCAGATTGTGGAAGATATGCCTTCATTTCCCGGAGGTGAAGAAGCGTTATTTGAATACTTACAGAAGAATATTCAGTATCCACAAATGGCGAAAGAAAGTAATATTCAGGGAACTGTTTTCGTTGGATTTGTTGTTGAACCCGATGGCAGCATTTCTAATGTGAAAGTGCTCAGGGGTATTGGAGGCGGATGTGATGATGAAGCCATTCGAGTGGTAAAATCAATGCCGAGATGGGCCCCCGGAAAACAAAGAGGAAAACCTGTACGCGTACAGTTTAACCTGCCCATTAAATTTGTCCTTCAGGGATAATCTCCCTTATATAATACTGTAAACCACGCCTTGGCGTGGTTTTTTTATGCCTTAAACTTGACACAGACGACCTTTCACGGATGTTGTATTGATATTGCCCGGTTTCTGTATTAGATTGCAATATAAACTCTTAAAACCAATTATTATGAATGCAAAAAAGCACAGAAAGAAAAACCTGGAAAGATATAAATCAATCTTCTTCCAGGCAGGATTACTAATGGCATTGGTTTTCGTATTTTTTGCCTTTGAATGGAAATCCTACGATGAAGTGAATAACGACTTATACGGAACTGATTATGTACTGGTGGAGGAAGAATTGCCACCGGTTGTGCCTGAAAAGAAAAAAGAACTCCCCAGAGAAACAACAGAGCTGGAAATTGTGAAAGATGATCAGGTAGTAAAAAATGATGTAAATATTAATGTGGAGGATGATCCCAATAAAAAGGTAAAAAAATATACGCCCATTAAAGATCCCGATCCGATTATAATTGAACCACAACCAATTTATCAGGTTGTAGAGGATATGCCGGAATTTCCGGGGGGTGAAGAATCATTATTTAAATATTTATCTTCAAATATTAAATATCCTGTTATGGCTAAAGAATCCGGAATTCAGGGGACAGTGCATTTGACTTTTGTTGTGGAAGCTGATGGTTCAATAAGTAATGTTCGAACACTAAGGGGTATTGGCGGTGGTTGCGATGAAGAAGCTATTAGAGTAGTAAAAAGTATGCCCAACTGGTCTCCCGGAAATCAGCAGGGTCGTCCGGTAAGGGTCCAGTTTAACCTTCCTGTAAAATTCGTTCTCAGATAAAGCAATTCTCACTTTCAGTGAAATCATATATATCATGCATCCCTGTTGGGGTGCATTTTTTTTTGAGAACTACTGTTCTTGAACCAATTACTGACTCAATACTACCTTTCCCCAAAGAGGTCTTGAATAAGGTGTAATACCAATGTAATTTGCTGTATAAACTATTTAAAATCAGTCATATGAAAGAAAAAAAGGACAAAAAACAAAACCTCGAAAGATTCAAGACTATGTTTTTTCAGGTGGGCTTGCTTCTGACTTTGGCAGCAGTATTATTTGCCTTTGAATGGAAGTCTGTTGAATCGGATGAATCAAATGGGTTTGATGTGCAGCTTCCGCCTGATATCATTCCGGAAACAGTTATTACTATTGAGAAAAAGAAAGAAAAAGAAATTCAGCGTCAGGATCTTGAAATTACAGATGATGAAGAAGAATGTGAAGATCTGGATATTGATGCTGAATTTAACGAAGATGAAGCTTTGGATGATTTTGACTATGAGGATATTGAGGATGAGTATGTTGAGCCGGACGACGACAATTCTGTAATATTAATTCCCGGAATCATGCCGGAATTCCCCGGTGGAGAAGAGGCGTTGTTTTTGTATCTGGGAAACAATATAAAATATCCCAGAGCAGCTCGTGAGATTGATTTACAGGGAACTGTTATTCTTCAGTTTATTATTGAGAAAGATGGGTCTGTCAGTAATGTTGTCGTTGCCCGAGGAATTGGCGGTGGTTGTGATGAAGAGGCCGTAAGGGTAGTGCAGAAAATGCCAAAATGGACTCCCGGCAAGCAATATGGACGTCCTGTAAGGGTTCAGTACACATTGCCCGTTAGATTTGTACTTCAGTAATTATTCCCGGTTTGTTTCAACCCTGCGATAAAGCTTGTCCCCCCTGCGGGTAAGCTCATTTACCTTAAATGCAAAAAGCTGGCCTTTGCCGGCTTTTTGCTGTGCATTATGATCAATTTGTATTTCTTCAAAATGGCCTTCAATGATTCCTGTTGTAGGTCCGGTGATCAGATATTCTTCTCCGGGATATACATCACCGGTTTCTGCTTTGGCCTCGGCAACACCAATATTGCTGAAATAATTTGTTATCCTTCCAATATATTCTTTGGTTTTTGTTGCAGATGAGCCGTGTCGCTTACTCCATTCTCCTGTGGATTGACCCAAATAGTATCCTTCCCAGAAACCACGGTTATATACTTTTGCCACTTCTTCCATCCAGTGAGTTACCTTTTCTTCAGTAAAAGAGTTCTCCTCAACTGATTTTACGGCTTCTTTATAAACTCTGATTACTGTTCCCACATATTCAGCAGGCCTGCCCCGTCCTTCAATCTTAAGGATGCTGACACCAGAATCAATCAATTTATCAAGAAAACTAAGGGTAGCAAGATCTTTGGGTGACATGATGTATTCATTGTCAACCTCGAGCTCAATGCCTCCATCAAGGTCAGTAACTTTATAGGGCCTGCGGCATATTTGTGTACACGCACCTCTGTTGGCACTGCTGTTCATGTTGTCCAGACTCAGATAGCACTTTCCACTTATGGCCATACATAAGGCACCATGTGCAAAGACTTCTGTTTTTATTATTTTTCCAGATGGCCCGCAAATATTCTTTTTCTGAATGAGTTCATTTAGATTTTTTACCTTTTCAAGTGTCATTTCTCTTGAAAGTACAACCACATCAGCCCATTGTGCGAAAAACTCAATAGCTTCATGATTTGTAATATTACTTTGGGTGGACATGTGAACAGTATGCCCAAGTTTTCTGGCTTTGTTCAATACTGAAATATCCGTGGCAATAATTGCATCAACTCCGGCTTCTTTTGCTTTTATCAGTATGGTGTTAACGGCATCTATCTCGTCGTCAAATATTACAACATTTAGTGCCAGATATGCTTTGGCATTGTATTCACGGCATAGCTTGACAATTTTTTGCAGATCGTCTTCCGTAAAATTTACAGCAGACCCTGAGCGCATGTTTAAGTTTCCAATTCCAAAATAAACAGAATCGGCACCATTTTTAAGCGCGCTTACCAGTGATTCAAATGAACCAACGGGAGCTGTAATTTCAACAGGCATAGGCTTGTTTTCTGCAAAAATAATACTTTCTAAACTTCCGTGGGTCGTTAACGAAGTGTTAAGGGCTTTGGAGGAGATTATGAATTTTATATTTTTACACATGAATTAAATGAAACTGCGCATGAAATATCTAATTACTTTGTTTTTGTTTGCTGCTGTTGTTTCAACAAATGCACAAACTGTTGATGATGCCATTGACTGGAATGATGATATTGTTTTGACACAATCATTAATGCTGTCATTTGAAGACATTCTGATAGAGTCAATTGCGAATGATGAGCCTGCAGATTCAATTGCTACAGCATATATCGATTATGTAACTTTTATTGATGTTGCCATTGAGGTATATGAGGCTGAAGAGGCTTTTGATAGTCAGGATATTTTCAGAAAAGCTCTGCTTGAACTACTTTATGTTTTTAAAGCAGTAGCTGAAAATGAATATGTCGAACTGATTGACATTTATCTGACACCGGTTGAAGAGCTAACTGATGTTGATTTTGAAAGATGGGATGATTTGCTTGCTATTATTGATGAGAAAGAAATAGCTGCAAATGATGCATTTCTGGATGCTCAAGAAAAATTTGCGGATCAGTACGGTTTCTCCCTTGGAGATTAATAGAAACTTTTAAATCAAACTTAATAATTATGAAGTACTTTTTTTCTTTACTGATGTTTGCGTTTGTGTTTACAGGGTATGCACAAACTGTTGATGATGCCATTGACTGGAATGATCAGATTGTAACGACACAGACGGTAATGCTTACTTTTGAGGATGCTTTGGTTGAGGTATTGGCAGAAGGTATGCCCGGAGGCATTGTTGATATAGTTTATGAAAGCTATATTAACTACATTGATTACTCAATCAAGTATTATAAAGCAGAAGATCCTTTTGACAGTCAGGATATTTTCAGAAAAGCAATTCTCGACCTGCTTGCTGATTTTAAAAAGATTGCTGAAACGGAATATGCCGAACTAGTTGAGTTAAATAATAAACCTATAGAAGATCTTACAGATGATGATTTTGAAAGATGGGATTATCTGGCCAACAGATTAGATGAGTTGGAAATAGAAAGCAATGCTGACTTTCTTGAGGCCCAGCAGGCATTTGCCGATCAGTATGGTTTTTCTTTAGGTGACTAAAGGGAAAATTATTCTTATGCACATGGCATTATAATTATGTCATGTGCTTTTTTTTTCAATATCTGGCTAAGTATATAATTTGCTTCTTTCAATTCTGATTTCAGATAAGCAGCATGGTTTCACCTATTAATAATATTTCAAATAAGTTGAATTATAGTAATATCAAATTGTCAGATTTAATTAAAATATGCACGATAAGAATATTTTTTTTATATATTTGAACCGTAAAACCATTATTAACAAAAAATCCGATCATGAAAAAGATTTTTCTTACCCTTGGAGTAGCGGTAGCTTTTCTGATGACATTCACATCATGTGGTCCCACAACCGAAGATGCTATTGCTCACAATGACCAAATTGTTGCTGACCAAAAAGATATGCTCGAGCTCGAAGATGACCTGATCTATGCTATTACAGAAGATGGTGCTCTCGATGCTATTGAGGATGCATATGATGAGTATGTTGAGTATTTGGAAGAAACACTGGCAAAATATGAGGGAATGGATGCATTTGATGAAAATGACACATTCCGTAAGGCAATGATTGATTTGCTAACTACATTTCTTGATGTAGCCACAGGTGAATACAGAGACCTTATTGATATTTGGTCAAAAGATGCCGAAGATTTGACCGAGCAGGATTTCGAAGATTGGGATAGCCTGATCGAAGATATCGACGAGAAAGAAATTGAAGCTAATGATGCTTTCCTCGATGCTCAAAAAGATTTTGCTGCAGAGTATAACTTTACTCTTTCAAGCGACTAAGAAATTTTAATTTCTGTGAAATGGCTGTCTTTTGGCAGCCATTTTTTGATTTTATTAAAGTCCAATTATAATTTGATTTTATGAGAAGCATTGTTATTTCCTTTGTTCTTATTGCGGCTTTATTATTTTCCTGTTCTTACTCCGATGATGAGCAAAAGCAGGCAAAACAACTTTATGAAACCGTTTTGTTTTCGGTTTCAGATATTGTTAAGGCCGATAGTGCATATGCAGGTTGTCTGCAGTTTCTTATGAGGGAAATGCAAAAACCAATGCTTAAACGTGATAAAGAAGCAAGAAGACAGGTAGAAGATTCAGCTAAAGTTTTATACGCAAGATATGATACCCTTGTGTTTATTATTTCGAAGGCATGCTCTAAGATTGATACAGCAACATTGTTTGATGAGGAATTGGATATTCTTAGCCCAGCGAGAGATTTATGTTCCGCATATAACAATGTTTCAGAAAAAGAATACAAAAGCATTTGCGATCAAATATCTGCCTTTAAGTTTCCGGTAAATGATGCAGAATATACTGAGATTCTAAGCCTGACATTTACAGCCGATTCAATTCTTAATGAAAAAGTGTCGGTACTGAATGATGTAATGAAACAATTTGCCGACAAATATGATCTTATTCCTGAGGAGGAATAAGCTTAATTAGTAATTCTTCCAGTTGTTTTTGGTCAACATTTGATGGTGCGTCAGACATGACATCCCGTCCGTTATTGTTTTTAGGAAAAGCAATAAAATCTCTGATATTGTTTATTCCGGCCATTATTGCTGTAAAGCGATCGAACCCAAAAGCAATTCCTCCGTGGGGAGGAGCACCGTATTTAAATGCGCCGAGCAGAAAACCAAATTGATTTTCTGCTTCTTCAGGAGTAAATCCAAGGGATTCAAACATTTGCATCTGCAGTTCTCTGTCGTGAATACGAATTGAGCCTCCACCTATCTCTACACCGTTTATTACAAGGTCATATGCATTTGCTCTCACTTCGCCCGGAGCAGTTTTTAATTTTGAAATATCCTCTTTTTGAGGAGAAGTGAAAGGATGATGCATGGCAAA
The DNA here is from genome assembly GCA_002869435.1 of Marinilabiliales bacterium. Taxonomy (GTDB): domain Bacteria; phylum Bacteroidota; class Bacteroidia; order Bacteroidales; family DTU049; genus BM518. The sequence goes on along the minus strand of PKSX01000124.1, from coordinate 21,980 downwards.
ATAGCGTTTTTCTTCCTCGTCCCATTCAAGCAGAGGGAAGTCAACAACCCATAAAGGGACATATTTACTGGGATCTTTTAAGTTAAGCCTGTCGGCAAGTTCCAGCCTTAGTTCTCCGGCTGCATTCAGGGTTTGCATTTTTTTACCGGCAAGAATCAGCATCATATCGCCTGGTTTGCTTCCCACTTTAGTAATCCATTTGTTTTTATCAGAATCATCAAAAAACTTATCAACTGAACTCTTGGTGTTTCCCTGGTTGTCGAATTTCATCCAGATTAGCCCACCGGCTCCTATTTGTGGCCTTTTTACCCATTCGGTGAGCGCATCAATCTGCTTGCGAGACCATTCAGCACCTCCATCAACGTTTAACGCAACCACGACTTCCGCATCATCAAAAACTTTAAATCCTTTGCCTTTTGCTGATTCTGAAATATCTGTAATAGGCAAATCGAATCGTAGGTCGGGTTTATCACTTCCGTATTTGCTCATTGCTTCTGCGTATGGCATGCGCTGAAAATTGCCACATTCAACTCCTTTAATTTCTTTCAATAAGTGCTTGGTAAGCCCCTCAAATGTATTTAAAACATCTTCCTGTTCAACGAATGACATCTCACAGTCAATTTGTGTGAACTCAGGTTGTCTGTCAGCTCTGAGATCTTCATCACGGAAGCATTTTACTATTTGAAAGTATTTGTCAAATCCTGAAACCATAAGTAATTGCTTATATGTTTGAGGAGACTGGGGCAGGGCATAAAACTGGTTGCTGTTTAAACGGGAAGGAACAATAAAATCTCTGGCACCTTCCGGAGTGCTTTTAATAAGAAAGGGTGTTTCTATTTCAAGGAAACCCTGATCGCTAAGATATTTTCTGATTTCGATACCCATTTTATGCCTTAGAGTAATGTTGCGCTGTAATGGAGGACGGCGTAAATCAAGATAACGATATTTCATTCTAAGTTCATCACCGCCATCACTTTCTTCTTCAATAGTAAAAGGAGGAGTTTCTGCTTTGTTCAGAATTACAAGTTCATCCACGTCAATTTCAATATCCCCTGTTGGCATTTGTGGGTTTTTACTGCTGCGCTCAATAACAGTTCCGCTGACCTGAACAACATATTCACGGTTGCAATCTCTGGCCATTGAACATAGATTGGCCTTGGTTTCCATGTTGAAAACAAGTTGACTGATACCATATCGGTCTCTGAGATCAATGAAAGTCATTCCTCCCAAATCTCTTAACTTTTGTATCCAGCCAGCAAGGACAACTTTTTCCCCGCAGTTTTCTATTCTGAGTTCTCCGCAATGATGTGTTCGGTACATTTTTCTATTCTTTTTTGCGAAATTAGCAATAATCATTGACTAATTTGGGTTATTTTTACAGGGTAAACAATTTGGGAATATGCGAACAGGTTTATTTCTGATATTTTCGCTTGTATCAGTAATGATCTTCGGACAGAAAGATCTTATATATAACGGCAGTTTTGAAATTTATAAAAACTGTCCTGAAATGCATAATAAGTATCGTTCCGGAGTTACAGAACTGGTTCCCGGTTGGTTTATTATCAATACTTCCACACCCGATTATTTCAATATGTGCAGTCAAAACAGTAATGTTGGAGTGCCGGATAATTTTGCCGGAACCATGCCTCCAAAAGATGGCGCTGCATATGTGGGAATGATACTTCGTGCTGATACAAACCGATATATGTTTTCAAAAGCGTATAATGAGCATCTTCAAACAGCATTACTGGCTCCTCCGGAAAGAAATCAGCTCTATTGTCTTCAGTTTTATTATGTTTTGTCTTCAAAAAGCGGAATTGCTGCCAATGGATTATCAGTATATCTGAGTTCAAACAAACCAGTGTGGAAGGAAGCGACAGAGCATTTTTCGTTTACTCCGCAGATGCAAATGCCTTATGATACGATATTGTCTGAGCAAGACACCTGGCAACTGTATAGTGGAGCATTCAGAGCTAGTGGAGAAGAAAGATACCTGAGTGTGGGAGCCTTTTTGGATTACGAAGATGCAAAATATATTACCCTAATAAACACTGCAACTACCGAAATACACTCTTTTGCATATTATCTTTTCGATGATTTCAGATTGTATCCTATTGATTCGCTGGAGCAATGTAATTGCAATGTAATTAATAATCAACTGGATTCATTTCCGGAAATTGAATATGTCGAAGATGATATTGATCCATTTATGGAAGATATTGATATTGGAGAGACTATAGTTTTGCAAAATATTTATTTCGAGTTTGATAAATCCACTCTGTTACCGCATTCATTTGCCGAACTTGACCGAGTGTATAATTTGATGGAAGCATATCCAAAAATGCAGATTGAAATCAGGGGACACACTGACAATACAGGATCCGATGCCTATAATCAGGTATTAAGTGAAGCGAGGGCAAAATCTGTTCTTGAATATTTATACTTAAAAGGAATATCTTTGTCTCGAATGAAATATAGCGGGTTTGGCTCTTCTCTGCCTATTGCAGATAATCATCTTCCTGAGGGACGAAAATTGAACCGCCGTGTAGAAATTAAAATTCTTAATAAATGATTTTTGATGATGCATATTTTATGCGTGAAGCGATAAAGGAAGCAGAAAAGGCAGTGGAGGCCGGAGAGGTTCCTGTTGGAGCTGTAATGGTCTATAATGATAAAATTGTAGCACGTGCGCATAACCAGACTGAGCTATTGAATGATGTGACGGCACATGCCGAAATATTATGTATTACTTCTGTCTCAGCTTCAACCGGCAATAAGTTTCTCGAAGATTATTCAATGTATGTAACCCTTGAACCCTGCGCTATGTGCGCAGGTGCAATAAGCTGGTCAAGAATAGGAAAACTGGTGTTTGGCGCCTCAGATCAGAAGGCCGGTTTTTCAAATTATAGCTCTGATATTCTGCATCCTAAGACAGCACTTGTTTCCGGTGTTGAAGCAGTCCGTTGTTCTGCAATCCTGACAGAATTTTTTAAAGAGAGACGAAGAAAAATATAAAATATGTATATTTTTTCGTCATTTCGTATAAAATAGTCTATTTATTTTTAAATATTTGGGATTAATTATTAATTTTGCAGAATTAAATTATTAATATTTTGGGGTATGCGTAAATGTTTTTTACTAAGCCTTTGCTTAATAATTTGTGGTTTAGCCACTTATGCCCAACCTGAGGATATTTTTTCTCAGATGGAGAAAGATAAGGTTTACAAAAAGGAATATGAAGAGGCCGAGGTGCTTTTGCTTGATTACAACTTTGAGGAAGCCCTTAAGATATATCAAAAGTGGGATTCTATCTATCCTGGAAATCCCAACCTTGATTTTAAAATTGGTTACTGCTATGCCAATATGAGTAGTGACAAGCCGAGAGCTATACCGTATTTGGAAGAAGCCAGCGGTAGTGTTGTTCAGGAATATGTGGGTGATGCATTGGAAATGAATGCTCCGGTTGATTTGTATCTCTATCTTGCTCAGGTATATCATGTTGACTATAAGTTTGGTAAAGCGATTGAAAACTATGACCGGTTTTTAAAATATGCTGAGTTTGATAATCCTGAGTTTGCTGATTCGGTAAAATCTCTAAAGGAAAAATCTTATGCTGCGGTTAAGATTATTAATAACCCTTTAAGTATCCGGATTGAAAATATGGGTGACAAAATCAATACAGTCTATGCTGAATATTCACCTGTATTGACCCTGGATATGAAAACGCTTTATTTTACAAGTCGCAGGGAGGGTAGTACTGGTAATAAAAAAGACCAGAAAGGATTATACTACGAAGACGTGTATTTTACAACCTATGAGAATGGCGAATGGGTTGATGCAAAGCATGTAGGTGGTAAAATTAATACGGTTGGTCATGAGGCTACCATTTCTATTTCTCCTGATGGTAAAACACTGTTCTTGTATCGCGATGATAAAGGAGACGGTAATATATATACCAGTCAATTAAATGGCAATGAATGGTCAAAGCCTGAAAAACTTCCAAATACCATTAATACTGAAAATTGGGAAACACATGCGTGTTTATCTCCCGATAATAATACTTTGTATTTTGTAAGTGATCGACCCGGCGGATACGGTGGTCGTGATATCTGGAAAAGTGAAAAAATCAGAGGGGAATGGGCAGAGCCTGAGAATCTTGGATCAACTATTAATACTCCGTTTGATGAGGATGCTCCCTATATGTTACCGGATGGATTTACCCTTTATTTTGCTTCGCAGGGCCATGAAAATATGGGAGGTTTTGATATCTTTATTTCAACCATTTCTCCTGATGGATTCTGGTCTACTCCTGAAAACATAGGTTATCCTATCAATACTACAGAAGATGATGTGTTTTATATGCCAACGCCTGATGAAAAACATGCGTTTTATTCATCTTCAAAGAACTATGGTATGGGAGGTCAGGATCTTTATTATATTACTATTGTTAAACCCAAAAAGAAAACCATCAATCTTCGGGGTCGTGTTGCTGATGCAAACTCATTCAGAGCTCTGAAAGCTGATGTTGAAATATTCTCAGTTACTTCAAAGACTAATATTGCCAGTCTTGTGTCTAAGGAAGAAGACGGTTCTTATGCAACAACATTATTGCTGGGTCATGATTATGAAATCACGGCTAAAGCAGATGGCTACCGAATGAGTGAATATACACTGTCTGTAAATGAGAATGAGAAAAGAGATTTGCTCATCTTAGATCTGTTCCTTGATCCGCTGTTGCTTGCCGGAGATACTGCCAAAGCTAACATCGAAGATGTCAGGGTTGGGGAAAAGATTGTATTGAACAATATATTCTACGATTTCGATCGTGCTACACTCAGACCGGAATCAGTTGAAGAACTGAACCGTCTGGTGAAACTGATGAAGGATATTCCTACTCTTAAAATTGAGATTTCAAGCCATACAGATAATGTGGGTTCAGATGAGTACAACATGGAACTCTCTGAAGCCCGTGCAGAATCAGTGGTTACCTACTTGATTAAGAGTGGAATCCATAAAGACAGATTGGTGGCAAAAGGATATGGTGAAACAGATCCTATTGCAACCAACACAACAGATGAAGGACGTCAAATGAACAGACGTACCGAATTCAAAGTTTTAAGTAAGTAAACAAAGTTGAAAGATAAAAATTGAAGTTATGATAAAGAAAGCGCTTTTTGCAGTTCTGTTAGTGTTTGCAACACTGTTTAAGGTTTCAGCCGATGAGGGGATGTGGCTGCCATTGCTGGTAGATAGACTTAATTATACCGATATGAAGGAAATGGGTCTTCAGCTAACAGCCGATGAAATCTACAGTATTAATCATTCCAGCCTGAAAGATGCAATCGTATCAATGAATGATGGTATGTGTACTGCATACATGGTGTCCAAGGAAGGTCTTATGATGACCAACCATCACTGTGGACTTGAGTACATTACAGAGAATTCCATTAAATACAACAGTGATTACGTTCAGAATGGTTTCTGGGCATTCGACAAAAAACAGGAGCTTTATAATCCAAACCTTACTGCAACATTTCTCATTCGTGTTGAGGATGTAACTGCAAAGGTTCTGGAAAAAGTCAATAATGACATGAGTTCTGAAGAATGGCACGCTGCCGTGGATGAGGTTGCTGCACAGCTTGAAAAAGAGGCAACAAAGGGAACCCATTACAAAGCTGAAGTGAAAAGCTTCTTCAAGGGAAATGAGTTCTACCTGTTTGTTTACGAGGTTTATCGTGATGTTCGTTTGGTAGGAGCTCCTCCAATGGCTATTGGAAACTTTGGTGCTGATGCGGACAACTGGTTGTGGCCTCGTCATACCGGTGATTTTGCTTTCTTCAGAATATATATGGGTCCCGATGGTAAACCGGCACCTTATGACAAAAGGAAAAACGTACCTTATGTACCAAAATATCATATTCCTATCTCTTTAGATGGTGTACAGGAGGGTGATTTTACTATGGTACTTGGTTATCCTGGTACAACAGATCGTTTCATGACCAGTAAGGGGATACAAATGGCACTTGAAGAAATTAACCCTTCTATTGTGAAGATTCGTGATTCCAAACTGCGCCTTATGAAGGAAGACATGGATAAGGATCCTTCCATTAAGTTGATGTATCGTTCTAAATATAATCGTTCTTCCAATTATTGGAAATACTATATTGGGCAGACTGAAGTGTTGAAACGACTGAAAGCTTTTGATAAGAAAAAAGCCACGGAAGATGAGTTTACCAAATGGGTAAATGCAGATGCCGGTCGAAAAGATAAATATGGAAATGCACTTAATGTTATTAATGGTGCGTATCAGGAGTTGACGAAATATCGTAGAGCGTATGTCTATTTCCGTGAAGCTATATTCAGGGGCCCAGAAATCATCAGTTTTGCACATAAATTTGATTCATTGCATTTCTATCTGCAGACCGATGATATTCCAGAGGATCTAAAAATGGCTAAAGTTGCTGATTTAAGTACAAAGCTTAAGTATTATTCTTCAAACTATTACTTCAACAGTTATAATATGGAGGTCGACAAGAAACTCTTTATTGCACTTCTGCGTATTTTGTTTGATGATTTGGAAGAAGAGTTTTATCCTTCATTTTTTGCTGAAGTTCAGAAAAAATACAAAAGTAATTTTGCTTTATATGCAGAATACTTGTTTGAAAAGTCAATCTTTAGTAGCAAAGAGACTATTTATGAATTCTTGCGAGATCCAAGTGCCAAAGTAATGGAAAAGGATCCAGCATTTATTGTGATGAAGTCATGTTACGAAAAATATGAAGAAATAAAAGTTGATTATAATAGAGTAGGCGACGAGCTTGAAAGTGGTGAACGTCTGTATATGGCAGGTATCCTCGAAATGTATGAGGGGAAACGCACATTTTATCCGGATGCAAACAGCACCATGCGTCTGACCTATGGAAAGGTGACTAAGTATACCCCAACCGATGGAACAGAGCAACCATTCTATACAACTTTTGATCAGTTAATCTCACGTGAGGATCCGAATAATCCTGACTTTATTGTTCCGGAAAAGCTTAAAGATCTGCATGAAAAGAAAGATTATGGCCGTTATAAAAATGCTGACGGAACCATTCCGGTTTGTTTCCTTACTGATTGTGATGTAACAGGAGGAAATTCTGGTGCTCCTATTCTTAATGGAAAAGGCGAACTGGTTGGTATTGTTTTCGATATTAACTGGGAAGCTACAGCATCGAGTTTAAGTTATGTGCCTGAACAAACCCGTACAATTAGTACCGATATTCGTTATATTCTCTTCATTGTTGAGAAATACGCAGAAGCAACGAATATAATTCAGGAACTGGATATTAGATAGATAAGTAATACTTAATCTTGTTAAAGGGTTGTCAATAAGGCAACCCTTTTTTGTTTTATTCTGTCTTATTAATGTATCTGCACTTGATTATGCATTTTAAATGCAGTATATTAGTGTTTAGAAAAAGAGTGGATTAACCTTGTTTATTGGCTTTGTTCAATGAACAATTTAAAGATTAATGGGGATATGCAAAAGCTTAATATAAGAATTTTGCTTACAGCCATAGGTATGTCTGTGTTTCTTGTTTCTTTGTTTTTTGTGAATTTGAATCAAAAAGCAGATGAAGACTATCAGTTTTCAGAAACTAAGAGTATACAAATTACACTAAAGAAGGAATCATTGAAGGGCGTCTTTGTTAAATCTGACAAGAATGAAATAGAAATTCTGCCAGATTACATCATTCAGAGACAGAACTGGGAGTATTTTCTGGCAAATCATCCATATTCAAAGACACCACATAAAACGGATGAAGAGTGGAAGGAAATCCCTAAAGCAGATCGGCCTGATCTTTCTGCTCAGTTAGATTTCTTTAAGACAGTTGATCCTGCATTGGGTTATGTACCATACAGCAGACTGAAAAAGGCGTCTGATGAAATGTGGGAAATGATAAATGATAAAGCTGCAATATCAGGTGTGACTTGGACTGAACGTGGTCCTGATAATGTTGGAGGACGATCGAGAGCACTTATGTTTGACCCTAATGATGGAACCAATAAAAAGGTTTGGTCAGGTGGAGTTGCAGGCGGGCTTTGGTATACCGATGATATTACGGTTGCTTCCCCGTCGTGGATTAAAGTAGATGATTTTTGGAGCAATCTTGCGGTCTCATGTATTGCCTATAATCCGGCCAATACACAAGAGTTTTATGTTGGCACAGGTGAAGGCTTCTTTAATGCAGACGCAATTATTGGAGATGGAATATGGAAAACAAGCGACGGAGGAACCACATGGTCTCAGCTAGCAACTACTGTCCCAGTAGCATATCCTGGAACATCAAATTTCTATTATGTTAATGATATTGAGGTGAATTCATCGGGTGTCATTTTTGCTGCATTCAGAGGATATTATATCAACCGGGGAGTAATATACCGTTCTACAGATGGTGGATCTACATGGACAAAGGTTCTGGCTCCATATTCCGGAATTGGAGTTACAGCAAATACCAATGTTTATGATTGGGGAGCTGATATTGAAATTGCTCAAAACGATGATATTTATGCCACCTGTGGGCTAATGAGTAATGAAGGACATATTTATCGTTCAACTGATGGAGGGAATAATTGGACCGATATTACATCTACTGTGGGTTCAACTCGAATTGAGCTTGCTATTGCCCCTTCAACGGGCGCAACAACTGCAACAACCACTATTTATGCAGTTGCTGAAGGTGGAAGCGGGAATAATGATATAGGTTGGTTTATGAGAAGTACAAATGGCGGTTCTTCATGGTCAAATATTACAATTCCATTAATGGTCGATGGTACTGGGAACCACTTCACAAGAGCTCAGGCGTGGTACGATCTTATTCTTGATGTTCATCCAACAGATCCAAACCTGGTTATAGCAGGTGGTATTGATTTACACCGAACGACCAATGGAGGGTCTTCCTGGACGGGAATCTCGCATTGGTATGGTGGTTTTGGAGAACCTTATGTGCATGCCGATCAGCATGCAATTGAGTTCAGACCAGGTAGCCCAAATGAAGTAATATTTGGGAATGATGGTGGAGTACATTTCAGCACTGATGCAGGAAATTCGGCATCTAATCCTACTTTTTCTGATAAGAATTCGGGATTTAATATTACTCAGTTTTATGCATGTGCTACAAAAAATGAAATAAATAGTCATTATTTCTTAGCTGGTGCTCAGGATAATGGGTCTCAACAATTCACTCAAGCCGGTGTGAACAGTACAACGGAAGTTACTGGCGGCGATGGTGCATTTTGTCATATTGACGCTCTTAACCCTGATATACAAATTACTGCATACGTATATAATAATCTATATTACTCACAGGATGGAGGAAATACGTTTAATACGCTATTAAGTTCCAGTACAGGCCATTTCATTAATCCCTCTGATTATGACAGCCAGAGGAAGATTCTGTATTCAGCATATAATAATGATGGGTTAGTAAGAATCACAAATATTGATGGTAGTCCTTCAGCCGGAGCACTTGCTGTATCGTTTGGTGGTGCTCAGGCTTCAGCTTTTAAGGTGAGTCCCTATAATGATGTGGTATTTATTGGTGTTGAAAATGGCCGGGTATATAAGATGACTAATGCCAGTGGCAGCCCAACATATACACGTATCGATAATGGTACAATACCCATAACCGCAACAGGCTGGGTAAGTTCTATTGATGTAGGAGCCAATGATAATCAATTGCTGGTTACATACTCTAATTACGGTGTAGTATCTGTATGGGAAACTACTGACGGTGGCACAAATTGGTATAATAAGGAAGGGAATCTTCCCGATATGCCAATTCGTTGGGCAATTTACAACCCCAACGACAGAAACGATGTGCTTTGTGCTACAGAACTTGGAGTGTGGAGCACCGATAATTTTCAGCCGGGAACATCAAATGCACCAACCTATGGCCCAAGCAACACCGGTTTAGCCAATACAAGATGTGATATGCTTGAATTAAGACCGGTTGATGATGTTGTGGTTGTGGCAACTCACGGACGTGGATTATTTACTACTGATATATTTGTGTCCACACCTTCAGCAGATTTTATTGCCAATCCAAAGATTTCCTGTACCGGTAGTTTAAATGTGCAGTTCACAGATGCAAGTATTAAGCCTAATAGTGACTGGGCGTGGGACATTGATAATGATGGGTCAACAGATTATACAACTCAGAATCCGTCTCATTTATACAATACAGATGGATTGTATTCAGTCGAACTTGAAATTGATGGTGGAGCTGCAAGTGTGACAAAGAATAATCTAATTCTTGTTATGAGTGGAGCACCAACACCTTGCACAGGTTGCTCTTTTTCAGGGAATAGTAATCTTGGAAATACTTATGGTATTGGTTTGTTTACTTTTGAGTTGGAAAACATAAATTACCCTACTCCTAATGATGATGGTGAATATCATGATTATACCTGCAGTGCGTTTACTAATCTTGATTTAAATACAATGTATAATGTCAGTGTTCAAACAGGGGTTTATAATGATGAAGCGGCAAAAGTATATATAGATTACAACAATGATGGTAATTTTGGAGCAGGTGAGGAAATTGCATCTTTCCCTGCAAATCAAGCTGGTTATCGTACACTTTCTTTCACAACTCCTTCAGGTGGAGTGGTGATGAATACAGGGTTACGATTAAGAGTTGTGTCAAAATACAATAGTTCACCAACAGATGCCTGTAACACCTCAACATATGGGCAGGCAGAGGATTATACCGTATATTTCTATGATGCGTCAACTTTGCCGGTAGAGTTAATTTCTTTCACTGCTGAATGTACTAACGAGGGATCAAAATTATTGTGGTCTACTGCTTCTGAACAGAACAATATGCAGTTTGAAATTGAACGTTCTGCTGATCTGAGAAACTGGAAAACTATTGCAATTATTCCCGGAGCCGGAAACAGCAACGAGATGATAGAGTATAGTTATCTGGATCCTCAGGGGAGTGATAACTTATATTATTACCGTTTGAAACAACTCGATTTCAATGGAAAGCAGGCATATTCTCCGCTTGCAACTAGCGATTGTATATCTTTTGAAGGGCTTTCGGATTTGTCTATTCAGCCGAACCCGGTTGCAGATAATCTGAATATTGTTGTTACCACTGCTCTAGATGAAGGGGCCATTGTTTATATTCAGGATATGTTTGGGAAACTGGTTTTGCAAGAAAATGCTGAACTGATGCGAGGGGAAAATGCTCTTGTTTTTGATGTCAGTTTTCTGAATCCCGGGACCTATATTCTAGTTGTGCAAACAGAAAAGGGCGGCATTGAAAAAACCACCCTTATTAAGGAATAAATTCAATATTAGAAATACCAGTTCAGCAAAATGCGCTGGCAGAAAAAATCATTTTCTTCAGGGCAGTTGAAATCTATTTCTATTTTATCGCCCTTGTATACAAAATCATTGACTTCTTCTTCAGTTGGAACGCCCAGAACATCTATGATTTCATCAATATGAAGCCCCAGAAACGATGATTTTTCATCCTCGATTTGCTTCATTCTTAACCATCCCAGCGTACTTTGGGTGTGTCTTTGTCCCAGAAACATGCTTTCAATGAGATTGTTTTCTTTATTATAGCTTATGGATAAGACATCATCTTTCTCAAAATGATAATAGTAAACACAGTAATGATTTTCTTCATTACGGTATTCGTCGTTGGGATTACCAAAAACCTCAATTGCTTTGTCAATGGTATCACCATAGCTGATTCCCAGAAAGGATTTAAAATTATCGAGTTTCATAGCTCCCTGTTATTTTAAAGGTAATGCATTTAGCTCGTTTATAATCTGATCTATTTCGCTTTTGGAAAAACCTTTTTCTGTGGCAAGTTCCTCAAGAGTACCCCATACCGGTTCTCCACAAAGTACACATACAATCCCTTTTTTGCGCAGATAATCTACAGCTTCAGGTTTCACTTCAATGAGCTCTTCAACGTCAATATCGGGACGAATCATTATTGATAGCGATTTAATGCGTTTAAGTCATCATATGCCTCGAGCAATCTTTTCACCATTGATTTTTCACCTTCACGAAGCCAAACGCGAGGGTCGTACATTTTTTTATTTGGCTTGTCAGCACCTTCCGGGTTCCCAATCTGTGCCTGCAGATAATCTTTTTTCTCTTTGTAATAATTATGAACCCCATCCCAGAAGGCCCATTGGGTATCTGTATCGATATTCATTTTAATTACGCCGTATCCTATAGCTTCCCTGATGTCATTTTTCTCTGATCCGCTGCCGCCATGAAATACAAAATCAACAGGTTTATTTTCGGTCAGATTATATTTATCACGGATATACTCCTGGCTGTTTTTCAAAATTTTAGGCTGTAGATGTACATTCCCCGGCTTATATACTCCGTGCACATTTCCAAAGGATGCTGCTACTGTGAAATTAGGACTGATTTTACTTAATTCTTCATAAGCAAATGCAACGTGCTCAGGTTGGGTATATAGTTTAGAATTGTCAATGTCGGTGTTATCAACACCATCTTCTTCGCCACCAGTTACGCCAAGTTCAATCTCAAGTGTCATGCCTATTTTGGCCATACGGGTCAGGTACTTCTTACAGATGTCAATGTTTTCCTCAAGTGTTTCCTCACTCAAATCAAGCATGTGACTGCTAAATAATGGTTTTCCTGTTCTTTCAAAGTGTTTTTCCCCTTCATCAAGAAGGCCATCAATCCAGGGAAGAAGTTTCTTTGCAGCATGATCAGTATGGATTATTACAGGAACTCCATATAGTTCAGAAATGCGATGTACGTGCTCAGCACCTGCAATCGCTCCCGCAATACTTGCTTTATAATCGCTGTTATCCAGCCCTTTTCCAGCGTTAAACTGCCCGCCACCATTTGAAAATTGTACAATTATAGGTGATTTCGCTTCTTTTGCTGCTTCAAGAACAGCATTTATGCTGTCGCTGCCTACCACATTAACAGCGGGAAGCGCAAATTCATTGGTTTTGGCATATTCAAATAATTTCTTCAGATCTTCTCCGAATACAACACCGGGGGCTATCATTGACGATAAGTTTTCCATACTTATGTTTTTCGTTTTCAGGTTAATAATTTCGAAAACAAATTTCGTAAAAATATATCAGAGCGCAATAGAAAATATTTGTAATGTAGATTATTCGAATACGTTTGACAGGAATTAGGAATTGGAAATTAGTATCTCAAAACTGGGGTTTTTAATAGCAGTAATTTACTGCATGCCAGATTGCCACAAACTCTATTAGGGTTACATAGCCATCGATCGTGAACAATATATCACTGGAAAAACTTGATCGTCCACTATATACTTTTCCATCCCGAATGGTGGCAATAACATCACTTTGAAAAGTTGAAGAGCCTTCGAATATCTGACCATCTTTTATACTGAAAACAATATCACTTCTGAATGATGAGTTCCCTTTGTAGACATTGCCATCTTCAATAGTGTATATCACGTCGGATGAAAAACTGCTTCTACCTTTATAAATCTTGTTTCCCTGAATATTGCACACAATATCACTCGAAAAAGAAGACCTCTTTTTATACACTTTTGAATTTTTCAGGTTATAGATGATATCGCTGCTGAAGCTTGATTTCCCTTCGTAGACATAGATTTGTGCATTTAAATATCCTATTGAGAAGAGAAAAACAAGAATTGTGAAAGTTGTCCTCATATATTTTCATTTACTGCTTTTGCACAAACACAATGCCACAAAACATTTCATAAATATGTGCTGTAGATCAGGCATCAATAGTGTGTGAAAAGAAAATACGATGGTATTACACCACAATTAAGTGTATCAACTGGAAGAGCATCTGGATTGTATTTTATAATTCTGCCCGACTGATTAAAATCTTTGGCATCAGCCACATAAATTTCAGAGCTGAGCGGATCAACCCCAATACCATTAAATCCTGTGAAACTGCTTTGATAAGGTGATTGTATTAGAACCTGCGGTGCTCCTGAAGATTCAACCGGAAAACAATACACATCTTTATTTAGAAAGAACAATGTGTCTCTATTCCCGTTCATGCATAACCTTCCAATATCATCTTCGAGATCAAAAGTCCAGGTATCTTCCACCTGAAAAGTACTCGTGTTAATTTTGATCAGACTGGCTTCTTCATAACCATAAGTGCTTCCCTGAAAACCTCCGTCGCAGCCTGCCCAGAGATTATTGTTTTTGTCAAGAGCCATAGACCTTGGCTGAATTCCTACTGTTATGGAATCAACAAGTGCATCTGTTTGCGAATCAATGACCAAAATCTTATTGTCATAGCTCCAGCAATTCACAAATACATATTGTCCCACCTGAATCATTTCTTCGGTAGGGTGCTGGTAGTACTGAGATTCTCCGTTATTCAAATCAATATATCCTGTAATTGACTGTGTCTGCGGATTTACAATGGTGATGGCACGGGCATATAGATCGCTCACATATGCTTTTTCGTCACTTATAAAATGAATATATCGAGGTGATGTTAAGCCTGTAATTTTGCCTTCATAACTGAAGTTATTTTTATTAATAATGTATATTTTCCCGCTGTTATTTACAACGATATAAGCCAAATCACCATGAATTTGCATACTGATGGCCACATCGCCTAGTGGCAAGGCATTGGCGTTGAAAAACACATCATTATACATCGTGTCATTCTCAATATCATAATAACTTAGTGAGGCATTGTCATACATGAAATTCCCTTCATTGATAATGAAAACACCTCTGTTGCTTAGATTTTCTAGATTCAGCGGATCCTGTTGCCATAATTCTTCGTCATGCATGCATGATGAAACCAGCATGAATACAAAAACAATCAATATAGTATATCTTAGTTTTTGCATGGCAATGTGTATTTCAATCTGAGCATAAACAGAAAATTTCTCTCAGGCATGGGTTGTATTAACAGGCTATGGTATGTTTCATTGAAGAGATTATTGACCTTTAACTCTGCAATGGCTTGAAAGTTCTGATAATTCAGTTTTTTCCCGAGAGCAATATTATTCATGAAATATGGGTAAAACACAAATCTTCGACCCGGTTCATTGCTGCTGCTTGTAAACCGCTCTCCATAATGGTTGTGAGAATAATTGATAAAAAACCCCTTCCAGCTTGCCTGAACGAATGCATTTGCTGCCTGTTTCGGGATGAAACTGAGTTGTTTTCCATAGGCCTCGGAACCCCATGTGGTAGTGTCACCCATGTTCAAACTGTTTCCAAAACTGTAATTCACGTTTGCAAGTAGTCGGAAATTACTATGGTCATAAGCAGCTTTAATGCATAGTTGGATACCATTTGTTTTTACCTCACTGATATTTTGAGGTTCCCAATATCCCTGAACCGAGGGTAGCCAAATAATCCAATTGCTGATATTGCTTTGCCACACACTTAAAACCGGTTCAATAGTCAGTTTTTTTCTTTTATAGAAATAATGAAGGCCACCTTCAATTGAAATCCCGTGTTCAGGTTCAAGATGCGGATTACCTCCCGGTGTCCAGTATAAATCATTCAATTCGGGGAAATGAAAGTTTGATGCAGCTGATAGTTTTAAAACCAGCGGCAAACTGTCAGATGGTTTGTAATCAATTCCTAAGAAAGGTATAAGTGGTCTGGTATTTTCTCCGTGTAATTCACTGCGAATTATCAATGCGGCATTTACTTTTTTCCCAAAACTCCTGAAGAGGGAATTACGAAGGGAGATGGTATTAATACTTTTTTGATACCCCTGCAGTGAGACAGTGTCCATGCTTGATACAACTATATATTGGTGATGTAATTCCACAGAGTATTCAGTGTTTTCTGTCAGGGTTCTCAAATGCGAAATACTTTGCAAAAAGCGAAGTGAGTTACTGCCAGAATTATTGACCGGTACAACCCCAAGACCCGGGACCTCATTATCAAGTGTATACAGTATATCAAGGTATTCGAAAGCTGCATTATAGCTGCTATGCGAAATGCCCGTAAATCGTTTCCAGGAAAAGGCAACACGATGACTTTCTTCATGGTATGAATTTACAGAACTGTTATCGGGGCCTTCGTACGATGAAATTCGTGGCAAATTTCTTTCCGATTTTTGCCCCCAGTATTGCAAACTCACTATATTTCGTTCATTGATCTGCTTATAAAACTCCTGCATAATACCATGTGAAAAAAAGCCTCCATTGGTATTGGTGTCGAGCGGATGAATAATCTCCCCTGAAATTGGATCAATTTCACCAATGCTTTTATTGATGAATGTGAAATCATTCAATGCTGAGATTCTGAATATACGGGTTTTAGATTGGAACGTCCTGTTTCCTGTTTCCAGTTTAAAATATTCGCGATCGTTATGGAAGCTTCCAATGCCTTGGGTATATTCCAGTGAAAGCCTGTTACTCCAGTTAGCCTTATTTTTAAGTTCAATAGCACCACCAAGCCCGCCACTTGACTGTGTAATAGAGGATGACCCTTCATGTATCGAAATTTCATCAATCAGGTTAACAGGAATCAGAGAAAAATCCACCATACCCAGCATGGGTGAGTTAATGGGTAGTTCGTTCCATTCCACCCGTGTGTGAGAAGCAGCCGTTCCGCGAAAAGAGGCAGTAGCAAGACTGCCATATGAGAAGTTTTTGATGTAAACACTTGTGTTTTCCGATAGCAGTTCCGATAAAGCTTGTCCCTGCTTGTTCTGCAGCACAATGGAATCGGTAGTGCGAACTTGCATTCCGGCCTGCTCAGGATTAAAAAGCATTTGGTCAGTTATAATAACTTCTCTTATCCTGATGGTGTCTTTGTTTTCCTGAGCAAAGCCCGAAAAACACAGAGTGCTTAATATCAGAAGTGCTTTAAAACGCAATTTATTCAATAATTATTTGTGCAGATCCTGAAAAATCATCATTAATTAACTGCATAATATACATGCCTGCATCCAGGTGGCTAAAATCAAAATAATGCTGATCGCTTACATCCGATAGATGTGTTGCCATTCTTCCGCTCAGGTCATATACAAAAACATCGTAGTTATTGTTTTCGCCACTATGAATTTTAAACAGGCCATTTGATGGATTGGGGTATACAGTAAAATCAATGGAGTGGTTACTTTCAGCAATGTCAGAGCTGAAATTAGCCGGATATACCATTAGATTGTCCATACAGAAATAGGTGGGGGTATTGATGCCGTATGTACCTACATCGCTTGAGGCTACACTGAAATAGAGTTTTTTTACTTCACCCAGTTTATACAGATCAACCCATGTCCAGCTATCTATGATATAATCATTATCGTTGTTGGAAAAGCGATAATCAGCGAGAAAAAACTCGACGGTATCGGTTATGCTGCTGTCTGCTCTTTCACCATAAATGAGTAGTTTGTAATAATCAGGGTCATTACCACTGGTGCCACCAAATTGCTTGGAAACACCATCGCCATTGAGCATGGCTAAATAGGCCCAGGTGGAATTGGTGACGTAGAATCCGCTTACAATATGTTGGCTGGTATCTGTCCACGATACTTCGTTTGCAAGCGGATCAAATGTGGGCGACATCCAGTCGGGTGAAACCCATGAAACCACATAATTGGTACCACCGGAATCGGGCGCATACATTCCACCGGCCGAAATGGCACTATATTGATTTGCGTATCCAATGGTGGAGTCATCACGCATGTTTGAATATGAAAATCCTGACCAGCTATAATAGGCAGTGTCGTAGAAATTCGGAAAATATGCAATTCCACTACTGAATCCACCACTAAGGTCTGAGCCGTTCCAGAAGGAATCAAAACCCAGCGGGAGTTCATCTGTTTCTGAAATTTCGTATGCTACAATACCCTGATTGATCACACCCACACCGTCGAGGTCAAAACCTGAATTCCAGAAGGGTGTGGGGAAGGGGTCATTGACTATGTTGCCGTATGCATCGTATGTGCTGTGTGTGGTGTCAACAGCTCCAATGCAGTCAATAATGCGAACAAATCGAATATTATTCATGTCGATATTGGTGGTGTCTGCAAGCGAGTCAAGATCAAATCCGACTCCATATCCCTGTCGGTATTTGCCTGCAAAGCCATCTATTTCAGAGGCATAAACACTCCCGAAAGCGCCAATCTGCATAGTGTATTGCGTAAGAGAGTGAGCAGGAAATCTTGCAAAATGTTCTCCGTCTGAACTCACTTCAACAAAACCAAGTTCGAGATAGGTGTCGCTGAAGCTGTTTTCGAAAACCACAAAGTCTTTTCCCGGCCCGTTAACAATGGGATATGCAAAAGTAAGTGTTGCTACTCCGCTGTCGCCCATGCTTACAATGTCGTTTGAGTTTCCTTCGGCTTCAAAAAGCGCATTTGATGCAGTACCGAAAGAGGCATAATTGGAGCCCTGATTCCAAAGGTTCGGATTGGATATTTGAATGTATCCCTTGTGGATTTCAATACCTGTTGCCCATGATTGAATGGCTGAGGAATCTTTGGAAATAGCTTCCGATCCGGCTTGCCCTGCAGGTGGGTCGTATGGGCCCTGTGCAAATACTAGAATGTTCAGACTCACGAAAGCCAGCAAAAGTGTAAGTTTTTTCATTGTTCAAGTTTTGGTTAATCAATAATTCTTTTCTGAATTCTCATTCAGTTTTTTGATCTCCAAAACTCAAGGGGAATAATAAATAGGCTGGTATGGCCAGTTCATAGCTTTCTCCCGAAGCTCAGAATACAGTGACACCTGGCAGGTCTTCTGACTTGTTCCTGTTTTGGCCGCCTTCCCATGACGCAGATGCGTAACAGTGGCATTTTGGTCAAAACGAGTTTGGAACTCACAGCTACGGGGATAGTCAGGGATTTTCACCCTGTTCCCTTTTAATCAATTGAACCAATTGTCGGAGGCAAATGTACGATAAAAATCAAATGACTTATGTAAAATTGAAAAAGTAAAAAGTAAAAAAGTCAAAAGTGGTTGTTTAATAAGTATGTATTCAATATGTTTTTTATTCCAAAACAAACTTTAACTTTGTTGAGTATTCTAAACCGCATTGTCTTATGAAATCTTTACTCTTTGCTCTGTTTTTGTCTATTGGTTTTCAGCTATTTTCACAGGTTGTTCATCCTCCGCTGGGACGAACATCCAAACCCGATAATGATGAAATAAAGCTCACGCTGATTGCTAAAATTCACAATTGGGGAACGCCCAACGATGAATCTTATGATATTATTGAGCCCGATATTATCTCTCCTAAATCTGCTGTTTTTCTGGAAGAAAAAGGAAAGTTTTATGTAAACAGTCTCGAAGGTTATATGACAGTCGTCTTCAGCATGAAAAACTTTCAGAAGATAAAGAGTATTCACCACGATTTTGGTAAAGAAGATGCAGGCCTGTTTCAGGAAACAAATGTGCTGAATTACCATTTTCTGCAGGAAAGACCTACCCCGAATATTTTTAAAGGAAAACCGGTAGAGTGTACCTTAACTCATGGAGGCAAATATCTTTGGGTTACCTATTACCGCCGCAGTTACGATCCTAATGCAATGGAACCTTCTGCAATGGCTATTATTGATACCGATAAGGATGAAGTGGTAAGGGTAATGCCCACAGGACCACTGCCTAAAATGATTGCGGGTTCACCGGATGGGAAATATCTTGCAGTTACACACTGGGGCGATAATACCATTGGAATAGTGGACATCTCATCAGATGATTATAAGGATTTCAAATTTGTGGACCATTTTATTGTTGGATATCAGGCTCAGTTTACTGCTGCACAAAATACCGGCCATATAAATCGTGATTCACAATGTGGATACTGTTTGCGCGGGACCGTTTTTACCAAGGATAGTAAATATTTGCTGGTAGGCCGTATGGGCGGTGGCGGAATTGCCGTTTTCGACATGAAGAAAATGGAATATGTGAGTACCGTATTTGGCATGCGCCCAAATGTAAGGCATTTGGTGGTGACCGAAAAATATCTGTATCTGAGTAGTAATCGCACAGGCTATATTCAGAAAACACCCATTGATGATTTTCTTGAATTTGCTTTGGATGAAGAGAAAGTGAAAGGTCAGTACACTAAATGGAAAGAAGCTTATGCCGGAATCGGTGCACGTACTATTGAAGTAAGCGATGATGAAAAATACATTTTTGTAGCCGTTAACAACGAAAGCAAAATAGTAGTGATTCGTGCCAAAGACATGGTGAAAATTACTGAAATAAAAGCCGATTCATTTCCGGTAGGTCTAGCATTACGCAAAAATAATTACCTGCTTATTTCCACATCGCAGGCGCACCCGGGTGTGGGCGGCGGCAATTGTGTGAATGTGTATTATGTGCGGTATTTGAAATAGGGTAGTGATATGAGATTTCCCGCGAAGGACACGAAGAACACCAAGAATTAAGGGCACAGAGGAATATTCGCTCTCGCATTCACACTTGCTCTGTTTTCCTCCCGCAGATAGCGCAGATCTCGCTGATGTATTGATATCTCTAGTAAGATCACAGATTTGGGCTGACCTCTCTGCATCAGCCTGCAGATCTGACACCGGGGCTGATCTGAGTGCGTCAGCCAAAAGTCTTTTGTGCCGCATGAAAATTGTGACGAAAACATTTACCCCAAAATTCATTTTTTCGTATTTTGCAAAAGATAATCTTATAAATACATTTAGTATAATGACCCTTGAAAAGAAATATCTGCATAAGGATGAAATAACAATTTCGCGTAACAAGATTGTTTTCGGTGTTGTATTAGGATTATTATTTGCTTTTTCCTTCTATTCCTTTTTATACGTGATGAGGGAAGGCTTACGGTTCATGTCAGTTACTGACACTCATGACTTGTGGGTGCTATCTGATAAGGAAGTTCATTTTTATAATCTGATTTATGCTTTTATCTCGGTAATTTTTGCCCAATCTGTAATTTTAACTTTCTATTTTGACAGACCTAAGAAATTTTTTTGGAAACGAAATTTCAGAAGACTATCTATAGTAAATGATCAGCGTGTATTAAACTGGTATTTTTTAAGTTGGTTTTCAAAATTGGCGATTCTTTTTGCATTTCTTTTTGGGCTTGTTTTTAATAGTGGGTTTTATAGCTTCAGCTTTTATCCCGATTACAACTATTTATTCATTTTAATGGTTATTGTTCTGTTTTTTCAGACCTGGACAACAATACGTATTGTGTATAAACAAAGTTTGAAATGGATGCTGTATTCATTTGTATTGGTCTGTATTGTGGCATTTGGCTTATCTAGAGTTAATTTAATTGATTATAAGGCAATAAATCAAACTGTTCTTCAAAAGAATATAGATTTTAATTATGATCTTGAGTTGCCTGAATCAAGTTGTTATGAAAGGTTGGATCGTCTAAATCTTATTGAAAACATTTATCTTGTTAAGGAAAAAGAATCACCTGACAATTCTGCACCAATTCTTGTTGTTGATGATGAGGAAATAAGACTGGATATGTTGCATACAAAGATTCAGGAATGGAGATCAATGAGGAATGAAATTGACAGACAGTATATAATCTATCAGCTGCATATACACAAAGCCGTGAAAATGGAATTTGTACATCAATTAAAGCAGGAATTGTCAAATCAGGGTGCTGTAAATATTGCTTATGCTGTGGCTCCTAACGATCGAAAACTTGATAAAAAGTGTTATCATAACTTCGCATTTCCCATCAAATTGCCAGATTGGAGCAATGAAAGGTTGAGTTTGAAAGAAGCATATGAGGATACATATACATATCAAAATATTATTGATATTCAGCAACTAGAATCGGGTTGTTTTATCAATGACTCTTTAATGATGCCTAATCAAGTTAAAAATTTAGTAAAGGAAAAAATCTCACACAATACAGATTACATAATAAGGTTAATGGTGTCTGACGATATTGTGTTTGCAGATTATTTCATAGTTCTGTCAAGTATTAAAGAGGCAATTGATGATTTAAGAAATGAATTTGCAATGAAAAAATACGAGAAGGAA
>PKSX01000188.1 GCA_002869435.1 Marinilabiliales bacterium | reverse complement strand
AATATTGTCGATCATCCAGCCTTCTTTTCCGGTATCAATACCATCGGAGATGAAACTGAATTTCAGTAAGGCTGTATCGGAGAAATTCATATTGTCTCTAAGAAGCCAGCCATGCCATGTGAACCAGCATGTATCCCAGCCATTATTTCTGCCACTAAAACCAAATTCTCCGTTGAAGAGAGTATCCCCTGAATTGTATAGGTTTTCAGAACCGTAAACTGTATCAGCAGGTGTAACTGCAATGCTACTGTAATCTTCAATGATATTGGTCCAGGTTTGTCCCATATCAAAAGAAATGCTTATGAATCCACCATCTTTCAGCGTATCTGTATCATATTTGTGTATAATCTCAAAAAATACTACCATTGGGTAAAAGCCTGAGAAATTAAAATCTCCAAACGCTATTATAAATTCACTGGTGTTGTTAATCGGGTAATTGAGTAAAGTATCTGTAACAATCGCATGTGTACCGGCAAATGCAGAATTAAAAATGGTTTTTTGTGGTTCCCCAATTTGCCATAGATTTTCAGATGCAGTATCTATTGATAAATATGGATATGGGGTCTCAAAGTCTAGAGTATCCCAATAATAAATCGTTTGAGCATTGAGCCTAAAAAAGGAAAAGAATGCCACAATTCCAAGTAATATTACTATCTTTTTCATGCTTAGATGACAAAAAAAGAAGCAATTGGTTGCTAAGAAAAATAAATTGAAGTTTCTAATTTACTCCCCAAACATCTTACTCATCCCTTCAAAAGGTTTAGCAACATTGAAATATAATTCTTCAACCGGCGGATCGTATTTTTGGTCTTCTGTTTTTAGCGTCAGCATGTCTGTTGGTCCTTCAAGCAGAGCTTGCTCCAACATGTCTAATTCAAGATCTGAGAGTATTTCATATTCATCACTTACCCGAATGACCACCCAGGCTGTTTCAACACTAAAACCATCACCGCTGTCGTAAATTGCACTTAATAAACCATAATATCTTTTTGCGTATATCCTTGCAGTATCAAGCATATCAAGTGCATAATAGCACACCAGCATTTTGAATATGATTTTCAGGTGAACCGGATTATCTTCCAGTATTAGTTTTCCAAGGGGTATAGCTGAAGTGAATTCTTCTTCGTAATACAATTGTAGAAACTCCTCCTGAGATTCGTGGGTGCCATAAGGGCTATAATTATCTGTAAATGTATAGCCATAGTATAAAAACATATACTCCTCTTCGGTAAATGTGGTATCGTATGCATTGTACCTTTCAAGTAATTTGGGGTAATAGTTGTCTGATTTCTTTTTGGTGGTTTCTTCTTTAACATAGTCAAAATCAATATTGCTGATTTTTTGTGCATATGTAAAGGAAATGATTGCAGCAAAGAAAAGGACTAAAGCTAATTTTTTCATTAGTTATTATTTAATGAACCATAAATATACAAAAATAAATGGTGTGGGAATTATTATGAAAGTCTTTTTATGAGACGAAGCCGGTGAGAGTATTTACCTGATTCACTGTTTATAATGCCCTGATGATCTATTTTATCGATACGTACTCTGCCTGAAGCATGAATGATTTGCCCGTTATCGAGTAATATTCCAACATGAGTAATGCTTTCATCATTTTCACCAAAGAATGCAAGATTTCCTTTCTGTGCTTCCTGAATAAAAGAAACATTCTGGCCGATTTCTGCTTGTTGAGATGCATCTCTTGGTATTTGCATACCGGCAAGTCCAAAAACAATTTGTGTATATCCTGAGCAATCAAGGCCCAAAGGTGAGCGCCCACCCCAGCGATATGGTGCCTGCAAGTATTGTTTTGCAATGCTTACCACTGATTCAGATGAAAAACCTGAAATGGAATGAAAATCACCATCAATAATGCTTTCTTTTCTAATCACTGAACCTCTTGGGATGGTCATAAGAATACCATTTACTTCAATATGTCCAAATTCACTAAAAAGCAATTGCTTTTCACCAGGATTACCAGTGAATTCTTCAAGGGAATCTGCCAGTATCCACCCCCGATAGTCATAATCTACGCATGAAACCTCTACCCATTCATTTATCTGATCGTGTACTTGCACGAGCTCTCCAAAAAGAAGCTCGTTGCTCATTTCTGCTTTATGCGACGGTGATATACGCATAGGGACTACAGGGATTGTTACTTTGTGCATTTTAGTAGCGTTTATTTTTCAAAAACAGACTGCTTTCAGGGCCTAAATTAAACAAAAGATCGAGAATGGACAAGCCTGGTCTGAATCCGTATTTATGATCGAAACACTGCGGGTATGATTTACAATTCTTTGTATGCCAGCCTTTTTTGGGATGCAGGACATCTCTGTAATCATTCAAATGGACATATTGCGGTTTGAATTCTGTTGTGTATTTAATCTCACAGTTAATATCTAACCATTTTAACATTAGTTTGAGCAAGTTTTCATTCAGATCCCAGAGTTTCTGATATTTACGTTGGAATTCTTCGGCAATATAATCGATATAATACATGTGGAAAGGACTTGATTTATATGCGGTCTCAAGCGATTTCAAATGCTGACCTATCCAATCGGTCTTATAATCGATTTCAATATCAATGGTTTTGGTATGGTTGCCATGGATTTTTATTACCGGAATACTTAATGCCTGTATTTTATTGGGTGCAGCAATTTCGTATCGGTTACGGAAACTTTGTTTGCTGTAGGTTTCGTATTTTTCAATATAGCATGTATGGTTCGATGATATTTCTCTAAACAGAGCAACAGGGCCGAAAACGGTGGTGGGAATCAGAATTGAATTCTCGGTTTCTGACATCAGAAGGCACGTTGAATAAAGAAATATGTCATCACTCCGCTTGCAATCAGCTTAAGCAATGTTCCCATTAGAAAGCCAAGAAAAGTTCCAAAGGCCGCTTTAAGAGCTTTACCCGACTTTTTCCCAATAATTAATTCTCCGATGAGTGCCCCAACAAACGGGAAAACGATAATGCCAAGTGGTCCTAGTATTGGAAAAAATATTGCAAAAACCAGCCCCAAAGTACTGCCCCAAATACCGGCTTTGGAAGCTCCGTACTTTTTAGCTCCGGCAATGGGAACGATATAGTCAAGAACAGTAACCAGAATGGCAATTCCGGCAAAGATGAGGAGTTCTTTTGTTGTGAAAGGCGGCTCTTTCATGAGTTGCAGAATCCATAAACCGGCAAAACTGATGGGTGGTCCCGGAATGATGGGTACAAAGCACCCGATGAGGCCAATAATCATCAATAAGCCTCCGATAATGATCCAGATCAGATCACCCCAGGCAAAGTCAAGTAATATCATTAATTCCATTGGAAGCATATTTATGACAAAAATAAAAAAAGATGAGCAGATACTGCCCATCTTCTTTGCTTTCAGCTTACTTTATTTTATAAAGTAATACCAATATTAAAACCGAATTTTACTTTGGTTCCGGTAACCTTTGGCCCCACAATGCCCATAAAAAAACCGCCGTTGGCAAGATTCGTTTCAAAATCATCATTCTTATAATAAGCAGTATAGGCAGGGCCAAGAAAAATATCAACTGTGAACCTGTTTTTAAAAAACCATTGATTTCCAACCACAAGTGCTCCTCCTGTACCATGTGCCCATCCATTGATAGGGTCTCCATAGAAATCAAGTGTTCTGTTTGTGAAATCTTCGTAACTGTATTGCCCGCCAAGATAAACTCTGTTTACCTGACCTTTGTTTTGGGTTTCTGCAAAATAATACCTGAATTCCGGACCGATTGAATAACCGTTTTGCCTGAAATAAGAAGCTCCTGAGCCATTCTCGGAATTAACGATATATCCATTCGCAGAAATGCTGAAGTTCTCACCAATCATATACTCAGCACTTAGAGGAATCATGTTGGCCATAGCTCCAAAGGGGTTTGTTTTAAGTACAATTTTGCGATCAGCCGGAGATTTATCTTCCTGAGCATTTGCTGAAAGAAAACTTGTTGCCAGAATGATTAAAAAAAATACTCTCATCATCGAATGAATTTTGCACTATATGACCCTTCACTGTTTTGAAGTTTAATAATATACATGCCTTCTGGCATGTCAGCGACAGAGATTTTTGTTTCAGTCTGCACGCTTTCCTTTATCAAACGTCCATTAAGATCGTAAATATGAATGGTTTTTTCATTATTATCCAAATTTGGAAAATGAATGAAGTTTCCATCATTATATATGTTCAAATTTGAATTCCCATGTTCATTTATATCACTGGTATAATGAAACTCCAGGGCATCAACCAGCATGACGCTGTTTACCTGAGGATTAGCCTCGTTTGAAGGCATGATAATGATGTTTAAATGAGTAGGTGTATCTGATGTCCTGTAATCAATAATGGTGTCGAAATAGGTCCAGGTAAGAACAGTCTGGTTAATAAACACTCCGGCAGTACCAACAGTATCATAATTTCCGGCATTTTCTTTCAAAAGCATAACACCGAAGAAACACTCATCATTATTATTTGGAGTGTATTGAAACCAGCCTGAGAACCTGTCAGGACGCCCTGTAAAAGGTGTGCCACCATCAATTGTAGCGGTCATGGTGATAAAACTAAAATCAAAGTCTCCAAGAGTTAATACACCGGGCAAAGGACCACCAATGGAGTTCTTTACACTGATTTTAGCTGAATAACTGCCCTCATAGACAATTGAACTTTCCGGCTCTACAACTGCAATGCCAAGTGTGGAGCTGATTTCATTGGGACTATCCCAGGAATCAGGATTCACATATGAACCTTGTGAAGTCCAGTTTTCAAAACCGGCATTCGGAATTGTGGTCTGCGCAAACAGTGAGAAACTGACAGCGAGACAAATCAATGTAAAAAACTTTTTCATGGTTTTATTTTTTAACTTTCAATACTTCTTCAATAGCTTGTTCAAAGCTTTGTTTTGGAAGTGCGCCCTGAGCCATTTGAGGCTTGTCATCCTTTGGGCAGAAAAGTAAACTCGGAATACTCTGAATACCAAATGCCATAGCCAGTTCCTGTTCCTTTTCGGTATCTACTTTGTAAATGTTAATTTTGCCTTCATATTCTTTTTGTAGTTCTTCTAAAACCGGAGCAACCATTTTACATGGCTGACACCAATCGGCATAGAAATCAATGATACAAGGCAAGTCGCCTTCGAACTTCCATTCTTTGTTTACGTCGTAATTAAAAACCTTTTCTTTAAAGGTTGTTGCACTTAAATGTTCCATTTTATTCTTCGTTTTGTGTTTCTTCTGTTAAATTATTATCTGAATAAAAAACCTCGTTTATAATACGAATATACTCAGATTTTGGAAATGCACCAACATACATATGTGGTTGTTTATCTAATGGAATAAACATTATGCTTGGGATGCTTTGAATGCCAAAGGCAGAAGCCAGTTCCTGCTCTCTGTCTGTGTCCACCTTATAAATGTCAATTTCACCTTTATATTCTTTCGCAAGCTCTTCCATTATGGGAGCCACACGTTTACACGGCCCACACCAATCGGCATAGAAATCAATAATGGCAGGCTTGTTGCCCTTATACTTCCATTCGGTTTCGGTTCTGAAATCGAAGATCTGATCCACAAAGTTTTGAGTGTTTAAATAATGAACCTTTCCGGCAGGGTCTTCCTGATTTACAGGAGGATTATCAGTGTTCTTGTCATTTTTCTCTGATCCGCTGCCACAGGCAACTGCAATGATGCTAACGACAATAAGTAAATACATAATTCTTTTCATCTCGTTGTTTTTGTTTGCAAAGATATAAAAATAAATCGTTATAGTATCACTTATTTTTATTAGTTTTGTAAAAGATATGTTGAAGATTCTTGAAAATATTATGCAGGTTCAGTTTGAAAACCAGTTTTCAGACGAGGAAAAATGTTTGAAATTTCTGGCAGATCAAAAATGGAAGAACGGATTCGTGTGCCGCAAATGTGGTAATACGCATTATTGTGCCGGGAAAACACCTTTTTCGAGACGATGTACCCGCTGTAAAAGCGAAGAATCTGCACGCAGCCATACCTTTTTTCATAATTGCAGAATAAATATTAAAGAAGCCTTTCACATTGTACACAGGGTTTTGCATGATCCTAATATCAGCACATACACTCTGGCTGATGAAAGCGGACACAGACAGATGACCTGCTGGAGAATGAAAAAACTGGTAGAGAAGGAAATGAATCTAAACGATTAAATTTCTAAATAACTGATATAAATCAATTTTAGTGGATTTGTAAAACAAAATGAATTAGTTTTGTTTAATAAAAAAGGAAATAAAATGAACAAAATATTAAAAGAAATATCGACCCGCTTTAGCCCAATGGCATTTTCGGAGATTAAACCTACTGAAGAAGGCCTGAATAGAATGCTGGAAGCCGCCCGCTGGGCACCATCTTCATATAATGAGCAACCGTGGCAGTTTGTCCTGGCTGTTAAAGGAAGTGAAGAATACAAACTTATTCATCAAAGTTTGATTGAGTATAATCAGGTATGGACCGAATCTGCCCCTGTTTTGGGTGTAGTATTAGGAAATACCAAGCTTGCAAAAAGTGGAAAATACAATGGTCATTTCATGTATGATGCCGGTGCTGCAATGGCAAATTTTACGACTCAGGCATTACTTGAAGGCTATCAGATACATCAGATGGGAGGATATGATTCAGAATTATTGGAGAAAACACTTTCCGTAGATGAAAATTCAAAGAGTATTGTAGTATTTGCACTTGGTGTACCTGGCGATGTGAAGCATCTGCCTCAGGATATGCAGGAAAGAGCAAGAGCTGAAAGAACAAGAAAGCCTCTTGATGAAATTTCGAAGGTTTATTT
>PKSX01000052.1 GCA_002869435.1 Marinilabiliales bacterium | reverse complement strand
CCGTCACAAAAAGGTTGTTTTTTACTGCGGCCACAGGCACACCAGAAATATTTACCTGCTTCAAGGTTCATTTTTAATGGCTTATTGTCTGCAGCAATAGGTTTTTCCGTTGGGTCTTTGTGTTTTACCATAATTAATCTCTTTTTTTAAAGTGTGGTGAATCGCCCCAGACCCCGATGCCCGGTTCAAAACCTGTATCCTTAATGATTTGGATAACTTTCTCAGTGCTGTCTTCTTTTTCGTCCTTGGTGCCTGGTTTATTATCGTAGAGCAAATAACTGTCTTTGTATTGTGTAGGAGTAATATTTGGCATTACTACATTGGCTCCTGCTTTAAATGCTTTTTCTCGCCCTTCCGGGTCTATCGTCTGCATAGCAGTTGTGCCGGCAATATTAATATCATTTATAAGTAAACGCAGGGTTGCAATCATTTTTATGGTCAGTCTGAAACGCTCTTCAACCGGGATTAACTCGTCTTTGTATTTGTATAATGGCGTATCGTGATGTTCAACATATGGTCCCATGCCACACATATCGATATCGAGCTCTTTCATACGAAGCAGATCTTCTGCCAAGACATCTGCAGTTTGCCAGGGCAATCCTATCATAACACCGGTTCCAACCTGATAGCCGCATTTGCGTAAAAGGTCAATGGCTTCGAAACGCCTTTTATATGAATGCAGCGCGTCATTGGGATGTATGCGATGATATAAATCGTGATCGCTGCTTTCAAAACGAAGCAAATATCGGTGTGCCCCGGCATCAAACCAACGTCGGAATGTGTCTTCTGACTGTTCTCCTAATGACAGTGTGATACCCAGCTCATTATTTGAAAGATTTTTAATTTCTCTTAACAGATTTTCAATGCGTGAAGTCCAGGCATCGCTCTCCAGCTCTCCTCCCTGAATGACTAAAGATCCAAAATCGTTTTCATATGCATATTCGGCAGCTTTTAATACTTCTTTATCACTTAGAAGGTATCGGTTTACATTTTTATTTCCTTTGCGAATGCCGCAATAATAGCAGTTCTTTCCGCATATATTCGATATTTCAATAAGCCCTCGCATGTACACCTTGTTTCCAACATTTGACATGCGGAGATTATGTGCTTTTTGTATCAGCAATTCTTCATCACGCCCATTGGCATTTAATATGCGTACAATGTCTTCCTTCGAATAAGAGTTCTGTTCCAGTAATTCAGCAAAATCAGTCATCTCTGAGTTTTTTACAAATATAAATGCAGGCTTGTTATATTACTAACAAAACTAATGAATATCATATTTGGTTTAATTATTAATGGTTAATGATCCAATGGTTAATTGGCATCTTCATGCACTCTAATTAACCATTAACAATTAATAATTAACCATTATAGTACTTCTCCAGTGCAGTAGCCAACATTTCCAGAAGATTTTGCAAAGGCCTTTTAAGCATCATTCTGAACATGGGTGGGATTGTGGCCTCTACACCTACTGTTGCTTCAGAGTCAGCACCGAGATCTCTGATCTTTACAAATAATTTAATCTCTCCACTGACCGGAATAGCCATATCGGGCTGAATTTCAATGTATTCGTTTGTACGCTCTGTATATTTAAGTTTAACTTGTCCGGCGCCATCCGCAGTAAATGAGCAACTGTCCTGGTCAGCTTCCCAGTCTTTTACATTCTCGGGCATGAGTTCAGAGAAATTTCTGAAATCACTTAAAAATTCTGCAACTACAGCTTGTTGCTCTTTCAGTTTTACTTTTTTGCTTTCAAATTCTGCCATAATTATATCCCCCAGGTATCAGGTGATTTTCTCCATTCTCCAAGTAAGTCAAGTTGATCTTCACTAACTATTCCATCTATTTGTGCTTGCTTAATCAGGAAGCTGTAATCGCTAAGTGTGAATAGTTTGCAATTCGAATTTGCAAAATTCTCATCAGCTTTAGGAAATCCATATGTGAAAATAGCCATCATTCCAAGCACATTTGCTTTTGCATCGCGCAATGCATCAACGGCACGTAAACTGCTTCCTCCGGTTGACACAAGATCTTCAATAACAACAACCTTCTGGCCTTCCTGCAATACGCCTTCAATTTGATTTTGCAGTCCATGTCCTTTAGATGAAGAACGGACATAAACAAGAGGCAGATTCATTCTGTCAGCTATCAGAGTAGCCATAGGAATTCCTGCTGTTGCAACACCGGCAATCGCATCAATATACGGATATTCAGCATTAATTTGCTCAATAAAGAAATTGAGTATATCTGAGCGAACTTCCGGATATGAGAGTATCTTTCGGTTGTCACAATAAATTGGTGATTTCCATCCGCTTGCCCATGTAAATGGATTTGCGGGATTCAATTTAATTGCGTTAATTTGCAATAGAAATTTAGCAGTTTGCAGGGCGGTTGTTTCATTCAGTATCATAGCGCAAATGTATAAAGTTTTTTTAAGAAATAAGGAGTTGATATTTACCGATTGTGCCGGTATTTCAGGCATAACCGGGAAGGTAATTCAGGATCCTGAATTATCAGAAATTCAGAACCTTATAACTGAACTCGATCGTGTCAAAGAATACGATAGATACATACTTTGTACAGCAGATGCAGAGAAACTTTTCATACATTTTTACATGAGTATGAAGATTGTAACTGCAGCCGGTGGCTTGGTAAGAAACGATGCCAATGATTTGCTCCTGATATTCCGGCGCAATCACTGGGACTTACCCAAGGGCAAAATTGATTCTGGTGAAACGGAGGAACAAACAGCAATACGAGAAGTAGAAGAGGAAACAGGTGTTAGAGGCTTATCAATCATTTCACGATTGCCTGCAACTTTTCATGTTTATACCATTGGCAAGGAATGGATTTTAAAAGAAACGCATTGGTTCTCAATGATGTGCTCTAAACCCGACAATTATAAACCTCAGGCAGAGGAGGGAATTACAGAAATTCGATGGATTCCTGAAAATGAGATTGAAGACATGATTCCTCAACTATATCCATCGTTGCGCCAACTTGTAATCGATACACTTGATTAATTTCCTAAGTCTATCTCTTTTTCTTCTGGTGGTG
The DNA here is from genome assembly GCA_002869435.1 of Marinilabiliales bacterium. Lineage (GTDB taxonomy): Bacteria > Bacteroidota > Bacteroidia > Bacteroidales > DTU049 > BM518. The sequence goes on along the minus strand of PKSX01000052.1, from coordinate 4,504 downwards.
CATACATCTTCTGGAAATATTCGTGTATTCCTTCACTTGGCAAATATGCTGTATGCATGATATATTTTTCGTTTTCATCAATAAGCATGCAGTGTGGAAATGACCTTAAACTTAATTCTTCCTCCAGAAGGTAATTGTTTCCATAATGAAACACCGGAAATGAAAAACTGTGTTCATCAAGGAAATAATAAAGCTTTAGCGGTTCCTGATCCATACTAACAGCTACAAAGCGCACACTGTCGCCCCAAAGTTTCTCAATCTGATCCATGGCTTGCAGTTCACTTAGACAGGGTTTGCTCCAGGTATTGAAAAACATAATATATGTGGGTTTGCTATTTAAGGAGTCATTGGTAAATACTTCTCCATCGATATTTTCAAAGTGGAATTCCGGAACGAGTTTCCCTTCCTGAAAACGGGTGAGCATGAAAATCATGTTTTTTGCAATACGTGCCTGAAGATCAAACTTAGTTGTTCTTGCATAATCCTGCATGAGTTTTAGTAAGTTCTTTTTATTGATATACGGGTTGGCATACCAATCACGCATATTGAGCAATAATACTGCCTCTCGTATCAATTCATTTTTAAGCAGTGTGTCTTTTCCCAGTGTGTCCAGTATATGATTCAGATTTGGATACAGATTGATATTTCTCATAATGGCATTACCCGGAATTTTTTTCGAAACTGTGAAAATGAAATCCTGGTAAAATTGTGAGAAAAAGGTCATATACTGTATATTATCATATAATATTGGCTTTCGATACAAGTACATTCCATAAATACACTCCATTCCACAAGTTCTGAAACCCAAATGCATTTCAGCAATGGCATATTTCATATAATTAGAGAAAAACAAATTATCAGCATACTTGAATTTTTCATTCATGGCCCTCTCAAAACTATCAATCTTTGATTTGGGCAGGCGTTTAGCAACCTGTCTTACGCCGGGAACCAGATTCAGCTCTTTTACAAAAAATGAATTGAATTCAATATTGAATGCTTTAATGAGTGCATTGATATCGCTACTGTCTTCATCAATAAATTTGTATTTAAGTTCGATATTAGACATGTGTGGAATAAAGACCCTGTTTGGATCTTTGTAATCGAAAGTATCAATAGCCAGAGAATATTCTTTTCCCGCTTCAATATATATTTCAGGACTCTGGAAATTCATGATGCGAAAGAAACCGGTTAACACCTCTCCGCGATGCAGTTCAATTTCAAAAGAGAATTTCCCGTCTTTGTCAATATCGCTTTGCAGTAAAAGGCTTTCTTTGTATGTAATAAAATCGTCCCAAATATAAAGTCTGATCTTAAGGTTTTCAGCTCCGGGAGCCACTCCTTCAAGTTTTGTTTTCAGTGCATGGCTCAACGGTAGTATGGCAAAGAAAATAGCCAGAAAAATGACGGTTTTCATAATAGTGCTTTTGATAATACGTCCCATCTCTTTACCTAAACGAAAACAAAGTAATACTTATTGCCAGTTTTGAATCTGTTTTACCACTCTTTCAGGAATAAACGGACTTATGTCACCACCATAATTGTGTATTTCCCGCACTACCGAAGAGTTAATAGGTGTATCTTCAACATTGCTGAGAAGGAAAACTGTTTCAAGCTTGTGATTCATATATTTATTCACCTGTCCAACCCTGCGCTCAAATTCGAAATCAGCCGAAGTACGTAATCCCCTGAGAATAAATTCAGCCTTATTCTTAACACAAAAGTCAACAGTTAAACCACTGTATGATTCAACCCTTACATTAGGAAAGTCTTTAAATACAATATCCAGCCATTCCAACCTTTTTTCCAAAGGGAAATAACTTTTCTTGTCAGCATTGTCTCCTATGGCAATAATAATTTCATCGAATAGTGGCAGAGCCCTTTGAACTATACTTTCATGACCTTTGGTAATCGGATCAAACGAACCCGGGAAAACAGCAATTTTTTTCATGGCTTTTGCTTCTGATATGCAAATTTACTCTTTTTCCTCCGGATGGGGAAAAGACTTTCGGCAGCTGCGACAGAAATACTCGTTTGATGATTGTCTAATAGGTGCTCCCATTAAAATACTACCCAAAACAAGGAAGAACCTGCTTACAGCATTCTTTCCGTACCTGATAATGACCCTATCTGAACCACAATGCGGACATTTATATGATTCGTCTTCCACAACATCATTGAGAATTTCTAAGGCCAGTTCTTTGTCTGTTTCATTAATCATCAAGTCAATTCCACCTGTTATTCTGTTGCCAAAATCAGGTTGCAGTGCATTGAAATTCTCATTGGTAAGAAAGCAGGCAATGCCTTCGCCCTGCAGCTTGGCCTTGGCAATATTGGCCTCTATGGAGTCGCTATATGTTCGCAGACGAATAACTTTCATTTTGCAAATATAGTGGAAAGTATACTTTAAACTTTATACTTGCTACTTTATACTAAATCCTTATCTTTGCAAGCTATTTTTCTCAACACGATCTTAAAAATCGACTAAAATTTTTACCATGATAGAAATTATTGATAAGGTGCAGAACGCTGATGTGAGAGCAAAAGCTGCTCGCCGTTTTAAAGAAAAAGGCATTATTCTGCCTACATTTGAACAAATGAAACATCCTGAACTGATTCCGGATGAAATTAAGGAACAACTCAAAAACGTGGGGCTGTGGGATTTGAATCCACTTAACCTTTTCAGAATTACCTGGAAAAATGAACCCAAAGAGTTTGGTGGTGCTTTCGGTGGTGTGAACTACATTGAAATTCCTAAAGAAATTACCGGAATTGAAGCCAAAGTTTATGCCCTTGTAGGAAAATATTTTCCAACCGGTGCGCATAAAGTAGGCGCTGCTTATGGTTGTCTGGCTCCGCGTATCATTACCGGTCAGTTTGACCCCGAAACCAATAAAGCCGTTTGGCCAAGTACCGGAAACTATTGCCGTGGTGGGGCATTCGATTCATATCTCATGGGTTGTACAGCTGTTGCCATTCTTCCCGAAGAAATGAGCCGTGAGCGTTTTGATTGGCTTAAAGAAATCGGTGCCGAAGTATATGCTACACCCGGTTGTGAGTCAAACGTGAAAGAAATTTACGATAAATGCTGGGAAATTCGCCGTACTAAACCCGATCATATTATTTTCAATCAGTTCGATGAATTTGGAAACTCTGTTTGGCATTATAATATTACCGGACCTGCTGTGGAAGAAGTCTACGATGAAATTAAAAATGATCGATCACGCCTTGCAGCTTATATTTCAAATACCGGTTCTGCCGGAACCATTGCTGCCGGAGATTATCTGCGCACAAAATATCCGCATATAAAAGTGACCGGTTCAGAAGCATTGCAATGCCCCACATTGCTGAGCAACGGATTTGGCGGTCACCGAATTGAAGGTATCGGCGATAAGCACGTGCCATGGATTCACAACGTGAAAAACACCAACGTAATAACTGCCATTGATGATGAGCATTGCATGCGTGCCATTCGTTTGCTCAATGAGCCTGAGGGACATAAATATCTGAAAGCTCAGGGTGTAAGTGACGAAGCTATTTCTCAAATGCACTATCTTGGTATATCAAGTATTGCTAACGTGATTTCAGCCATTAAAACTGCCAAGCAGTTTGATTATAACGAAGATGATGTGATTATCACCATTGCAACCGATAGCATGGATATGTACAATTCTCGTATGGATGAGCTCAGACAGGAGCATGGTGCATATAATGAAATTCAGGCTGCCCGCGATTATGAGGCTGTATTCGCATCAGCTACGACCGATAATATGAAGGAGCTGACTTACAATGATCAGAAAGCCATTCACCATTTGAAATATTTCACATGGGTTGAGCAGCAGGCCAAAGAAGTCGAAGATCTGAACCAGCTCTGGTATGATCACGACATCTGGCCAAAATTATTTAATCAAGCCGGGAAATGGGATGAAATGATTGAAGAATTTAATGAAGATGTGAAGAAAGCGTAAGCTTTACTGAATATTCTACTGAGGCGTCATTTTTTTGACGCCTTTTTAATATATTTGTAAACTATGGCAAAACAAAAACACTATTTTTCCTGCATCAATTGTGGTGCCGAATACCACGATACCGACTTTATGTATCTCTGCCCGAAGTGTGCAGCGGAAAATACAGCCGATATGCCTCCCAAGGGCGTACTGAAAACACTTTACGACTATAACGCCATTAAAAATGATTTTGGCAACGGGCTGAAAGAGGAAATCTCTCCATTGTTCATGCCATTGCTTCCTGTGGAAAATGCCAAAAGCTTCGGTCCTTTATTCATGCAGAATACACCTCTGATGAAAGCGGAAGGTGAGGACTTTGAACTCTATCTGAAAGACGATAGCCGAATGCCCACATTTTCGTTTAAAGATCGTGCATCGTTTCTGGTATCGGCCTGGGCAAAAGAAAAGGGTATTGACACTATAGTAGCGGCATCAACCGGCAATGCAGGCTCATCGCTGGCCGGCGTTTGTGCCTCGCAAGGGCAGAAAGCCATTATCTG
>PKSX01000186.1 GCA_002869435.1 Marinilabiliales bacterium | reverse complement strand
CATATAGGGAAGTACGACCTGTACCTGAAATGGTCAAAATCTCTTTTCTATACATTCCCGGATCAGGATCTGTGGGCAAAACCGGTGGATATGGACGATAATTACTATCCGCTGGGCAACGAACGCTGGAGCATAAGTGCCGGGGTGGTATGGAAGGTTTTTGGGAAAGAGTAATTCACAAAAAAAGGGCGTAATAAACGCCCTTCAGAAAATATGTTTCAGATGTTAATATCTTGCACTCACCGCTTCCCAGTTAATAATCTTCCAGAAATCGTTAACGTACGAAGGGCGTGCATTTCTTTTATCAACATAATAGGCATGTTCCCACACATCGCAGGTGAGAATTGGGGTAAGGCCTTTGGTCATGGGGTTGCCGGCATTGCTTTCCTGGGTAATGTGAAGTTTTCCTTCTGCATCCTTGCTCAGCCAGGCCCAGCCGCTTCCGAAAAGAGTAAGAGAAGCTTTGGTAAATTCATCCCTGAAATTCAGAAATGATCCAAAATCGCGGTTTATGGCATCGGCAAGTGCTCCGGTGGGGCCGGTGCCTTTTGCACCCAGACTTTCCCAGTAAAAGGTGTGATTCCACACTTGTGCAGCATTATTGAAAATACCACCGTCAGCTTTCATTATGATCTCTTCCAGTGACGAAGCATTTTCAAAAGCAGAACCGGGCAGCAGGTTATTCAGGTTATTTACATAAGCCTGATGGTGTTTCCCATAATGAAAATCCAGGGTTTCTGCTGAAATATAAGGCTCAAGTGCGTTTTTTTCAAACGGTAATGCGGGTAATTCAAATTTCATGATCTTGATTTTTTAAAAGATTATACCAATGTTAAAGGTTCCCATAACATTTTTCGATGATTCATCTCCCTGAAGCATGGGTGTTAAGCCGTAATGCAGCCCGAGGTCCAAACGTACCACCCAAAGGTCGGCTCCTAAATAGCCAACAGCAGCCCATGAAAAGGGTTCAAAATCATCGGCTGTGAAATAGAAAAGGTTTTCGTCAATCTTGGTTTTCAGAATGGCCATGCCTTCAATTCCGCCTGAAATATGGAAGGAGCTGGTTCCGTCGGGACTCTGGAATATTTTATACCCCATTGTGACCGGAATGGTGATGAATGATCGCTGCAATTTTGATTCAATATTTATCAATGCGGTATCGGGGGTAACCATTTCTGTGGTGGTTTGTCCCAGGTTTAGTTTTCCCTGCACGAAAAACCGGTTGCCATAGCGAAGCATGGCTCCTGCCTGCCATCCAATTCTTGCACTGATATCAGTGCTGTCTATTTCTGTTTGAAAACGACTGCTGTTCACCCCAAGGTGAAATCCCATTCTTAGACCCGTAACAGGTTCAGTTGAAGAAGTTTCCTGTCCGAAACTTATGAATGAGATTAAAATCAGCACTGCAAATGATAAATATTTCATGGCTTTATTTTTATTTCAAATATACTATTTATTCACGAAAATATGCAATTAAAGATGTAATATCTCTTTTTTATGACCAAAATCTGAACATATGCATTTTCTTTCATTTGCTCGTGAAATCATAGGTTATTATCTACAAACAGGCCTGGACACACTACAAATGAAAATCAACGGGATGAACCTAAGTTTTATTGCTATGACCCATTCATAGTCAGACAGTTGGGTATATGAAGTTATTGTCGGGATAATGGTCGATTCTACTTGTTTTTACCCCTCTTGTCTTTGCATCTTTACTACACAAACCCCAAAAAACAATAATCATGAAACGCGCTGGTATTTTATTCTTTGTCCTTTTGTTCGCAAGCTCAATGTTTGTTTCGGCAGAAAATGAGCCACAGTTTAAAAATGAACTGAATATGGCTATCGATATTTTAAAAATGCACAGAACTTTTTCTGTAAATGATACTTCAAAGCAGCAGGTTGAACAGACCTATCAATTTGTGGCACCTACACCCGTAGATGATCCCGAGCCAAGAGAAATTAAAGCTTATCCTAACCCTTGTATGTACTCAATGAAAGTTACAGGTATTAACCCCGGTGATGAACTTATTGTGTATAATAGTGTTGGTCAGGTTGTATTTACAAAAATAGCCGAATACAGTGAAGAAACCATTGATGTCAGTGGTTTTGACCCCGGAATTTATGTTCTGGCCATTATAAATTCAAAAGAAATTGACAAAATCGATTTCATCAAATAATATACTATACAGCTAGTTTTTGCATAACCCGCTATAACTCAAAGCTCCTTGCAGATTTTTCTGCAGGAGCTTTTTTGTTTTATGAAGATATTTTTGAATCAGGAGGCATGGCAGAGAAAGTTTTCCCTGTTGACAAAGTGCGTTTTTATACCTTATACATGTAGGTTGTTTAAATAAATTTGCATTCGCACATTAAATATTGTATATTGCACTCAAAATAAGGCTCATGAAATCAATTATTTACGTTTTCAGCTTAGCTGTAATGGTTCTTCTTGGATCATGTACAAGCGATAATCCGGTATTTCAAACTTTTGATCCGGTAGATAATCACGTTAGCTATAGCAGTGATTATTACACGAATGGTTTAGGTGATAATCCGGGAATTCCTGCAGGTGAATTATATTCATTCCCACAGGGTATTGATATTGTTGGTTTCGTGCATGGAAATGCGCCTTCGTATGTGCCTCCGCCTGAAGGATATGACAAAGAGAAATATCTGGCAAATTATCAGCCTGTATCTGATAAAACTTATGAAACCTATGGCTGGGGATCTTATGTAAACTTGTATTTCACACTTGAAAATACAACTAACCAGGAAATTATTGTTACTCTGCCAAAAGGTACTATATGCCACGAAGCAGATCATGATCCTTCAAGTCAGCATGGCATTCTGGTTAAAACCGTAAATATTCCAATTCCGGCAAACAGCACTAAAGATATTCACCTGGTAATGTTTTGCTGCAATGCACACAGAGGTGTAGCTGCACCTGATGATCCCTATAAGATTGGTATCATAACGGCAAATCCTGATTTTCAAACCGTATGTAATATTCTCGATTCGAAATCATACATTGATCCAGCTGATTTTGGAACCATTCAAACCATCATTTGGAAAATTACAGATAATGGCGGTTTTGGACAAGCTGATATTGATGTTCTGAACGCATTATAAAAACAAAAATATTTCTGTGAATCCCGGGAGTTTGCTTCCGGGATTTTTTATTGACAGGAAAATAGATGTAAAAACGTGTGAAATAAACAACTGTTTGCTAAAATAAAGTGGAGTTACTATTCTTTGATGAATTTTCCGTGATGCCTGTTCCCCTCTATGTCAGTGATTTCCAAGATATAGTTGCCCGGTGTTAAAGTAGCAGTTTTAATTTTGATTGTTTTTTCAGCATTAAAGAATGATTCCTGGATGAAAAGTTTTCCTTCAAGATTGAAAATTCTGGCTTTTGAGATTCCGTTTTCTTCAATTTCAATCTGTAAATAATCATTTGTTGGGTTTGGATAGATTGAGATTTCTGAAGAGGAAGGTTGACCTTGATTTTCATTAATTGAGGTGGCAGAAAAATTCAGAATTTTGGTTTTGAAGATCTTTGCATCATTCCACATTTCACAGGTTTTATGATGAGACCAAACATATTGTCCGTCAAAGTCCATAGCCCAGCAGCCATTTGCTACCTGAAAAGCACTGCCCATGTATTGTCCGGCGGGATCCCATTTACCCCATCCCAGTTCTCCTCCGGTACCTATGAACCCACTTCCATCCCAAACCACCAGATCTGCAAAATACTGACTCAAATGAATAGTGTCGATTATATTTCCGGCCATGTCAAATTTGTAGATCATTGGTAGTTGTACAGAAGCCTGGTAAAGATAAACACTATCTGTAGTCAACCCCAGAGCTCTGTCAACGGATGCTTCAGGAGCCAGAAAGTTTGTTAATACATGTACAGAATCACCTGATATTTCAAACTTTGAAATATCATGTTCAGTATCCCTGTCGTATGCCCAAAAATACATGCCATCGAAGCATAAACCACCTGGTCCACCAATAATTGGGCTGTTTTTATATGAAATATGATTTCCTGTTAAAGTGTCAATTCTGTATAGGGAATCAGTATCAAGTTTCCAAACAAATCCATCAGCAACACACATGGCCCATCCAAAACCTAAACCTTTTCCATATCTGCGCAGCATATGGCGTGTATAATCTAAACTATCATAAACATAGGGATACTGATCAATAGTGTCGCCCGGACAGTATGGCAGAGCATGTGTAATTGTGTCCGGGAAATCAAATATAGGTGGTGTTACAAAAGTTCCGAAATAATCATTTCCATTACTTGTATCTAATACGCCAATAGGCTCTCCTAAAAAAATTGGGATGTCACAATTCATTAATAAATTACTGTCTGCAATAACGCATGGCAATCCTGTTCCCGGATCTCCGGTTACTGCTATAACCGGATTGTCGGAATAATCATGAATATAATTGTGTTTGACTGTACCACCAGAAGATTGAAAGTTGATGGCTCTGTTTTGTGGTCCAAATTCATTATATTGTATTAGAATATTGGTATTATTATTTTCTAAAGCTATTTCATGATAAGCATTTTCATATAATCTATTATACTCAAAAACAGCAGCAGTTGAATTTTCACCATAAATTCCCTCACTGTTATTCCACCGAACAATAGAATGAGTAATATCTACTGAACTAAAGTATTGGCCTATTCCAAGCTCAGCAAATTCAATTATGCAGTATTTGAATTCACTGCCTGTACTGTTTGATATCTCAATCCCCGCCCAGTCACCATTTATTGGAGAAGGATGTGCAGAAGTAAACCAAATCATACTGTCTGGGGTTCCAATTGCCTGTAGATTTCCCATTACAAGTAATCCAGCCTTACCTGATAAATCCATATAATCTCTGTTATATTTAAAATGAATAACAGTTCCGGGTTTAATGGTTAAAGTTGCTCCGGTTTCAACTGCAACAGATGAAGTCACATACACTACTCCATGCCATGTTTCATCTGAGTAGATAGAACCATACACATATGATGTGTCCTGTTGTGCTGTAACAATAAAGGAAAAAAGTGAAAACAATAAAACAAATAGTGATTTTTTCATAATTGAAAACGGTATTAATGAAAAACCGGGTTTCCCCGGCTTTTCAGTTTTATAATTTGATATGTTTTATTCGACCACCAGCCTGAATACTGATTTTGTATTATCTCCTTCAATGTTCAGGAAGTACACTCCTGCACTTAGCATGCTGATATTCAAGCTTACATCACTGTTGGTCATTTGGTCACTTACCAGACGACCATCTGCGCTGACAATGTATATTCTGCAGCTTTCGGTAATACCTTCAATGAAGACATTGTTATGAGCCGGATTCGGATACACAATCAAAGGCATATCACCATAAGAGATCACTTCAGAACAAACAACGTAAGCAATAGTAATGGTATCTGAGCCCTCACATCCGTTTCCATCTGTAACCGTTACTGAATAATCCTGGTTTCCGGCAGTTGTGGATGAAATTGAAAGCAGATTTGTAGTTGAGCTACCTCCGGTCCAGCTATAATTTGTATAACCACTGCCTGCATCCAATGAATATGTTGTGTTGGTACAGAACACACTGTCATTTGCAATAATAGTGGGTTGTGGAGCAGCATTTACAATTATGTTGGTACTCGTGGAATCATAGGCACCACATGAGTTCTGTACAATAAGTATTATATTGTGTGTGCCGGCAGGGAAATCAACAGTTTCAGTGACTGAAGGAGATGTTCCCGGAGTTCCATTTTGGAAAACCCATGTATAATTGGCTGCATTGGTTGATGAACTTCCATCGAAGTCAATGGAGATATTGTCGCATAAGGGCGACATTGGAGTGTAGTTAATGGCAGCAACAGGTGCCTGATCAACAAAAATTGTAATATCCATGGTGTCTGCACATGCGCCATTAGCACCTATTACTGTATACGTTTGAGTGCTGGCGAGTGTAGCAATGGGGTTGGCAATTGTGGTACTACTAAGCCCTGTTGATGGAGACCAGGTATAATTAGTAGCTCCTGAAGCAAGCAATTGTGTTGTGCCGGGCGCACAAAGAGTATCTGGTGTTGCTGTTACCGCAAGGCTGGGATATACTTCAACATTAATCACTGTTGTAGTGGTATCATATGCGCCGCATGAGTTTTGAACTATAAGAGTGACCGTATGAGCTCCTGAAGTGAAAGTAGATGTTGGGTTCATTGCTGTTGAACTTGCAGGACTTCCGCCCGGGAATGACCACATATAATTGTCTGCATTAGTGGAAATACTACCGTTAAATGAAATAGGTGTATTATCACAGAGCGGTGCAGTTGGACTATAGTTGAATGCAGCAACAGGGGCCTGATCTACAAAGATCTCAATCGTCGCAGTATCTGCACAGGCTCCATTAGAACCTATTACTGTGTATGTTTGAGTGCTGGCGAGTGTAGCAACAGGGTTGGCTATTGTTGTGCTGCTAAGGCCGGTTGAAGGACTCCAGGCATAGTTAGTTGCACCTGATGCAAGCAGTTGAGTTGTACCCGGGGCACATAGAGTATCAGGAGTAGCAGTAACTGTAAGACTTGGCATTGCATTCACATTAATTACGGTTGTAGTAGAGTCTTTCGCTCCGCATCCGTTTTCAACAACAAGTTTAACAGTGTGAGAACCTGCACTGAAAGTAACTGTTGGATTTACTGCAGTAGAACTTGCAGGTGTGCCGCCCGGGAAAGTCCAGCTGAATGTACTTGCGTTTGTTGAACCGCTTCCATCGAAAGTAATGGGCGTGTTATCACATAACGGGCTGGTTGGATTATAATTGAAACTTGCTGTTGGTGGATCTTCTACATAAATAGTAATACTGGCATCATTTGAACAACCTCCGCTCGTACCAACAACAGTATAAGTTGTTGTGGCTGCCGGAGTAGCAACCGGATTTGGAATAGTTGTACTGCTTAGCCCTGTTGCTGGTGTCCAGGTATACGATGATGCACCAGTTGCCAGGAGATTTGAAGAACCTGAACCACAAATGGTGTCAATATCTGCACTTACGCTGACGCTGGGAACCGGGTTCACCACAACATCCATGGAGTCGACGGCCCAATGACCACAAGTATTGTAGGCCACCAGATATTGAGTGTGGGTGCCTGGAGTGTCGAAAATAATACTTGGATCAGGAACTGTTGTTGTATCGGTCGGAGAACCGTTAAAATACCACTCCACATTTGAAGCATTTGTACAACCGGAAGAAGAGAAGTTTACTGCATCACCTTCGCAAATGGTAGCACTTGTAGGACTTATCGATGAAGCTACAGGAGTAGTAGACACGCCAAGATAAATATGTGCACTCAATTCGGTGGCTGAATATGTGGTATATGTTTCCCATGCAGCTCCGCCAAAAGCATTATAAATCCATAATGTATTTGAACGTCCTGCAATAGGTGCTAGATCCTGAGTCATGGTTAGGCAAACAGTATCACCGTTGGCCATTGTTAAAGTGAAACCAACATAAAAATCTCCTGCGGGCAGAGCCACATCATTATCAAGGTACCAACGAGTAATATAATTGTTGGTTACATCATATTCAATGTCTTCAAGAAGTATGTTTTTAGAGTCCAGAACTGCACCCGGAGTTCCGCCTGCTCCCGTATCATCCCATATTGTTGCAGTAATAAACGCTGTTGAGCTGTTTGTCATTCCAACTGCAAAGTAGAAATCTACATAATGAATGTAAGTCCCTGCCGGGTAAGTATTGGTATACTTATCTGCCCACGCAGTAATTTGATAACCATTGTGACCACCTAAATATCCATTTGCTCCATAATTATAGTAGTACATATTATCACCCGGCTCTGTATTTGTTATAGTATCGCAGGTGTTGGCCGGTAAAACAGTAATGTAGCTCGTTTTTGTTATGGAATCCGATCCATTGGCATTACTCACAACGAGTTTTACATCGTAAACACCAGGTGTATTATACTGAATAGCTCCCGGAGTTTGGCCGCTGTAAGATGCAGGTGTTCCCCCATTGAAAGTCCATGTCCATGAAGTGGGGTTGTAAATACTTTGGTCAGTAAATGTTACGTTTCCACCTGCCGATACTGTTGTAATATTGGCTGTAAAATCGGCAACAGGAGCCCAGCCAAGGGTTGATGAAACACAAGACATGGCCGCTTCGGCATTGATTCTTCCTGCACCAAGCTGGTTAATGTATGATGGATTTGCTGCATCAATATCATCGCAGGTGTTTTCAAGACAGGTTTGAACATCTGTTTGGGTTAATCCGGGATTAAGAGATAGCATTAATCCGCAAAGACCGGCAACCATTGGGCTGGCCATTGAAGTTCCACTCATGTATCCATAAGTGTTATTTGGCAAAGTGCTGTATATAAAACTACCGGGTGCACTTACGTCAATGTCTGAGCCGTAATTTGAGAATGAACTTTTTGAATCGTCGGTTGTGGTTGAGGCCACACTGATAACATTATTGTATGATGATGGATAATGTGATGTGGTTATATCATCATTTCCGGCGGCGGCAACAATAATACAGCCCTGTCCGTAAGCATAGTTGATAATGTTTTGAGCTGTTGTTGAATATGAATATCCACCCCAGCTAAGGTTAATTACGTCGGCACCGGTATTTGCAGCATAAATAATTCCATCGTATCCATTGGTAACAGATGTTGGACTGGCCGCATCGGCAGTAGATTTTACCGGAATCACACTAACTCCATACCCGATTGAAGCTACCCCGGTGCTATTATTTGTGCTTGCTCCCACAATACCGGAAACATGTGTTCCGTGGTCGAAACTTGTTGATGGTGGGTTGGGGTTATTATCGTCGTCGGCAACATCGTAGCCATTAACATCATCAATATATCCGTTTCCGTCATCATCAATTCCATTGCCGGCAATTTCACCCGGGTTGGTCCACCAGGCGCCTGATAGATCGGGATGCGCCATTTGCATGGCATTGTCTACAACAGCCACTGTAATGGCTGAACTTCCCAAAGAGTAATCCCAGGCCATTCCGGCATTAATTTTAAACAAACCCCACGCATTAGTGGTGTTATAATAGGTGTCATTCGGAACCGTAATGGTCGTATACATCATCGGAACCTTTTCGGCGTATTCTACTCCTTCAATGTTTTGCAGGTCTTTGATTATATTATCTGCATTGGCATAATCTGTAAAATCTATCTGATACAGGTTTTCCAGAGGCTCGTAGTTTTTTGCCTGATGGAAAGGCCGCGACAATCGTGTAAACTGATATTTGCCTGATAATCTTTCAATAAATTGCAAGGTGTTAAACGGAAGATCATTTGGGTTCTCTGAAGCAGATCCGTTAAAACTTACCTGACGTTTTACGGGGTAGTCTGCTTTAACTTTAATCCAAATTTTACCATCTTGCCATAGAGGGCGTTCATTCTGCCCAAAAAGCAGAACAGAACTTAGAAGTAATACAAATACTAGTGCAAAGTTTTTCATAATATAGTGGGTTTTCTTGAATTTTAGACATTAATAATGTATGAAAGGTTGTTTAGTCTTTCATAAATTTTTCGAAAACAGGAATATCACTGTTTACATGTATCATGTATATACCGGCCGGCCAATGACCGCATGAGACCTTATATTTGCTTTCTGGGTTTTTGGGAATGCACATCATTAAACGTCCATCAGCTGCATAGATGTTAATGTCTGCATTTATGGTTTCCGGTAAATTAATTGTCAACATATCTGAAACAGGATTGGGGTAGACCGAAATATCTTCCTCATTATCATTGACAGAAGAATACAGCAGTACCAGAATACCATCAGAGCATACGGTGTCGGAATGAAGACCTGCACCATTTACAGCATAAGCAAAAGTATAGTAAATGGCCTGGCTGAACATTGCATCAAAAATTCCTGCTGTTTCAATAGTATCACCCGATGCATAATATGTGGCTGCGCTGTCAAGGCAATAAGAGCCCATTCCGAAATAATAAGAACCAATGGCACTATTGGTGTCTGATGCAGCAGAGCAGGTGGTATAATTATTTGTGTTAGCCGTAATGTATAATGTGTCCCAGTCCATCATGCTAACACCACCAAAATCATTTACCCATGCGGGAGCTGAGGGTGGAGTGTAATCAATGTTTACATCTTCTCCGTCTATGTTCGACCACAAATTGGCTTCATCAAGTACAATAGATTTAACACGGCAGGCCGGGGTAGAAGGATTCGGGTTTTGCCAGCGCACCATATTCATGCTGTCGGCACCAACAGTAACACTTTCATTTCCGGTTCTGCTGGTATAGATTTTAATATCATCATACCATGCAGTTGTGTTTCCCGTTCTGAGTGAGAAACCGTTTCCGCTTTTTAATGGCGTTGCATCAGTCCAAGAAGTGATGAACTCATTGTTTATCCAGGTTGCATTATAGCCGGTATTTGGATTATAGAGAACTTTTATATCGTACCATGTATTTTGAACAAAAGGGTATGAAGCACTGACCATCATATTATATGAATTGTTTATATACTCATACATTTGAACAGCCTGATCATCCAGACGGCAATACACCATGTAATTATTTCCACGGTTGCTTAGCTGCAGCGAATCACAGAAATAATGCAATCCTGCACGGCGGTTATTATTTACATCAGCACTGCCAAGGTTCATTTGCCAGTGATACAGATACACATTATTGCTGTCCTGTAGCACTTCAATATTGTACTTTGTATTGCTCAGTGTTGAATCTGTCTGATATAAATGTCCGTTATTCAGGACCCATGTGCCGATTTCGGCGGTCCACTCTGAGGGCATAACAGCATTTTCAAAATTCTCATTCAGAAAACGGCAGTTGGTATTCGCCTTCCAGTCTGTTCCGTTATAATTGAGCACCTGCCAAAAGCTTTCTTCAAGCGCGACATTATCCGAGTCATTGAATACAACCTGAAAATCTTCAGTTTTCCAATTGGATATGCTCTGAATTTCTGTATACGGTGCAGCATTGTCTGAACTGCACGACCAATAGGCTTCCCAGCCCTGACCGGCTGTAGAAACATCAGAGAAAAAGCGCAGGGTTAAACTGTTCCCTGTAGCTATTATTGTTCCCGGGCTGGTGGTACCGCTATAACCTCCAATGAGTGGAGAAGAAATGTCGGGGCCATCATAAATATATAGAGAATCATAATTAGCTTCAAGATCAAAACTCTGAAAATCAAGAGTTAGTCCTGAAGCATTATCCGGTTCAATGGTGTATACAAAATCTTCGTAATTATGGTGCGAATGCCCGGGGCCTCCAAGATCCCAAATGGTGTCAACACATGGAACTACGGCACAATCTGAAAATTTGTCGGCAATCAGATCCCAGAATTGGGTATACCCGTTGTCGTACCCCAGTGCCCAAATGCCGATTCCACCTATATCTCTGATATTGATGAGGTCGAATTTCCTACTCATAGCCCTTTCATTATCTACCCAGCATTGATAATATAATCCGCCGCTGCTGTAGGCCCAGTAAGACTCAAGTGAGTTGGGCTCCCAGCCGTAATTGGCCAGTGAATAATGTCCGCTGCTATTGTTCATTACGGTAGAATAAGTCCGTGCAGTTCCTGAGCTAACCGTGCTTGCCGGATTCGTAAGACCGCTTGTTTGCCATTCAAAACCATAGTAGGGAACACCTACGAGAAGTTTTGAAGGGGTCATTCCTTCATGTAGATAGTATGAAATGGTTCTTGAGATATTATAGTTAAATGTGTTGTATGTGTAGGTTGGACCTGTTGGCCCCGCAATGCTGCTGCCACCGTAATAATAGTCGTAGCCCATAAAAATGAAGAGGTCAACGTAAGAATTTAAAGCGGAAATATTCCATGTTCCGCCCCAGTCAACAGCCGGCATCGCAATGGTAAGTTCAGCGCCCGGAATTCGCGTGTGAAGAGAGTCTGCGATGCGTTGCACAAAAACTGTTAGTGCAGGTTCGTGTGAAGAACTCACGCCTTCAAAATCGAGGTTAATGCCGTGTGCATTTCGGGTTTCAACGGCGTTAACCAGGTTTGTAATAAGGTTTGTTTGAGCTGTTGTACTTCCGAAAAAAGTAGTGTGGTCAACAGAACTAAACATGGTTACGCACAAATGTACTTTAGTACCGTGAGCTAGCGCTGTATCAATTACCGGTGCAGTGAACCAGCTGTGTGTATTGGTAGGGTTTCCGGTCGATGCATTAAACTCGTATGAAAAATAGCAAAGATCAGAAAGTAAATTCCACTGGTAATTTTGGTATATAGAACCTACCCAGTACGGATGCCATCCAAAAACACGTTTTTCCAGTGTGCAATTTTGGTTTCGGTCAGGAATTTCAGGCAGTATCAGACTGTCTGTAAATTCATGAGTCTTATAATATTCAGATTCAAAACCTCTGAAAGATGAATGTTGCTGTGCATTTGCGCTTAAGACTGCAAAAAACAGCATAAATAACACCACTAACCTCATAAAAGACAATTTGTACAAATCTATGTGTTTTTTCTGTAAAAGCAAAAAGTGAAAATAAAAAACTTAACGTGTTGTATCTTCTTTCTTAACGGGTTCTCCTTCGTAAATTCTTCCCCAGTTGATTTTCGTCCAGAGACGCTCATGAAGGTAAAATAGACCAAGTTTGGTGGCAAGTTCAAATCCGCTGAGCGTAAATGATGCAGCCACTTTTCCGGTTGTGATCCATGCCAGAAACGCAGTATCGGCTGAAGCAAGAACACGGAAAGTTATAGCTTTTACGAGTGAACGCCATGGCGCTACTGAGCCATCCGGCCGCCGGCCTACTTTTATTGCATTCCAGGCACGTTCGTGAAGGAAGTAAAGGACAATCTTAGTAGTAAGCTCCAGAAATGCTATTTGTGAGGCATCTTTTATATCATCGAAGATCAGCCAACCCAGCAGAAAAGTGTCAATACTCCCTACCAGACGCCAGCTAACACCTTTCACAAAGCTTCTAAGATTGCTGTCTTTTATCATAGCCCGCAAAAGTAATTAAAAAAAACAATGTAGTTCTAGGCTAACTCTTCCCTGACAATTTTTGATACCAGTGAGTTATCAGCTTTGCCTGCAAAATGCTTGGCGGCCATACCCATCACCCTACCCATATCTTTTATTTCACTGGCTCCGGTGTCGGCAATGATTTTCTTTACATCTTCACGTATTTTTTCTTCCGAAAGCTGCTCGGGTAAATACTGCTCAATAACAGCGGCCTGTTTTACTTCGTCATCATACAGATCCTGACGGCCTTTTTCTTTATAGATTTCTGCACTTTCTTTGCGTTGCTTTACAAGCTTTTTCAGGATTTTTAACTCTTCTTCTTCGCTAATCTTACCACCGGCCCCGCTTTCTGTTCCGGCTAAAAGCAATGCAGCTTTTACAGCCCTCAAAGCTTCAAGTTTGTCATTTTCACGGGCCTTCATGGCAGCCATTATGTCTTTGCTGATTGTGTCGAGTAAACTCATGGTTTTTTTGTTTCGAAATTACGAATTTTCTGTGAGATTGGGGACGCGGATTAACGCTGTTTATATTGCTCTACGGATTATCGCGGATTGGATAGGGTTCTTCGTTCCCATTCTCACTCACGCTCTGCTTTTGTCCCTTCCTGATATGAATCAAAATCAGTGTTTACAGACCACAAATCATGTCCCGCATTATTAACCAGGTTGTCTGCAAGTAGAAGGCCCATTTTTATACTATGATCCTGATTATTGTATTTATAGCTGCCACCCCGGCCTATCAAATGAAGTCCTTCAATATTTTTCAAATAATCAACAATGGGTTTTAAAACTTCTTTATATCCGTAGAAATACACCGGATATGAATCCTGAAGTCGCACAACCTTAAATTCAACAACATCAAGTCCTTTATTTAAACCCGTTTTTATTAAATCTTTAAATGCCATCTTTTCAAATTCCTTATCATCGGCATTCCATAGTTCATCATCATTATTGCACCAGTATTCAAGACATAAAATGCTGCCTTTTTCATCTCTATATAGTTCGGGAACCCAGTTTCTGAAATTGCTGATTCGGCCTGTATCGGTATTGGTGTTGTGAATATAGAGCCACTGATCAGGAAATAGTGTGTTTTCAGGAATTAAAGCATAGACCAAAATGGTATTTCTGAATTTTAGTTTTTTCGATTGTTCAACAATTGCCGGATCTATGCCGTCGCTGTTTTGTATGAGCTGATCTATTGGCATAGTCGATATGACGTGGTCTGATTTTATGAATGAACCGTCTTCATGCAATATTCCCTCTACTTTTCCCTCATTAATACGAACACCATTAATGGTTTGACCGAAATGAAAATCAACCTTTTGCTCTTTCATTTCTTTAACAAGATTCTCATATACGCTTCCGGCACCTTTTTTTGGATAATCAAATTCATCTACCAGGGTTTTGTGTTTGGTTTTTTTGAAAGAAAAAGCTGAAAAGACCGCACTGGCCAAAGAAAGCTTTTTGATTCTTTGTGAAGCAAAGTCGGCATCAAGTTTATTGCATTCTAAACCCCATAACTTTTCAGAATAAGTCTTGAAAAATATGCGAAACAGTTTCCTTCCAAAACGCCGGCTCACCCAGCCTTCAAAATTGCCGATGTCTTTTTCGGGATTTATTTTTTGCCTCAGATAGCTGAGAATAACAGAAAACGAGGGTCCTATCCCAAGTTTCCACAATGCTTCAAATGGTTTTAGCGGATATCGAAAAAATTTGTTTTTATAAAAAATCCGGGTCAGGCGGCTTACTTTTGATGTGCTGCCGTGAGATGCATTTAGCCAGAATTCACAAACTTTATTGTCATGCGTAAAAAACCGATGAGGCCCTAGATCAACAATTTGATTTCTAAATGTAAACGATGCTGCAAGCCCTCCGGGTTTGTTTTCTTTTTCATATACCTCAATCTCTGTGTCTTTTTGTTCAGACAATATTTTCCCGGCACTTAGTGCTGCCGGCCCGGCTCCGATTATGATGATCTTTTTTGGCATATGTAGAACAAAAATAGATTTTTTACCGAAAACTTCCCAAAACACACCTTTATCTTAATAATATTCCCCATTTGCAACTATTTTGTACTTTTATCACTCTTTACAAAAAACAACCAACACATGAAATATTTAGCTTTTCTGGGAGCCGTTTTAATTTCGGTTTCTGTCTTTGCCCAGGTCGATATTGAAAAAACCAAAGAAATTGCGGGCTATGAGGCCTTATATGCAGGGATGCACTTCGATGTGCCTGAGAAATTTATAGGTCAGGAATACGATTTGAATTATCATCGTTTTTACTGGCAGCTTGATCCCACAGAAGATTCAATTCGTGGTTATGTGTGTTCGTATTTTACAACATTGCAGGGCGGCCTTTCGCAAATAGATTTTTCACTGGCCGGCAATATGATTGTCGATTCTGTGGTATATCATGGCAGTACAGTCTCATATACACATGCTTCAGATATTGTGTCGGCAACTTTGCCCACACCACTTAGTAACGGAACTCTTGACAGTATTGAAGTGCATTATCATGGAGAGCCGGCCGGAATGAGTGGCTTCGGTTCTTTTATTGTGAGTACTCACGGAGCCAATGAGCCTATTGTTTGGACTCTTTCTGAGCCATATGGGGCTTTCGAGTGGTGGCCCTGCAAGAATGATTTGAGTGATAAAATTGATTCTATAGATGTTTTTGTGCAGCATCCCAGTCAGTATGAAGCCGCTTCAAATGGTTTGCTTATTTCAGAAACTCCTTTTGCAGGAGAAACAGTAACACATTGGCGCCATCGATATCCTATTGCAACATATCTGGTGGCTGTTGCAGTAACAGATTATGCCATTTATGATGAATCATATTCACTCATTAAGGGACCCTTGTTGATGCAAAACTATGTTTTTCCGGAAGATAGTGCCACTGCGGCAGCAGCAACACCCGGGCTTGAAGATGTGATGCAGTTTTATGATTCCATTATTGCGCCCTATCCGTTTATGAATGAAAAATACGGTCATGCCCAGTTTGGCTGGGGTGGAGGAATGGAACATCAGACCATGAGTTTTATGGGAGGTTTTGGATATGAATTAATGGCCCATGAACTTTTGCACATGTGGTTTGGTGATGCCGTGACCTGTAGCTCCTGGCATGATATCTGGCTTAACGAAGGGTTTGCTGTATACTATACCGCACTGAATTACGAAAGAATTTCACCCAATTATTACTGGAAAATCTGGAAACAACAAGCCATTGATTATGTTTGTTCTGAAGTTGACGGATCTGTATATGTATATGATACAACAAGTGTAAGCCGTGTCTTCTCAAGCAGACTCACATATTATAAAGGATCACTCGTTTTGCATATGCTTCGCTGGGTAATGGGCGACAGTGCTTTCTTTCAGGGTAACCGTAATTATTATGCTGATAATTTATTCGATTATGCCACAACAGATAATTTGGTTTCACATCTAGAAGCATCTTCAGGTATGAGTCTTACCGAGTTTATGAATGATTGGTTCTATGGCGAAGGCTTTCCTATATACTCAATCAGTATTTCATATGATGGAGTTGATACTGTTGGCGTGAATATCCAGCAGGCACAAACCCATTCATCAGTATCATTTTTCGAAATGCCTGTGCCATTGCAGTTCTGGCATGACGGACAGGACACCATTGTTGTTTTTGACAATACTTTCTCCGGGCAGGATTTTTATGTAGATTTAGGCTGGTTCCCCGATTCAGTCATTTTTGATCCCGATCGCTGGATTTGCTCAAAATATACTACAGTTTTTGTTGGAGTTGAAGAAGAGAAACCTGTTCAGCTTTCAGCATATCCAAACCCTGCAAGTGATTATGTGATGATTGATCTTCCACAAGCTTCAGAAGCAATTGTTCATATCTTTAATGCTGCTGGTGACTTGATTTCCGAAGTGAATGTTTCTGAATCAAGTCAATACAGATTGGAAATATCTGATCTGGCCGAAGGATCATACATGATACGAATAGAGCAGGGCGGAAAACAATATGTTTCTTCGTTTGTGAAATTGTAAGTGAAGTTAAATTGGAAAAGGAGAAAAGTAAGAAGTGAAAAGTAGTTTTTTCAAAGCCAAAACTTTTGACTTTTTCAATTTGACTTAAAAAGGAAACTCCGATAGGTTCTCAATAGCCACTTCTGTCTGTTCACCACTTTTCATATTTTTAATCTGCACCACACCGTTGGTTCTTTCTTCTGAGCCTTGCATAATAGTGTATGCAATTTTTTTCTGATCGGCATAACTGAATTGTTTTTTCAATTTTGCAGAATCGGGATATACTTCGGCTGCGATTCCGTTTTTTCGTAATTCATAAGCCAGTTTAAATGCACTTTTTTCTTCATCGGCTCCAAAATTGATAAAAAGTACTTTACTGCTGCTAAGATTATCATCCGGGAAAAGGTCGAGTTCATGCATCACGTCGTAAATTCGGTCGGCGCCGAAAGAGATTCCAACACCCGAAACATCAGGCATGCCGAATATTCCGGTCAGGTCGTCGTAGCGTCCGCCACCGCAAATACTTCCCATGTTAACATCTAGTGCTTTTACCTCGAATATGGCTCCGGTATAATAATTCAGTCCGCGGGCAAGGGTGAGGTCAAATTCCACTTCGCATTTTGAAGGAGAAATGGCCAGATATTCAAAAACCTGTTCCATTTCTTCTATGCCTTTTAAAGCTACTTCTGAATCTCCAATAATGCTGCGAAGATAATCAGGTAGTTCCGCATTTGTTTTTCCGTGCTCAACAATGGATTTGATTTTATTGCAGGCATTTGAATCTATGCCTTTCGAGTTGAGTTCTTCAAAAACTTTGTCCCAGCCTATTTTATCGAGCTTGTCTAGTGCGACGGTGAAATCAATAAAATTATCTGCCGCACCCACACTTTCAGCAATCCCTTGCAGGATTTTGCGATTATTGAGTTTTACGGCAACGCGAACACCCATCTTCTCAAATGCTTCGTCAATAATCTTGATCAGATTGGCTTCTTCCATCATACTGCGGGTACCTATTACATCAACATCACATTGAAAGAACTCACGATAACGTCCTCTTTGCGGACGATCTGCCCTCCAAACCGGTTGAATCTGATATCTTCTGAAAGGGAAATTCAGTTCATTTTGGTGCATTACAACAAATCGGGCGAAAGGGACAGTAAGATCATAACGTAAACCTTTTTCACTGACATGGCTGATGAGTGAATTGGTATTGTGATCTGAGTCCTGTGGTACTTTTTTCATGAAATCACCGCTGTTTAAAATACGGAACAGGAGTTTATCGCCTTCTTCACCGTATTTCCCCAAAAGAGTACTCAGGTTTTCCATCGAAGGAGTTTCAATGGGCTGAAATCCGTGTATCTCAAAGACCTCTTTCAGAATGGAAAAAATATAATTCCTTCGGGCCATTTGCTCAGGAATGAAATCGCGTGTACCCTTTGGAATAGATAGGTTTACCTTAGCCATGTCTTTTTGTTTACGAAAATACTTGAATTTTTTGAATTATGATTATTGCAGCGTGTTTGCGTAATCAGCTCTTATTCTTCTCCTTTATTCTTCCCAATTGACTTTAACCTCAACATCAACCGGGGTTCTGAAGAGAAAATGACCACGATGAATATAAATAACAAAAGTGTATTGAATGCCATCTGCATATTCGGTTGGTCCGGCAATACGTATTTAGCGAAAAGCACCGATATGTACCATAATGCTGCGCTGAGACCCATATAAATAAAAATCTTCAACATGTCGTATTGAACATGATAATATTTCTGACCCAGAAAATACGAAACCACCATCATGACAGCATAGCAGACGAAATTGGCCCAGGCACTACCTACATAGCCGATTCTTGGAATCAGAATAATGTTCAAAGTTATGCTGATAATGGTTCCAAGTATACTTATGTATGCTCCAAATCTGGTTTGACCGCTTAGCTTATACCAAATGCTGAGATTATAGAAAATACCCAGAAATATATGACTATATAATAAAATTGGTACAATCTTTAGTCCGCTATAATATTCTTTACCCAAAAAATACTTCACAATATCCATATAAAGCATGATGGAAAGAAACATAAAAGTCATCAGAATGATGAAGTATTTCATTACATCAGCATAAACTATTTTGCTGTTTTTCTCCTTTTCAATGGCAAAAAAGAATGGTTCGGCAGCATAGCGGAATGCCTGAGTGAAAATAGTCATTGCAATGGCTATTTTGAAAACCATTCCATATATTCCGAGTTGATATGCAGCAATGTTTTCAGGAAGTAAATACTTAATTAAAACACGGTCCACCACCATTTCGTTGGCGACACCGGCAAGGCCAAGAATGAGCAGTGGGAAAGCATAGCGGAACATTTTGACCCAGAGTTTTCGGTCAAATCTGAACCTTATCTTAAGGAAGTCGGGTGTAAGCAGCAAAAACACAATGGCGCTGGCGGCCAGATTTGCCACAAATATATGACCGATAATGGGTTCTCCGCTATTAATCATTCCAAAAGCATCAGGACCCCAGCTTAGATTGTTGTAGGCATAGGGCACGAACAGCAACAAAAAGAGATTTAGCCCGATATTAACCCCAATGTTAATCAGTTTAATGGTAGCAAACCTGACAGAGCGATTTTCAGCACGGAGTTTTGCAAATGGAATGCTGGTAAAGGCATCCAATCCAATAATGAGTGCAAAATAGATGATGTATTCAGGGTTATTTGGGTAACGCAGCAGATCTGAAATCGGACCCGACAAACAAATAGCTGCGGTTACAAAAATCACTGAGCTAAAGAGAATGCCGGTGAGTATTGTGCTAAATACAGGAGAATTCTTACCATTTTTTTCATTGAAACGAAAAAAAGCAGTTTCCATTCCATATGTGAGTAAAACAATGAGAAAAGCAACATATGCGTACATTTCTACATATACTGCAGCTTCATCAGGTAAAAACACACGGCTGTATAATGGTACTAAAAGATAATTCAGCAGGCGTCCGAGAATGCTGCTCACGCCATAAATAGCAGTTTGGCCGGCAAGGTTCTTAATGTTGCCCAAGTAGTTTTATTTAGGTCAAAAATAATACTTTTTAACGGAAATATTGTCAGATTTTAAAGATTAATCCCCAGTGCTTTGTTGATTATCTTTATCATTTTTCTTCAATCTGATTGTAATACCAGCTTTTTTGATCAGAAAATAAGCTCCGCCCAAAGCTAGAGTTATTGCAGCTATACCCAGTAATTTACCGGTTGAGGCTTCAGTATAATCAAGAATTATTATTTTTCTGGCTAAGGCAATAATTGCAACAAGTATTATAATTTCAACGTGAATCGAATCGTCTTTGAAATATGCTTTAATGGTTTCAAGTAGCTCAACACCAATAAGTACAACCAGAAATGAACTGAATAATGGCATGAGAAATTCAGGCTCGTACCAGTTACTCATTGGACTCTGAAATATCAGACGGAAGAAATATAGCCCAAAATCAATTACTGAGATAAGCAGGGTTGCAGCCAGAAAAAAGATGAGAATGATGAAAATGGTTTTCTCAATTATTCTGACTATTTTAAGCATGTCTTTCATAATGATTATTGCCCTAAGTACGCTTTTAAAAGCTTTGACCTGGAGTTATGCTTCAGTCTGCGGATGGCTTTTTCCTTAATCTGACGTACCCGTTCACGTGTAAGGTCAAATTTAGCTCCAATCTCTTCAAGAGTGAGACCATGGTTCATGCCAATTCCGAAATACATATTGATTACATCACGTTCTTTCTCACTCAGGGTTGAAAGTGTTCTTTCAATTTCCTTGGCAAGACTTTCGTGAATCAGTGAAGAATCTGCTTTGGGGCTGTCTTGATTCTCCAGAAGATCAAGCATGCTGGTATCTTCATCACTTATTAATGGAGCATCAACAGAAACATGACGTCCTGAAAGGCGCAAAGTGTCAGCTACTTTATCTTCGGGTAAATCCATTTCTGATGCAATCTCTTCTGCAGAAGGCATGCGCTCGTATCTCTGTTCAAGGCGACTGGCCTGTTTACTGATCTTGTTTAATGATCCTACCTGGTTAAGTGGAAGCCGTACAATACGAGATTGTTCAGCCAGGGCTTGCAGAATGGACTGACGAATCCACCAAACTGCGTATGAAATGAACTTAAAACCACGGGTTTCGTCGAAACGCTGTGCGGCTTTGATTAGTCCTAAGTTTCCTTCATTGATAAGATCAGGAAGACTAAGCCCCTGATTCTGATATTGCTTGGCCACTGAAACCACAAAGCGGAGGTTGGCTTTAGTGAGTTTTTCAAGTGCGGCACGATCGCCTTGCTTGATGCGCTGAGCAAGCTGAACTTCCTCTTCAGCTGTAATCAGTTCCTCTTTACCAATTTCCTGCAAGTACTTATCTAGAGATGCGGTTTCGCGGTTTGTAATTGATTTTGATATCTTTAACTGCCTCATAATCGGGTTAAGTGTTTGATAGTCAATGATTTAAAAATTCCCGCTTTTGGGTCTACAAAGATACGAAATCCATTTCAGCAGACCAAAACTTTTTATAATCAAAGCATTGACTTTTTTGTGAATTATATGCCAAAACCATAGTAGGCTTTCATTCCGTTAGGGTAAACACCTTCAATCAATACACCGCCACTTTTACCTGCAAGAGCATTTTCAATATCCGCACTGCTGTATATTGGTTGATGGTTAATACTTGTAACAATAAACCCGTTTTGAACACCTGCGTTCTTCAGAGCCCCTTCCTGTAGTTCCACTATTTTTAAGCCGTGTTCCAGACGCAATCGCTGAAGTTCGCTCTGAGACGGGTCTTCAAATGTGGCTCCCAGATACGAAATGATATTATTGTCGTTGGGGTCCATCAATTTGGTTTCGCCTCTGCGGTTTTGTAATTCAACGGTTTTTATCATTATTTTTTTGCCTCTTTTAATCTCTATCTTGAGTTTGTCTCCGGGGCTGTGTTCGGCTACAATTTCATTTAAACGGGAGTTCTGATTTACTTTTTCTCCGTTAATACTCAGGATGATGTCGCCTGCGTCAATCCCGGCTTCATAAGCAGCTCCTTTGGGCACTATTTCTGTTATGTAAAGTCCTTCAACACTTTCCAACCCGTATTCTTTGGCCAGGGCGCCATCTACTTCAGCCACGGTTAAACCTAAATACGCTCTTTGCACCACTCCGTAATTCATCAGATCGAGCACTACTTTTCTTGCAATATTCGAAGGAATAGCAAAACTGTAACCTGCATAAGAGCCAGTGTTGCTGGCAATGGCTGCGTTAATTCCGATCAGTTCGCCTTGTGTATTTACAAGCGCACCGCCACTGTTTCCCGGATTTACAGCAGCATCGGTTTGAATAAAAGATTCTACCGATGTTCCTCCCCCAAGAATATTAATATCGCGTGCCTTGGCACTCACAATACCTGCTGTTACAGTGCTTGTAAGATTAAAGGGATTGCCTACTGCCAGTACCCATTCGCCCACCAGCACTTCATCACTATTTGCAAAAACGAGGTAGGGAAGTTCTTTTTCCTCAATTTTAATCAGTGCGAGATCAGTGCTGGGATCAGTACCCACAATGGTGGCATCATACACGCGTTTATCATTAAGAGTTACCGAAACTTTGTCGGCTCCGTTTACCACATGGTTATTGGTAACAATATAGCCATCGTCACTAATAATTACACCAGACCCGGCACCCATTACTGAACCGTTATTTCCCCGATTGGGCATATTGAAAAATTCATAAAACGGGGAGAAGAAATCATCGTAATAGGCATTCTTCCTCTGAAAGGTGGTTTTTATATGTACAACAGCAGGCACTGAAAGTTCTGCCGCCGATGTGAATTCCGGTGCAGAGCTGGTATGAGCTGTTTGGTATACCGGTGCCCGGTTGTTGATTTTTGGTAGTTCTTTCTCAGTGGTTTGACTTCCGGTTAACCGAAGTCCCGCATAAAGGGCTCCCATAGCCAAAAGTGCTCCGCTGAATCCAAATAAAAGACTTAGTAAAACACTTTTCCTTTTCATAGTTCTTATTTTTTCGGTTGATAAATATCCTGCATTAGCAGAGTCGTAGTCCCAACGTAGTTCGAATGAGTATTATTGCATTCAAATTCTATGCCGACAGCCCATAATGTACATTCCCTGACATTTTCTCTGTCAAATAATAGATTTTGCGGACAAAATTGCAGATTGATTTCAATTCAGTGTTTTTATATGACTAATTACTTTTATCGAAAAATTCACACCTTATGTTTGAACTTTCTTTACCTTTGTGGCGGCCAAATTTGAGACGGGGTACTATGTCAGATCATAAAAATATCACCAATAAGCTATTTGCCGGCAAATGGGCATTACCTTTGGTTTTTGCTTCAGGCCTTATATTGGGTGGTGGATCTGTATATCTGATATTATCTCTATCCGGAAATTATGTTAAAAATACAACAGCACAAAACGATGTGGTTGTGCTCGATAGCGTAGATCTTGATGAGGGAAATGATGTAGTATATAATCCCGATACCAATATTGTCTTTCCCGATACCATTCCCGATTCTGTGGCTTATGAGCAAATTTGGAATTCCTTAATTGCAGAGCCCGGTTATCGTGAAATGGACAGCCTCTTTCTTGATTCACTGGTGAAACGTATTTATGCAGATTCGGTGATGCAAATTCACCGCGAAACCTATGATATTCACCTCCAAAATGAAGAGCTGCTTTCTGCAAAGTATTTCAATGTGGATGTTTTAACTCATATTGATGACAGTACAGAAACGTATAAAACCAGCTCAACCGATCGATATTATATAGAATTCTGGAAATCGCCCGTAAATTTTGAAGGGTATGTGAGAACCGGAAAATCCATAAAGCTATACAGTGTGCAACCTGGGGAGTCTATTTCGCTGATAATTATTGAATCAGAGTTATATATGCTTCGCAAGAATCAATGGTTCCTTTTAAGTGAAACAGCGTCAGAAAAATCTTTTGCAAAAGTGTATGATGCAGGAATGCTGGAAATTTTAGCGGAGGTTAAGTAATACATATAATCTTTCAGGATAATGATATTTGGGTTATTATTATACTATTTCACCCCAAATTTACCAATCAACTATTTCCCCATCTCCCGGAATAATAGTATTTTCGTAAAGAATTGTGTTGAACAGCAAAATAGATTTCATGAGTATCAGAATTTCTAAATATCACGGTGCGGGGAACGATTTTCTAATTGTAGACCAAAAACTTGCTGAACCATTTTTGACACAGGAGATAATCAAAAAACTTTGCCATCGTCGTTTTGGTATTGGTGCTGACGGGCTTATTGTATTGTCTCGTGAAGGTGGTACAGATTTTACTATGGAGTATTATAACAGCGATGGTAATTTGGCCGAAATGTGTGGAAATGGTGCCCGATGTGCAGTTGCATGGGCTAATCACGAAGGTTGGGTTGGAGAGAATGCTCGTTTTCTGGCCGGAGATGGTCTTCATGTGGGCGATGTGCTCGATGGGGAAGGGCAGAGTTTACTGGTCAGAGTGAGTTTAACAATTGCGGTTGAGCCGGAGCAATTAGATGACTATACATATTATGCAAATACCGGGGTGCCACATAATATTCGGATTATTGGTGATGTAGATGTTATAGATGTTGAAATCGAAGGTAGATTATTGCGTAATAATGATATGTTTGCTCCTGACGGAGCCAATATAAACTTTGTGAGTCCGGCAAAAGACGGATACAATATCAGAACCTATGAACGCGGAGTGGAAGGTGAAACTTTAGCCTGTGGAACAGGGGTGGCTGCATCTGCATTAATACTGAACAGATTTAAAAATGCGGAATATCCGATAGTATTACATGCCAGAGGTGGGACACTAATTGTGGAAGAACAACAAGGAGTGCTTATGCTTACCGGACCTGCACAAAAAGTATTCGACTGTAACATAAATCCTGAGGCCATATGATGCAGGGAAAGAATATAGGACTCAGGGCTCTTGAACCCGGTGATGCCGATTTTATGTATGAGCTCGAAAACAAGAGAAAACTCTGGCCTTTGAGCAATACCCGAATTCCTGTTTCTAAAGTCAGAATCGAAGATTTTATTGAAAGGTCTTCAAACGATTTATTGGCTGATCACCAGTGGCGCTTATGCATTGAGGAGAATATTACCGGACTTTGTGTGGGGTTTCTTGATTTTTTTGATTATGACCCTGTGCATTTAAGGGCTTTTATTGGAATAATTGTTATTGAGGAAAAGCAAAATATGGGATTTGCCTCCGAAGCGCTAAACCTTGTTATGCCCTATGCCAAAGAAAATCTGCGTTTGCATCAGGTGGCTGCCGAAGTACTTGAATCGAACCGGGCAAGCATTAAGCTTTTCCAAAAAGCCGGTTTTAACAAAGCCGGGCTTAAAAAAGACTGGGTGTGGACCGGTGAAGGATATGAAAATGAAGTAATATTGCAAAAAATATTGTAGACGATGAAGAAGATTTTTTGGATAGTTCTGATAGTGCTGGTTGTCGGAGGTGGTGTTTTTGCATTTACCGCATATAAGCAGATTTTTGGGGCAGGAATCGATTTACATGGTGAAGAGGAATGGGTATTGTATCTGGATAACGATGCCACTTATGAAGACTTTCTCGATTCATTAAAGACTCATAATGTCTTAAAATATGAAAGTACTTTCTTGCGTCTGGCAAATTATAAAGACTTGAATGAAAATATGAAGCCTGGACGCTATGTCATTGTAAACGGCATGTCGAATAATACGCTTGTGAATATGATGCGCAGCGGTAATCAAAGTCCTGTGAAGATCACATTTAATAACATAAGAACCAAAGAAGACTTTGTAGAAGTTGTTGCACCAAAAATGGCTTTTGATGCTGAAGAGCTGCTTGCCGCACTGAATGATGACAGTATTGCGGCCGGTTATCAGCTGACCACTGAAAATATTATGGTTCTTTTCATTCCAAATACATACGAAGTATACTGGAATCTGACCCCAAAGGGTTTTATAGATCGAATGCATGAAGAATATTTGAAATTCTGGAATGAAGACAGAACATCTAAAGCCGAAGCCATTGGATATTCTCCGGTGGAAATATCCATTCTGGCATCTGTGGTTGGAGCTGAAACCAATAAGGTGGATGAAATGCCGAAAATTGCGGGAGTTTATATTAATCGTCTGCACAAAGGATGGAAAATGGAAGCTTGCCCCACGGTGATCTATGCCATGGGTGATTTTACAATTACACGATTGCTAAACCGTCATCTTGAATACGAATCTGATTATAATACTTACATTCATCCCGGGTTGCCTCCGGGACCTATTAACCTTCCTTCACCGGATTGCATTGATGCCGTTTTGAATTACGAACATCATGATTACATGTTTTTCAGTGCAAAGGAGGATTTCTCAGGCTATCACAATTTTGCCAGAACCAATGCTGAGCACGAAGCCAACGCCAGAAAATACCAGGCAGCGTATAGGGAATGGAAAAGGAATCAGCAGGATTGATGAATCTAGAATCCAGAGTTGAGAATATAGAATCTAGAAGTGAAGGTTGAATTGTGAGTCTATTTCTTAGCTGTTTGAGAATTAAGTTTTTTCAGAGCACTTACAAAAATTGAAACAAGTTCATTGGCTTCATTTAGAATTTCAGTGTTGTTGAAGTAATCTCTAAAATACTCTGCTCGAGACATTATTTTTAAGCAAACAAAACTCTCTCGTAGTTCTTTAACTACCAAGCTGATTTTATAAGTGAAATCTTTTTGTGTAGCTGTACCTCTTGCTTCTCCATAATTCAATGCAGCCGAAGATGATGCTCTAATTAATTGATCAACAAAATAAAGAGAAATATGATCTTTTTGAAATTTTGTTGAGAAATCAATTATTGAAACTGAAAAATTTACCAGTCTCTCTTCTAAATTATATGCAAATTGAGCATCCTCTGCAATATTGATTTTCTCAGATTCAAACTTATATTCCATAACTTCTAGATTCAAAACTCTAGATCAAATCGTGCCGTTTTCGATCATAATCACAATATTCTCAATATCGCGATCAACACCTGTGGGATCATAGGTAACCTTGAGATTGTAGCCGAAGACTTTGGCCAGCGACTGCCAGAAAAATGCAGTAAGGGTTCCCCGGTAGTCGGTTATTAGTCCGTATGTGGTTTTACTGGTTTCCCGGTAAATAAGTTTTAAAAGAATTTTGCCCTGTGTAAAAGTGAGTTTCACCAGCTCTTCTTCAAACTGAGCCCTTAGTTCGCTTTCAATCCTGTTTATCTCCTTCTCCCTGAAACGTTTATCTTCTATCGTGTTAAGATAAACATTGTATTCATCTACTTTTTTGCCAATGAATCTGGCATATGGATAAACACGTTTGACATAACGCACCATGCGGCTAAATGTTATAGCCTGAACCTTGGATTTAAAAAGGATTGGCCCAAAGATTTTAACGGTTGGGAGCCAGAATAACGGCACTGTGTCGCCATCGAGAATAACAGCCTTGGTAACAATACCATTTACTTCACCATCATTATTTCCGTTTCTTTGAGCGGAAAGATTTATTGTGATGAAAAAAGTCAGAAGAATGACTATAAGCGACTTCATACCGTTTGTTTTCTATGCTAAGTTACAAAAGTTCTGCCAAACTTATGCCACTCGAAGGTGAAGGCCCGGATTATTTTTCATTTTGTTCTTTACAAAAGTGCCGTTGATCTTCACTTTACTGCCTTTAACTGGCATATCAAACATGAGATCTGTCATTATGGTTTCTAGAATGGATCTTAAACCACGGGCACCCAGTTTGCTGGCAATTGCTTTTCGTGCAATTTCCTTTAAACCGTCTCTGGTGAATTCGAGCTCTACACCATCCATATCAAACAATGATGTGTATTGCTTTACCAATGAGTTTTTTGGCTCTGTCAGGATTTGAAGAAGAGACTCTTCGTCAAGCGGACTCAGGTATGAAACCATGGGTACACGACCAACAAGCTCAGGAATCAGACCGAATTTGCGTAAATCTTCAGAGCTAATATATTGCAACAAATTGTCTTTGTCAACCGCATCGTGCTCTTCGCCTTTTTTAAAACCGATTACACTGGTTTTAAGACGATTGGCAATCTTTTTGTCAATGCCGTCAAATGCACCGCCGCAAATAAACAATATGTTCTGAGTGTTGATTTGAATATATTTCTGCTCGGGGTGTTTTCGTCCGCCTTGCGGGGGAACATTCACAATGCTGCCCTCGAGCATTTTCAGTAACGCCTGTTGTACCCCTTCGCCGCTAACATCACGTGTGATGCTTGGGTTATCCGATTTCCGGGCAATTTTATCAATTTCGTCAATGAAAATAATACCTCTTTCAGCTGCTTTAATGTCGAAATCTGCTACCTGAAGCAGTCGTGCAAGAATACTTTCCACATCTTCACCTACATAACCGGCTTCAGTAAGTGCAGTAGCATCAGCTATGGCAAAAGGTACATCCAGAAAACGGGCAATGGTTTTAGCCAAAAGGGTTTTTCCGGTACCGGTTTCACCCACCAGTATAATGTTCGATTTTTCAATCTCAACATCCTTTTGTTTGGCTTCAATACGTTTATAGTGATTGTAAACAGCAACAGATAGCACTTTTTTGGCCATGTCCTGCCCGATTACATATTCATTTAGAAAATCGAAAATCTCTTTTGGCTTTTTTAAGTTGAATTTTTTCGATCCGTCTTTGTTTTGCAGAGATTCTTCTTCTTTCAGGATAAGACGAGCCTGATCAACGCAGGCATCACAAATATTTGCGTCGATGCCGGATATGAGTAATTTTACTTCTTTGCGGTCGCGACCACAAAAGGAGCATTTTTCTGATTTTTCAGACATAAGGCTTATTTTTCGCGCTTCAGAACCTCGTCGATCATGCCGTATTCAAGAGCCTCTTCTGCCTTCATCCAGTAATCACGGTCACCGTCTTTCCACACTTTTTTATAATCCTGCCCCGAATGATTGGCAATAATCTGATACAGTTCTTCCTTAAGCTTTTTAATTTCTGTGGCAATGATTTCAATATCGCTGGCCTGACCTTCAGCACCACCCATTGGCTGGTGAATCATGATGCGGCTGTGAGGCAGCGCTGTTCTTTTTCCTGTAGTTCCTGCGCAAAGTAATACTGCACCCATCGACGCAGCAATGCCGGTACAAATTGTGGCAATATCAGGGCGAATATACTGCATGGTATCGTAAATTCCAAGACCTGCATAAACAGATCCGCCGGGTGTGTTCAGATAAATCGAAATATCTTTTGAGGCATCTACCGACTCAAGAAACAGCAGCTGAGCCTGAATGATATTGGCAACAGTATCATCGATCGCAACTCCGAGAAAAATGATGCGGTCCATCATCAAACGTGAAAACACGTCCATGGTAGCCACATTGAGTTGACGCTCCTCAATAATGGTGGGTGAAATATATCCTGAGACTACCGATGTATACTTGTCAAATGCCTGACTATTAATGCCACGGTGCTTTTTGGCGTATTTTGAAAATTCGTTCTGAATATCCATATTCTTTAACTTTAATTTTTCTGCACTAAGTTAAGAAATTCTTTCCATGTAGTGCTTTTTTCCTCGATGGTGAATTTTTCTTCGAAAAGCTTCGTAAGCTTTTGCTCATAAATACCATCGTAAATACGCTTAATATCTTCCTCCTTCTGCACTACACTTTGAATAACCTGATCAATCTGTGCTTTTGCTTCGGGATCGTCCTCTTCGTTTACATGTCCCATTCCAATCAAATCTTTCACATGTTGGCGGAATTCACCGTCTTCAACTTTGATTTCGTATTTCTTCATCAAACGGGTTTCAATGACCTGCCAGTGAAGATGCTTGGCGTATGATGGCCATCCTTTTTCAATGTCGTCGTCAGAAAGCTCTTTTTCTGAGTTTTGTTTCAACCATTTTTTCAGAAATTCCTCTGGAACATCCACCGGATATTTTTCTTTCAGTGCATCCTGGGCTTCATAGTAAAACTGACGTGCTGCTTCTTTGTTGTAGGTGCCTCTGATGTCTTCCTCAATGGTAGTACGTAGTTCTTCTTCGCTGCTGATCTTTTTGTCGGGAAATACTTTGGCAAAAAGCTCTTCATTAAGTTCTGCAGGAATGATATTCATGATGGAAACCATTTTAACGGCATAAGGCCCCACTGCATTTTCTATTTCTTCAGGAGTAATGCGGAAAAATTCGGCTTTGGTCTCCACATCAGGAAAATGATCATCCATTACAAACTCGGCCTTTTCGTCTTTTTTCTTTCCAAGCAGGAGTTTTTTAAAGTCGTCGCTGCAATCACGAACCCAGAAAGATACATGCTTGCGCAGGCCGTCTTCTTTTTCGCTTTTATCATCGTTGAGCTGAATGAGTTCACCGTAGATAAACTGACCTTCGGCTACTTCTTCTGCCTGATCGAATTTTCCGTAGCGTTCGCGAATATCGCCCATGTATTTTTCCACATCTTCTTTTTCAGCCTGAATATCGTAGCGTGTAATGGTCATGCTGTCGTCAATCTCAGGATCCAGCTCGGGAATAAGGGCAATATCAAAATCGAAAGTGAATTCTTCGGCATTATCCCAGTCGTTTTCTTTGGCAGTATCGTTATTCAGAATGGGGTTTCCGAAAATCTCGAGGTTGTTTTCGTCAATATACTTATAAATAGAATCCGA
The DNA here is from genome assembly GCA_002869435.1 of Marinilabiliales bacterium. Taxonomy (GTDB): domain Bacteria; phylum Bacteroidota; class Bacteroidia; order Bacteroidales; family DTU049; genus BM518. Next base: position 7,439 of record PKSX01000186.1, on the reverse strand, counting down.
CATGATCTTGTGCACCTCGTCAATAAGGGCAGCACGGCCATACATTTTATTTATTACGCCAAAAGGCACTTTGCCGGGGCGGAATCCAGGAATGCTGGCTTTGCGTTTGTACGAACGCAGGGTTTCGTCTACTTTTTCCTTATAATCTTCAGGGGTGATCTCGAGGGTTAAAACTGCGGTAAGATCTCCGGTTTCCTTCTTCGTAATGTTCATTTTTGCTCGCTTATAGTAAAACAAACGCCCGCTGGGCGGGCTATTTGTGCGGATGAAGGGACTCGAACCCCCACGTCTTTCGACACTAGATCCTAAGTCTAGCGCGGCTACCAATTACGCCACATCCGCGGGTTTAGGGTGCAAAATTACGAATTTTTTGTAATGTATGGGTATTTTGTGGAAAGTGGAAGGTGGAAAGTGGAAGATTTGGTTTAAAGATCATTGTTCTCAACCAAATTAAGTGGATATACAAAGCCTTTTTCAAAAAATATGGTTTTGTTTGTGCTGTCAAACTTTAAAAATAGCGCATCCAACTCAATAATACTTCCTCGATGTATGGTCCAGGAATCACATGGTTGCTCATGAAAAAGTGTCGCCTCAACATGATAATTTGTGTCTCCAAGTAAGTACCCATGAATATCGTATCCTTTGAAATGAGTTACCCAAACATATATTACATCTATATACCAATTATCCATTTCCAGTGTATTTCTTATAAGATCTAAATGTCTTTTAGCAATATTTTTGGTAATGGAGTACGAATGACATTGATAATAATTTACATATGTGATGATGTAGTCTTTTTGTCCAAAAAGATAATCATGAAACAATAATTTTTCTTCTCTGGGGTAAAAAATTGTGTCGTTTCTTCCAAAATGATCATAATTGTAAAATTTCAATGAGTCGGATAACATGTAATCATATAGTTTTTCATTTACAGAAAAGTTCATTTTTCCATCAATCCCTGTACTTAGTACTACATTTCCAACCGGAGTTTGCTGATTTCGACTGAATACAGGTAAAACCATAAACATTGCTGAATCTTCTGCTGCCCATGGATCTGAAAAAATGTCTTTAAACCAATTAATGGTAGTTAGTTTTTCGTCCTCATCTTCTATATTTTCAATAGATAGTTCAATATCATTAAGATATTCCAGTAATGAAACAGGGACAATGTGCGTTTGCTGAAAATAATTTTCCAGAAGTTCACTGGGGGAGGCAAAACTCATTTGTGCTGATTCTTTTACGATCTTCTGTATCTTCTCATACGCTTTTTTCTTCTGCGTAAAATTATAATAGTGCCAACTACCCAGCGCAATTATTATCAGCAGGGTGAAAAGCAGAAAACGTATTAGGATTTTTTTGAGCATTCAACAATATTATTTCCTTCAAATTTAAGAAATATTTGGCATTGCAGTTTGCTGATGCACTCAGATCCATGCTTCGACAGGCTCAGCACTGGATGCATAGATGTCTACCGGAATGTCGCCGGTTCTAATCTGTGTTAATCCGATGAATAGTATAAAGTTGAAAGTATAAAGTAAAAAGTACGTTCTACATACTATAGAACAACTTTCCATTCCCTCAGCTCTTTCAAACTCTTTTCAAGTGCAGAATTATTTCCGAAATTATGCAGAATGAACTTTGCAGGCATGTTTTCTTCAAAACTCTGTGCCGAGAAATAGCCGCCCCCACTTTTGATAGCAAGATCTACCTGCGGCATATATTGCATCTCGCGCGGATTATTATTGTCATTCCAGATCAAAATGCGTATATCTTTAATTTGGCTGAATTGTCCGTCTTTAAAAACCGGAGCTTCTTCATATCCATTTCCAACAGGAATGAAAACCAATCCGTTTCGCTCCTTGTATTTACTGATCCTCGACAATACAAAATTCGAAGGTTTGTAGTCGGAATCATCCGGCATAAAAGCATACAGGTTTTTTCCTTCTTTATACATACTCACATGCTGCCCACCGTCTTTAATCAACAAAAAGAACTCTTCACTTTGGTTTTGTCGGTAATCCATTCGTTGCACAAATACAAACAACACCAGAAAAGCCAGGGTTGGATACAGCATTCTGATTTTTTTCTTTATCAGCAGTATGAAAAGCGAAATGATCACGCCAGCCAGCAATAATGCCGAAACCGGATGGATGTAAATATTACTCACCAGAGCGCCGGGCAATGATTCAACTCCCTGAACAATTCCGTTCATTATTTTCGCAATCCAGATCATAACCCACGAAACGGCATCGCCCAGCCAGGGCACAAAGCTAAAAATTACGGTTGCAATTCCGGCATAGATAACAATGGCCGAAAGCGGGACCACGAGAATGTTTGTCAGCAGAAAATACAGCGGAAACTGACCGAAATAATATAATGTAAACGGCAAGGTTGCCACCTGAGCTGCTGTACTCATGGCCATAAGCTGCCAGACCTTATCGGCAAATTTCGAACGAATGTAAATGGCTTTGTAAATGGGTTTATACAGCAGAAAAATACCGGTTAAAGCCGCAAAACTCAGCTGAAATCCGATTTCAAAGAGCATATTCGGGTTAAAAACCAACAGTAGAAAAGCCGCAGCAGCCAGTGAATTAAACGGATTTATTTTTCGGTTCAACGCTTCACCGATGACAATAAAGCTTAGCATTACAGCTGCCCGTAAAACCGAAGCAGATAGTCCGGTTACAAAAGCAAAAAGCCAAATGGAAAGCAGAATGAAAACACCTTTCAGCCATAGTTTTTTCTTCATGCCGGGAAATAAACCGAAAATGAAAACCAGCAGCACATAAATCACCCCAACATGCAGTCCGGAAACCGACATAATGTGCATGGCTCCTGCTCCGCTGTATGCTTTGAGCATGTCGGCGCTCAGATCAGCACGATAGCCAGCCAGCATTGCAGCTAAAACTGCGTATTCATCACCGCTTCCAAGTTCTTCCCGCAAAATGTTCAGAAGACTTTGCCTAAGTTGTAGCGAGAAGTTGATAATCGGATTTCCTTTTCCATGATCAATAATACTCCAGTACGAATCACGTACAAAAGCCTGATGGTAAATATTTTTATTGGCCAGATACTGATCGTACTTGAAATCGCTGTTGAATAGCGGCTGCTGAATGGGTTGAACATAGCTGTTTAGCACCAGGGTGTTTCCATATTCTGGAACGAGGCTGCTATCGCCGGCTTCGAGGTAAAGGAGGATTTTTCCTTCGGCATTTACCCAGTCACCGCTGTCATTTTGCATGGATATCACCTTGCAGGTAGTTTTAATGTAGGTGTTGCCGGGTTCAGGTTCATTCAGAATCTGTACAATCAATTTTTGTGACCCGCTTTCAATGTCGTTATTCCCGATAAAACTTGCACTATTTCTAATATCATGCTGATGAGACATGAGTAGTCCTGCACTCAGAAAAGCAAAGAAGAACACGGTTCCAAAAACCGGTATACTTCTAAACTGAAGCATTTTTCGGCTTAAAAACACTGAAGCAGCTGTAAAAATGAGAGCAAAAATCAATATAACAAGACAGATATTCAGAATTGAAGAGGGTAGACCGAGTCTGTACAACAGTATCCCTGCCGTAAAGGGTAATATGATTCTTAAAAATGGTGCCCGGCTCCAGATGCTCATGGCAGGAGTATATTGTTTAATTGATATTCATTTCTTCCAGCCGCATAATTTCAACTCCCGTGTAGTAAAACTTAAGTATATAATCGTAAGTATAACCGCTTTTAGCCATTCTTATGGCTCCTTCCTGGCTCATGCCCACACCATGTCCAAATCCACGTCCTGTGAAAGTTACAACATCACCTTCGGTGCTGATGCTGAAAAAAGTAGATCTTAAACCAAAATCTTGTCGTATTCTGCGAAGACTGATGCCATTAGTCAAATATGTTTTGCGGTAGGGCTGAGAAAAACCAAGTACTTTTTTTTGCTCCAGCATATCATCTGTAGGAAAGTTGAAGTTTCTTTTCAGGTAATCAAGCCATTCCTGTTTTCCAATGGTCTTTGTCCAATAATAACTTCGTTGTCCAACGCTAAAACTATCAACAACAGACCGTAAATAAGGCAGCGCTTTGCCCCATACATCTTCAGAATTGGCAGTTTGCCCGCCCGAATTGCTGTGAAAAACAGCAGTGATCAGCTCTCCGTTGTCATCTACCATCACCTGTCCGGCTGTTTTACTCGTGGCAATCATGATCTCAGTTTTTGAACATCTGCCTTTATAAACCTGACAATGGGTCTGATCACAGAGGTGAAATCCCTCTGCCTCGTGTTTATACATGGTTTTCATGGCAAAAGTTCGTGTAGATACTGCCTGAACTTTGTAGAACTCTTCATTTTTTGCGATTCCGGCCTCAGCTTCTATCACTCCGGCCACATAATGTTCAAGCTGTACATTATTTATTATGCGCATCGTGTTGGATTCAATGATTTCCAGAATAAAATCATCGTCATAAACCCTTGAATTAATTGATGGTCTGACCGGTGTAAGCTCCATGATATTGAGAAATCCTGCAGAACGAAGCTCTACTTTCTCTTCAATACCAAGGGTGTCGCCGTTTTTGGTAAGAACCATCAGGCTTCCGAAGCAACGTACCTGCATGATTTCTTTTTTTTCAAGTACACCGAGAACTTTTCCGCTTGAGTCGAGAACTTCATATTTGCCGGAAAAAACTTCAAAATCAATATCTCTGATAGTTGAAGTACTGAAAATGCGAACCTTTAGTTTGACTTCAGCCTTTATTGAGCCGAACGCCAGCAGAAACACAAGAAGGCTCACTGCATATTTCATGCTGCAAATATATTAATTTGTCAAATCTTCAATGATCTTTGTAGCCACTCTTTTTGAGGCTCCAATACCACCAAGTTTTTCATGAATCATGCCATAGTTATCTTTCATTTTTTTTAGTTCAGGGCTGTCATTCAGCAGCAGATCCATTTCTTTATGCATGTTTTTTATGTTGAGTTCATGCTGAATCAGTTCTTTCACTACCGGGGCGTCAGCAATAAGATTCACCAGAGAAATATATTTGACCTTTATGAGGCGTTTTGCTATGTGATATGAAATGGGTGAAGCCTTATAACAAACCACTTCAGGAACAGAAAACAGCGCAGTTTCAAGCGTGGCGGTTCCGCTGGTTACAAATGCAGCTTTTGCCTGGTTGAGTAACCTATAGCTTTTGTCATAGACAATGGAAATATGATCATTCAGATAGTCGGTATAAAGTTCTTTTACATTGCTGAGGCCCCCAATTACAATTGTAAATTCTTCAGCATATTTTTTTGAGGCTTCCACCATAAGCGGAAGCATTTTCTTCAATTCCTGTTTACGGCTTCCGGGGAGTAGTGCAAGAATGGGTTTCCCGTTTCCGAAATCCTCAGTGTCGGTATCAGATTTGAAATTTTCAATGGCATCGAGCAGGGGGTGTCCAACAAATTCGGCCTCTACTCCATATTTTTTATAGAAATCTTTTTCAAAAGGTAAAATGACAAAGATTTTTCGCACATCGCGGCGTATTTTTTTTACGCGATTGCGTTTCCAGGCCCAAATTTGTGGTGAAATGTAATAATAGACGCGTAAGCCTTTTTCTCTTGCCCATGCGGCAATACGCATGTTGAAGCCCGGATAATCAATCAGAATAAGTGCATCAGGCTGAAATGATTCAATTTCTGATTTGCATTGTTTTATGTTACGCATTATGGTTTTCAGGTTCATCACTACTTCAATGAATCCCATAAAAGCCAAATCTTTAATGTGTTTTTTAATTTCAACACCGTTATTAGCCATGCGGTAGCCGCCCCATCCCTGAATCTGTGCTTCAGTATCGTTTGAAAATATTTCTGATGCCAGATTTGACCCGTGTAAATCGCCCGAGGCTTCGCCGGCAATGATATAATATTTCATTTCTGACTATAGTTCAATGTTAAAATAAAAATACACCAATGCCATAATAATAGTAATAAGTAAAATGCCGCGCCCGGTGCGATCTGCCTTTACCCTTACAAGATAGTATCTGAATGGAATGAGGTTCACAAAAATTGCAATCAGCTGCATGGTGTCTTTTTGCAAAAGATGATCTTTTCCGCTAAACGAGTTGATAAGAATAAGCAGAAAAAATATTAGCACAGGAACCACTAAAGCGACTCCCATGCCGAGCCAGATATTATCGCGTTTGAAAAAACTTCTCATTCTTATTGATATTGTTTGGTAAGATCTGCCAGAAATTCGTAATTGGTCAGGTCAATTTTAACGGGAACAATGCTCACATAATTGTCCTCAAGTGCAAATTCATCACTGTCCTCAGGTTTTTCATAAAGGTTAAAGTCGCCTCGCAACCAGTAATATGGCTTTTTATGTGTGTCTATTCTGGCATCGAAACTTTCATCCCAATAGCCCATAGATTGCCGGCAAATCTTTATGCCTTTAATCTCATTACTGTGAGGCATATTCACGTTTAGACAAGTACTATCGGGCATTCCGTTTTTGAGCGTGATTTCTACAATTGTTTTAACCCATTTTCCATAATGGGCCATATCGTAATTGTGATCATAGCACAATGATGAAAAGCCAATGGATGGAATATTAAGCATTGCGCCTTCCAAAGCAATAGCCATGGTTCCCGAATACAAAATATTTACAGATGTGTTTGCGCCATGATTGATTCCGCCAATGATTAAATCGGGTTTACGATCCAGTACTTTATCAAGCGCCATCTTTACACAGTCGACAGGAGTGCCGTTTACGCTGTATCGTTCAATATCGTCTATAGGTGAATGCGCTCTAAGTCTAAGTGGCGAAGAAATAGTTACTGCATGGCCCATACCCGATTGTCCGGTTTCAGGAGCCACTACTACCAGTTTTCCGAAGTCTTTTACAAAAGATATTAAATATTGCAATCCGGGCGCCTCAATTCCATCATCGTTGCAAAGTAAGATCAGTTTCTCCATACAATTAGTCTACGTCGTTGAGCTTTTTCTCAAGGTTTTTGAGGCCTTCATTCTGAGTCTCGAGCTCCTTGGCCTTGTTTTCAATTTCAGTTTTATTGTCTTCTATATTTTTCTCAGCATCTTCAATTCTCTTTTTATAGTCTTCAATGTCAGATGCTAATTTTTCATTTTCCTTTTCCAGTTTTTCTTTGTCTTTTTCGGTATCCTTAATCAGACCTTCCTGCGCCTTGATTTCAGCTTCTATTGCAGCTTTTGCCTGTCCCACTGCAAAATCATACAGCATTTTTTCTGCAGCTTTATAGCCCGATGAATGTTCTTTCGAGTTTAGGTATGCACCTCCCAAATCAAATCCTACAGCAAGCTCCACGTATTCGCCTTTATCTGAAATCTCACTGTAAATATCCATGGTATTAGAACTGATACTTAAAATTGTGGCATCATCGGCAAACATCGATTTCTTTCCGGAAACCTTGGCTCCTGTGCTTTTCATTTT
>PKSX01000195.1 GCA_002869435.1 Marinilabiliales bacterium | reverse complement strand
TCGCTATGGCCGATTAAAATGATTTTCTTTTTATGGAGGTTCAGTTTTTCGAGAAGCTCCGGCAATACATCTAATGCTTCTTTTTGCAGGAAGTCAACGTTTCTGGGCTCTTTAACCATTTCCGACTTTCCATATCCATAACGGTCGTATAAAAGGGCAGGGAGGTCTAGCTTTTCACATAGTAACTGCGGGAACTTTTTCCACGATGGAATACAACCCAAGCCTTCATGCAGAAAGATCAGAACAGGCTTATCTGTTTCCAGTAAATCACGGCTTATATATTCGTAGTAAAGCCGGTGGCCGCTGGCATTTATATAGCGTTCTTCGCTCATATTTATGTTTTTCAAACTACTTCAAAATTACAATATTTTATTTCTCTACCTTTGCAAAAAAACTAACATGGCCTTATCGAGGAGCAGACAGTGGTGGATTTTCATTAGAATACCGCGAATTTTATTTGCGAAATTCCTGCTCTGGGCCATGGGCTGGAAATACAATTACAAGATTGATCGTAATGTGAAGCAGGCCATAATCACCGTAGCACCACATACTTCAAATTGGGATTTTATTTTGGGTCGTATCTGTTATAATGCTCTTGATATTCGTGTGCGTTTTCTCATAAAAAAAGAATCTTTTATATTTCCATTTAGTATAATATTGCGCATGTGGGGTGGGCTTCCGGTCGATAGGAAAAACCCCGGTAACTTGAAAGAAATGCTGGCAAAAAAATTTGACCGATACGAGGAATTCATGTTGGGTATCACACCTGAGGGAACCAGAAAGCCTAATCCACGATGGAAAAAAGGATTCTATAAAATTGCAATGGATGCAAATGTACCTCTTGCATTAACATACCTCGATTATAAAAAGAAATATGCAGAGGTAGGCAAGCTTGTTTACCCCACAGGAGACTATTCAGCCGATATGAAGATTATTGATGAGCATTTTGCCCAGGTAACACCAAAAAATCCGAAAGGGTATGTGAGACCTAAGTATTAAAATTATGTCATCTCGAGCGGAGTCGAGAGGTAGACATAATTTTAATATCCTCAATAACTTAGTAGACTAGCTTGGTTTTACACGACTAAATTTGATGTAATAAACTTGAACTTTCTTCTGTTCTCGACTCCGCTCGAACTGACAGAAAGTTTCGGAAGGGTATGTTAGGCCGAAGTATTAGGAAGTTAAATTGAAAAAGGAGAAAAGTAGAAAAGTAAAAAGTTTCGAAAGAAGTATACTTTTTACTTTTAGCTTCTTACTTTTTCAATTTCTACTTATTCGATGATTATCTCATCCACAAAAATCCAGGATCTGTTTCCTGCACCCAAATGCCAATCTGGAATAATGCCGTAGTTTTTGCCAAAGACTTTAATATATCTTGCTTCAACAGCATCAAACTCCATTACAAATTCATATAATTTTGCATCCAGAATACGGTCGGAAACATCGTGCTCCAGTTTCCCTAATGAAGTAAAAGTCTCGCCATCAACGGAATAATAGAACTCAACATAGGTGGGTAGCCAAATCCATGAACGAGCCTCCTGTAAAGCGCTTAATGTAATTTTTGATATTGTTTTCTTCTTTCCAAGGTCTACTATGGCACCAAAATCGGTTCCCAAATAGCCCTGCCAGCCACCGGTGCGGAAATCTGATCCGCCGCGCTGGTAATCAACAAGGCCATGAGATCCGCCGGCTGTGTATTGAGAATTATATTCAGACAAAAGTTGAACCTTTAAATCCTGATCAATTTTAATGAGTTTGCATGATGTTTCAGGTCCAACCAATTCATCTGTAAAATGGATTCTGGCAAAAACAATACTAGATTCTTTTATTTTTAAAGGTTTCTTATAGAACTTCCATTCACCGTTCTCGCATATTTTATATTGTAAAGCTCCGTCAAAGTTCTTATGAATTTCAAGTTTAGTCTTTTTATTAAAAGTTTGCTTATCAAATTCGAAATACGGTACAGGAATAATCTGGTTATTTGAAATTGCAGAAACAGGTCTGTAGCCTTGCGTTGATGCAAATTCCCTATTGGGCTTATCGCTCATTGTAAATACAAGGTTTCCTCCCTTAAAAATATCATCATAATGAATGTATGAATAGGGATATTCGCTTCCATTCAGCATTACAGATGCAATGTATTTATTGTTTTCACCATAATTTGTGCAGGAAATGGTGAACTTATTTCCATTTTCCAGATTTATGGTAGCTCTCTGGAGCTGGGGAGACCCAAAAACAAAATATCCGTCGGCAGGGTTTACCGGGTATAACCCGAGTGAACTCAAAACATACCAGGCTGACATTTGGCCACAGTCTTCATTGCCACTCAATCCATCAGGAGCATCGGCATACATATTATTTAAAATCTGATGGCAGTAATCCTGAGTTCTCCATGGTTGACCTGCATAGGCATATAAATATGCCATGTGGTGGCTGGGCTCGTTCCCATGGGCGTACTGACCAATTAAACCGGTAATATCAGCCTGATTGCGGCCAGTGGTTTTGCTGCAACCCATAAAAAGTGAATCGAGTTTTTCAATGAATTGTGCATCGCCACCAAGCAGATTAATATATCCCTGTACATCCTGAGGTACGTAGAAAGTATATTGCCAGGCATTGGCTTCGGTGAAATTAAAATTCACTTCACGCGGATCAAAAGGCTTCACAAATGCACCATTCGCTTTGGGTCTGAAAAAACCGGTTTCCGGATCATAGATGTTTTTGAATGCTTGTGCACGATCAATATAGGTGTTGAAAACTTCTTCATCACCTAGAATAGCCGCCGTTTGTGCGATACACCAGTCATCGTATGCATATTCCAGAGTTTTTGAAACGCTTTCCGATTCCTGATCTGAAGAAATATAGCCGTATTCCATCAAGGCATCCAGTCCGTGATGGGGACGGGTAGAGGAATGAATCATGGCTTCCAGCATTATATCCATGGTTTCCCGGTCAGGAACAATCCCCTTGGCAATGGCATCAGCAATTACCGGCACGCTATGATAACCAATCATGCAAAACGTTTCGTTCGATGCAAATTCCCAAACAGGAAGCAATCCACCTTCTTTGTATTGCTTTTCGAAAGTGTAAATGAAATCAAGTGTTCTTTTACGGTCAATCAATGTCATTAATGGATGATACGCCCTGTACGTATCCCATAAAGAGAATACAGTATAATAATCACCTTTTTCGCTTTTATGCACTTCAAAATCGCGGCCAAGATACATAGAATCCACATCCATAAAGAGGTTTGGAACAATCATGGTGTGATACAATGAAGTATAAAAAATTCGCATTTTTTCCTGCGATGGATGTGTATAATCAATTTTTCCAAGTTCTTTATTCCATGCTTCTTCAGTTGCGCTTTTATATTCATTAAAATCCCATCCGGGCATCTCTGCTTCCAGGTTTTTACGAGCACCTTCAATACCTGTGGCCGATATTCCCACTTTTATGGTCAGGTTTTCCAAACCCTGAGGTACATAAAGAATGGCTTTTACATCAGTTCCGATGGCAAAATTTGGTCCATTCATTAAGGTATCATTCACATATAAAAACTTATGTTGAATGGGTTCTGAAAGCCGTAAGACAAAGTAAAACTTCTGATTTTGGGCCCATGCTTTACTGTATCGAACACCCACTATTTCTGAATCATTAACAAATTGCAATTTACTGTATATCACCTGATCACGATGCTCGAGATCAAGTAATACTTTATTATGATTTTCAGGATTGAAAGTATACTGATGCATTCCGCAACGAGCAGTTGTGGTTAGATTTACATTAATTGCATCATTTGGCAGATATACAGAATAGTAACCCGGGCTGGCATGCTCTCCTTTATGCGAAAACTCAGAGCTGAATTTTTTGTCAGTAATGTATTCGTCAATATCCAGCGATGCATCTGCAAAAGGCTTGATCAATAAATCACCATAATCGCTTACACCGGTTCCACTAAGATGAGTGTGACTAAATCCATATAAAACGCTGTCGCTGTAATGATATCCGGAACAACCGTCCCAGCCTGTTAAACGCGTATCAGGACTAAGCTGCATCATACCAAACGGATACACAGCACCGGGGTAGGTATGCCCATGTCCTCCGGTTCCAACAAATGGATTTACATATTGATTAAAATCTTTTTGACTGTATCCTGAAACTGAGATCAGTAAAGAAAAAATGAGCAAAAAACTGATTCTGTTCATGAAATTCATTTATAGTGTGTGGTTTACAAGAGCAGCAGATCCTAATACTGCAGCATCGTTCTGTGGAAGACCTGAAAACTCAAGTCCGATTTTATCTTTGAAAATAGTGAGCAGATATTCGTTGAAATATCTTTTGAGAGGTTTCATGAGAATATCTCCGGCATTGGCAACGCCACCAAAGATATAAATGGTTGACGGACTGGTATGTGCAACTGCGTCGGCCAGTTTAATTCCAAGGATTTTAGCCGTATAATCGAATATATTCAGGGCAAGTTCATCACCTTTTGCTGCTGCATCACCAATATGAGCAGCAGTAATTTCTTCTTTTTTGATGTCGCGGAGTAAAGAATCTCGTTTATCTTTTTCCAGAAATTCATAAGCAGAGCGTACCATTCCGCTGGCAGATGCATAGGTTTCCAAACAACCACGTCTGCCACAACCACATTGGCGGCCTTCAGGATCATAAATAGTATGTCCAATCTCTCCGGCAAATCCGTCGTGACCATACACCAGCTGATCATTAACTACGATTCCCGAACCAACGCCGGTTCCAAGAGTTATGAGAATGAAATCCTTTTTACCGCTTGCAGAGCCGTAGTATTTTTCGCCCAGCGCTGCTGCATTTGCATCATTGGTAAGAACAACAGGAATACCCGGAAGGAAATTCTGCATGATTTCTGTTACCTTAATCACTCCTTGCCATTTCAGGTTGGGGGCAAATTCGATGTTTCCGGTGTAGAAATTTCCATTTGGAGCACCAATGCCAATACCACAAAGCTTGTATTCAGAGTGGCTTTTAAAAAAGAGCTGTATTACATCTGCCACTTGTTTAAAATAAGCTTCGGCATGGTCAAACTGACGGGTTCCAACACGCATTCGATCTAAAATACTCCCATCACGATCTACAATTCCAATACTGGTATTGGTTCCGCCTATATCGATTCCACAAACTACGTTGGTAATACTCATATTTATCCCTTTCTGTTAAGCTGCTGCAAAGCATATGCATAGGCACCAAAAGAAGTAGCTTTTGTTGCACCAAGCTTTGAGATTCCCACACCAATACGTGGTAATGGGTCATATGTAATGGAATCTTCATAGAAAGGAACCTTCACTGTTTTAATTTCTCCATGAATAAAAGTATTCATTTGTTCAGGATCATCGAGATTGAATACTTTTTGAACAAGACGCGGGTATTTTTTTCGATCTACCGAGGTGAAGCTGCGATTGAGTTCCTTAAACATGGCTGGAAGAAAAAGATCAGCAGCGGCCGACATGCCTCCGCCAATAACTGCCAATCCATCAATAAGTGTTATCACATTGGCGAGTGCATGCCCAAGTTCTTCACCAAAACGATTAAAACTCTCTTTTGCTGCAAAGACATTTCCTTCTTTTTGACCAATAGCAATCTCAAAAATATCTTTAGGTTCCGGCGTTTGTCGGTAATGAATTCCAGCGTGCTCGCCATACACTCTTTTAATGGCTCTAATGCTTATATTCTCTTCAACATTATGTATAATATTATTCTTCTGGCTTAATAGCCATACTTCTGCCGCACCAGAGTTATCGCCTAAAAAGAGTTCTCCGTTATGTACAAAACCGGCACCAAATCCGGTACCTAATGTGAATCCTACCAGGTTTTGAAAACGTTTTGGATTGCCGTGTTCTTCAAGTTTTTTATTCACTTCAGGCAGAAAGCCGGCTAATGCTTCGCCATACGCAAAGAGATCACCATCGTTATTAATAAACACAGGTAATTTAAAATGCTTCTCCAGCATCGGCCCAAGAGCGATACCACCTCTGAATGCAGGAAGGTTTCCCAGATCACCAATGATACCATTAGGATAGTCGGCCGGCCCGGGGAAAGCAAAAGATATAGCTACTGGTTCTTCAGGCAACTGCTCTTTAATTCTCGTAAAACCATCAATAATATTCTGAAGACAACGATCAAGAATATGTCCTTCAGCCGGCATGGAAACCGGTTCTATTATTTCTTTAAGGCCCTGAATTGCGGAGAAAACAAAATTTGTTCCTCCTGCATCGAGGGTCATAACTATTCGTTTGTCGTTTTCAAGGCTCATCTAGGCTGTTTTTAAAGATTTTCTAAAACTAATGACTGCAATGTAAAGTATGCAGATCAAAGGTACGGCAAATGCCCATAAAACAGAAAAATTATCAGCTACGGCTCCCCAAACAACCGGGATTAAAGCTCCTCCAACAATTGCAGTAACCATTAAACCTGATAGTTCATTGCTTCTTTCCGGCATTCTGTCAACTGTTATGCTGAAAATAAGCGGAAATATATTGGCAAATCCAAGGCCTACCATCACAATTCCAATATAGGCCAGGGTAATATTCTGAACAAAAATCAACAATATGCCAATTATTGCAATGAAAACGGTTAAAATGAGAAAATTTCTTGGTTTAATCACTCTAAGAATTGCAGAACCTGTAAAACGACCTATCAGGATTGGCATGAAGAATAATAACCATGCCACCAGGAGTTCGAGATCCTTTATGCCATACATTTCAGTTAGAAGAATCGGTACTCCTGAGCTCATGGAAACTTCAGCACCAACATAGAGAAATATGCCAAGTACCATTGAAATGACATATCCGTTGCCTAATAGCTTAAAGCACGATTTTATGGTAGCAGGTTTGCTTTTTTCCTTATCGCGTTCATTTATTTTAACCGAATTAACCCATATTAATGTAATCAGAATCAGGATGGCATAAATGGGGAAGAGAATGCTCCAGTCGAGACCAAAGGCAGCAACTACAAATGGCGGCAACAAAAATCCCATTGAGCTGCCAATGGCTTTTATGGATTGAGCGAGCGAGAGATTGCTCGAATATCTTCCTTCTGCGCTTACATCGCGCATGATCGGGTTTCCGGCAACCTGCAGAATGGTAGCTCCGGCACCCAGCATCAGGATGGAAATAAGTACAATGTAATATTTATTGGCATCACTGGCCGTAATTTCAATGGCGGGTCCATACATTCCGTTGAAAACAGGAATTATTAAGCCGATAAATGCTATAATTAAACCCAGAATCAATATAAATTTTTTCCCTTTCTTATCCTGATAAACACCAATGGGGATTGAAAGCAGTCCAAACATTATAAACCCTGACAGAGGGAGCAATTGAGCCATAATATTACTTAATGAGAAAGTATTCTTGGCTAAACTTACCATTGGACCAACAACATCGCCAAAACCCATGCATAGAAATGCAAAAAAGATGGGTAGCGTTGCGTATTTCGAAGTTTTTGAAATGGTTGAACTGTTCATTGTATGTATAAATTAGTTTGAGATTGATAACAAAAATAATGTATTCTGAATATCAGCCGCAGTTTAACTTATCTAAATATGATTATGTTTATTTGAAGTGTCGGGTTTTTATATGTGTGGGAAGAGTATTAATACCTCACCTCAAACAAATACCCCTTCCTGAACCAAAATTGCTCACTGGTGATCCAGGCTTTGCCTTTTTCTTTGATTAAAATAGCTTCGGTTTGTCGGGCAGGACGTAAAGTGAATGCACGTTTTCTGTATTCATAACGACCGATATGTCTTGGATTGCACTCATCATATACCATTACAAAAGGGTGATAATTTCGGTATCCGACAAGGATTAGAGTACTCGTTTCTTTATCAAAATCAGCGCCGGTTATCATACCTTTATATTCTATGGAATCAAGCAGGGTAGCGGTGTGAAAGCCGGGGAGGGCAGGGATGCCGTACACAAAAGCGCCACCATCTTTACGGTTTTTGGTAAATATTAATAGTGAATCATGATAGAAGATCATGGCTTCGGAGTCGAAGCTTTTACCATTTGGATAAGAAAAGCGAATTTCACCAAGAAGGTTTTGATTTTCAGATATGTAAATTACCAGCGTATCTTTCCATTTGAAATTATTGCCAATGTCGCCAATAAAAAGGGTATCGTCATTGGAAGCAAGTGCTTCCCAGTCGCGGTTCTCTGCACCTTCGATAATAAAAGCAGACCTAAGTTTTCCATCCTTCCCAAAACTATACACCCGGCTGGTATCGCCACTGTCGTTAATTGTGAATAATTGCCCGTCGATTTCGGCAAGTCCCGATGTTTCAATCATTTCCGGCGACATGCGAGCCACTTTATGCATCCCGATGGAACAGGAAGCAAGAATGCATGAGAGAATCAGAATGATAATTCTACTTTGCATGGGCAAAATGATAGAGCATTATTGAACCGGCCACTGCAGCATTGAGCGATTCGGGGCCACCATCAGTTTTTATTAGCGGAATAGACAGCATTTCAGTGCACAGGCTTTTAAATTGCTGAATACCATGAGCTTCGCTGCCGATTAAGATGACATCATTTGATCCGGGCTTGATGTTTTTTAAATCTGTTCCCTCCATGTCAGCCCCGAAAATCCGGCTTTCAGGGTTTAGCATCTTTTGTATTTCACCAGCCTTCTTATAATAGATATTTATTCGTGCCATGCTTCCCATGGTACTTTGCACTACTTTTGGATTATAAATATCAACTGAATCCTCAGAGCAGATAATGTTTTTAACTCCAAACCAGTCGGCCGTGCGGATAAGTGTGCCCATATTTCCGGGATCTGCAATTCGATCCAGAATCAGGGTAAGATTATCTTGATTGAATTCAGGTAAATCGAATTTATGAAAGAGCCCTGCAATTTCGTGTGGTTGTTTAAGGTGGCTTAGTCTATCCAGTTCACTTTTAGATATTTCTGTGAACTCGAAGTTTGGAAAATCACGTCGCCACTTTAATATTTCATCTTTCAACACAAAAAGGGAATGCGGTTTAGCACCAGCTTTCAGAAAATCAGCCACTAACTTTGGTGTTTCGGCAGGGAAGAGATTCAGCTCATCTCGGTCGCGCTTATTTTTCAGTGATTTATATGATTGAATTTCCCTTTTGGTAATCATGTAGTAAAAGTAGTAAAATTGTGCTATTCAGACGCAGATAAACGCTGTGAGATGAGAAATACGGATTTACGCGGATTCAAACCGTACTTTAAACTTTCAACTTATAACTTTAAACTGAAAAAAAGCCGCAACTTTTCAGCTACGGCTTTCAGAATCACATGACTCAAAGATTATTCTGCAGCTTCCTCTTCCACGTCTGATTTAACGTCGAAAGGAACTTCTACTTTAATGTCTTTGTACAGTGTAACTTTAGCAGTGTATGAACCCACTTCTTTAATCGCTTCGTGATTTACTTCAATCTTTTTGCGATATACTTCGAATTTGTGCTGATCCATCAGTGCTTCTGCAATTTGAATATTATTTACGCTGCCGTAGATTTTACCGGCTGATGAAACTTTGGTTTTGATGGTGAGTGTAACACCTTCAAGCTTTTTAGCCTGACCTTCAGCTTCTTCGCGTATTTTATCTTCTTTGAAAGCGCGTTGTTTCAGGTTTTCTGCCAGAACTTTGCGTGCGCTTTCGGTGGCAACGATTGCCATTCCTTTAGGAATAAGGTAATTGCGGGCATATCCCGGTTTTACCTTAACGATGTCGTCTTTATATCCTAAGTTTTGTACGTCTTCTTTAAGAATAATTTCCATGGTTTGTCCTCCCTTATTTTAACTGGTCAGCTACATATGGAAGAATAGCAAGGTGGCGTGCACGCTTGATAGCCTTCGAAACTTTTTTCTGGAACTTTGTTGATGTTCCGGTAAGGCGACGAGGTAAAATCTTACCCTGGTCGTTAACAAACTTCAAAAGGAAGTTAGGATCTTTATAATCGACATATTTAATACGTGCTTTTTTGAAGCGACAATATTTTTTTCTTTTGGTGTCGATATTGATGGGAGTCAAATAACGTATATCGTTTCCTTGTTGTGCCATAATTTCTTGTTTTTAAGGTTATTAATCTTCTTTTGGAGTTTTGTTTTCCTGCTCTTTTTCAGCTTTCAGCCTGCGGCGTTTTTCCACATATGCCACACCGTATTTGTCGAGACCTACAGTGAGGAAGCGGATAATACGCTCGTCGCGTTTAAACTGAGTTTCGAGGTTACCAATAACCTGACCGTCAGATTCGAACTCAATTAAATGATAGAATCCGGTGGTTTTTTTCTGGATGGGATACGCAAGTTTTTTCATACCCCAATCTTCTTCATGCTTAATCTCACCGCCATTGCTGACAATGAAATCCTTGAATTTGTTTACCGTTTCCTTTGTCTGGTCATCAGACAAAACGGGAGTCATAATGAAAACGGTTTCGTAACGATTTGCCATTTTGTTTTGATTTAGAGTTAATTATCGTCCGTTTTTTAACGGACTGCAAAAGTACGACTTTTTTTTATTGGTGCAAGGATTGATGGGAAAAAAATGATTTTTTCTGTTTAAGGTTGTGAAACTGTGTCGACATTCCATCGTCAGGTGAGGAACGAGGCTGACGTAGAACCGTTGATCAGATAAGAATTTTCGTCAATTATGAGTTATTTCATCCTTTTCTCCAAATCCCTAATACTCAAAACAATCTCTTCATTAGTGGCAGGGATATTCAGCTTGGGTTCCACCTTATGATCGGCCAGCGATGCAATGGCATATTTTATGGCATAAAATGCAGATAATGCCAATGGAAATGGAGGTTCACCTACCGCTTTCGACCTTCTGATCGTATTGTCATTTGGTGCTTTCTCCAAAAGCTTAACTTCAAAATCAACCGGAATATCATTGATAGTAGGAATTTTATATGTATCAGGTGAGGCATTCAGAATCCGCCCTTTTTCATTCCATTTAATGTCTTCGGTGGTGACCCAGCCAAGTCCCTGAACAAATCCGCCGATAACCTGGCCAATATCAAGTTGCTCATTGATGGTTTCGCCGGCATCTTCAATAATCCTGGCGCGTAATAACTTAACACGACCTTCGAGCGTGTCCACTTCAACCTCGCTTACCGCCATTCCGTAAGTATAATAATGGAAGGGTTTACCCACACCTTTAGCACGATCGAACCAAATATCCGGTGTGCGGTAATATCCCGCAGCACTTAAATGGGTCTGAAATAAATATGCTTTCGAAGCAATAGTTTCAAAAGGCAAAGTGATTTTAGGTTTGGACTGATCAAACACATAATCGTTTTCAATTATTACATTCTTTGCATCTACTTTGGTTTCAAACTCCTCAGCAAGAATCTGAGCAGCAACAGGAAGCAATCGTTCTTTCAATTGACCTACGGCATTTTTAATGGCCATACCATTCAGATCAGAACCGGATGACGCAGCAGTAGCAGAAGTATTCGGAACTTTTGAGGTATTGGTAGGTGTCAGTTTTATCCGGTCGATATTCACACCAAGTTCAGCCGCTGCCACCTGAATCATTTTGGTATTCAAACCCTGACCCATTTCAATTCCGCCATGATTGACCTGTACAGATCCGTCGGCATAAATGTGTATCAAAGCTCCGGCCTGATTCAGAAACGAAGTGGTAAAAGAAATTCCAAACTTAACCGGAGTTAAAGAAATGCCTCTTTTTATATGCTTTGAATTTGCATTAAAAGCATCTATTTCAGCCTTACGCTTCAGATAATTACTGCTTTTCAGGATTTCTCCTTCAATTCTTAGCAAATGATTCTGCTTTACTTCTGCGCCATATGGAGCTATATTCCTGCTTTTTGTATCGTAATAATTGATCCGGCGAATGTCTAAAGGTTCTTTGCCAAGATAACAGGCAATGGCTTCAATGGCTTCTTCAATAACTGCCATGCCCTGGGGTTGACCAAATCCACGAAAAGCCACATTTGAAGGCAGATTTGTTTTCCAGGCGTTGCCAATAATTCTGATATTGGGAATAAAATATGAATTCTCGGCATGCAGCATTCCACGCTCCAGAATGGCCATCGTTAGGTCCGTAGCCATGCCGCCATCGGCATTTAGTTCTACCTGATAAGCTTCAATCCGTCAGTTATCATCAAAAGCAATCTTCCAATCCGATTGAAACGGATGACGCTTACCTGTAATGGCCTGATCCATATCTCGTGTTAGCCTGATTCTAATGGGTCTACCAGACTTTCGTGCCAGCAATGCAGCCCACGCAGCAACATGATTTCCGGAAGTTTCTTTTCCGCCAAACGCGCCACCCAAACGCCGGGTTTCTACCGTGATTTCATTTCTTGGAATACCCATAACTTCAGAAACAATGGCCTGGGTTTCACTAGGATGTTGTGTGCTACTGTACACCATAAGTTCAAGTTCTTCACCCGGAACTACAATGCAGGACTGAGTTTCCAGATACCAATGTTCCTGTGCTCCGTTT
The DNA here is from genome assembly GCA_002869435.1 of Marinilabiliales bacterium. Classification (GTDB taxonomy): domain Bacteria; phylum Bacteroidota; class Bacteroidia; order Bacteroidales; family DTU049; genus BM518. The sequence goes on along the minus strand of PKSX01000195.1, from coordinate 25,705 downwards.
TTGAACTGACCCTCAAGAATATGTTTGCTTTGCTTAAATGTTTTATCTACTTCACCGCGTTCAATTTTTCTTTCAGGCTGCAGGCGGGAGTTTGCAGCAATAGCCTGATCTATGGATAAAACAGGCGTTTTTTCCTCTGCATCGAGTTTAATAAGTTTTGTTGCAAGATACGCTTGTTCATATGTATCAGCCGCAACCACGGCATAGGTGTGCCCAATACATAGTAATTCCTTATCAGCAAGGCAAACTTCATCATGGAATACCGGTCCCATTTGGTTTTTACCGGGTATATCGTCTGCAGTGACAATAAATCTAACCCCTGGTGCTTTCAAAGCTTCCGAAATGTCGATGTTTTTAATGACTGCACTAGCAAAAGGGCTTGTTGCCGGACAAGCATGCAGCTAATTGTCAAACCTGGGCATATCATCGATATAGATGCTTCTACCCTGTACGTGTTTCACTGCTGAATCATGAATGGGATCGTGGCTGATATGGTGTTTTCGATTGTTTTGCATCTTAGTTCTCCTTGCTATCTTCGTAAAACTTCTTCAATAAATTAGCTGTGACAATATTCCGGAATTTAGCGCCACTTCTGGCATCTGAAAGGGGAGTGAAGGTAGATTCAAGTATTCTGGCAGTTTCATTTACATTATGCTCATTCCATTCCTTACCATTTAAAAACTCTTCTGCTTTCTCTGCATGAAGTGTCATAGCCGCCATTCCTCCATAAACCATATGTATATAATCTACTTTCCCGGCAGATAATTTCAGTCTGAACGCTGCACTCAGGGTAGATATATCCATATCGGTACGCTTACTTACTTTATACATTTTTACTGTTTCGTTTGCTTGAGGTAATGGCAGTATAATGCTATATATCAGTTCATCAGAATTTAAAACTGTTTCTCGATATCCGGTTAAATACTCATTGGCTTTTACAGTTCTTTTTCCGGATTTACCTGTAAAAACAATACTTCCATCCATGGCCATTATCAGTGGCAGAAGATCTCCGATTGGAGAGGCCGAGCCCAGACTCCCACCCATGGTGGCTACATTCCGGATCTGACGAGAGGCAAAAACACTTAGAATATCGTAAAGTGCCGGAAAAACAGATTCAACATTTCCTCGAATAGTTTCCAAATCCATACCAGATCCAATATGCAGTTCATTGTCTTTCTTTTCAAAGAATTTTATCTGCCTCAATGCACTAAGATCGAGCAGGGCAGGGAGTCTTTGAAAATGTTTTGTTTGTTTAAGTGCTACATCAGAACTTCCGTTAATAATTTCTGCTTCAGGATGTTCACCATGCATTAAAATGGCTTCATCGATAAGGGTTGGTCGAAGGTACAACTGATCACCCACCTGAATTTTCAAACTGTCAGTTTCAATTTCCTGCAAAGCTTTCAGTAATATCGCTTCATTTTGATGATAATAATCTTCCTTATTTTCTTTCAAAGCAGCTTTAGTAGCTTTCCGAATACTGTCATAACCGGTGCAACGGCATAAGTTTCCGGCCAAAGCATTGTTGATTTTAGGGTCATCGTATTGATCAGGAGTATGGTAGAGTGCAAAAATACTCATTACAAAACCTGGGGTGCAGAATCCGCATTGTGTAGCATGATCTTCCACAATTGCCTTTTGCACAGGGTGTAAATCATTGATATTATGAGTTTCAGGAACCAGACCTGCAGCAGTTATCACCATTTTACCATCAAGGGCAGGCAGAAATAAAATACATGAATTCACTGCATTATATTTCAGTTTTCCATCCGTTGCGGCTTCTGCAATTACCACGGTACAAGCACCGCAATCGCCTTCTGCACAGCCTTCTTTCACTTCCTTGAAACCATTGTTTCTGGACCAGTTGAGTAGGGTAGTAGTTGGGGAGAGGCCTTCCTTTTCAAAATCAATATGAACAGGTTCTCCATTATATAAAAAGTTAATATACGACTTCATCTTATTGGTTTTCAGTGTTTCTAACGTCAATTAGCTTTGCCAGTATGGAAACAGCAATGTCTTCGGGTGTTTCGCAGGAGATAGGCACACCAATAGGCATATCAATGCCTGAAATCTCCTCTTCAGAAAACTTAAATCTCTCTTTCAGATCTTTACGGGCAATATCTACCTTGCGTTTAGATCCAATCATACCTATGTATTTGTGTTCTTTTGGAAGACAAAGTGATATTACATCGGTATCATATGCATGCTTATATGTACACGAAACGATATAGGCATTTTTATGGAAATCAATCTGATTCACAGCCTTTTCAAATGGAGCACAGAGCGTTTCGGCCGGGATACCTGCCCAGGTGTCAAAGATTCCTTCACGATTATCAACTGCAAGAATTCTGAAACCACTTATTGTTGCCATTTTAGCCAGAGCTTTTCCTACATGACCGGCGCCAAAAATAATGAGTTGAGGTGCAGAAACCAGGGGCTCAAAATATACATGCATTTGACCACCACAATGCATTTCAAGATCGTTGGCAAGGTTATACAATTTATGTTGTGGCTGATCAGAATTCATCATAATCAGCGCATCCTCAATACATTGTTTTTCAATGCTTCCACCGCCAACTGTTCCACTTATGGAACCATCAGGGAATACCAGCATCTTTGAAGATGCTTTGCGTGGTGTTGACCCTTCTGTTTGGGTGATCACGCACAAAACTGCAGACTTATTATTCTGAATACAGGCCGCTATCTCACTGTAAAAATTCATACCTTATTTATATTGTCATGTAAAAATAGTAAAATTAAAATTCATTAGAGATGATATGTATGAACTGAATAATTGTTTACATTAGCATATTAAATCTTTGAAGTATGAAAAGAGCATTTCTATTTTTGATATTGACAGTTATTTTTGCTTTTGCCAATGCCCAGATTGACAAGAACTTTCTCACTATAGAGGGTGGGGTAGGATTTGGACAGTTTTATGGTAATGATTATGTAATGGAGCATCAAAGCATGCGTACAAGTCCGCAGATAGGCATAGGATTTTTAGCACCAATAGGCGAGAACCTCTTTTTTACAACGGGGTTTGATTATACAAAAAAAGGTGCCTGGGATATTACTATTGCATATGAAGAAAACTCCACAGTAATGTATCAAAGCTCATTTGATAATTATTCAAAATATTTAACATTTCCATTTATGTTGGGGTATCAAACCAAAGGAAAATTTTCTTTGGGAATTTCGGCCGGTGTGTATCTGGGTATTTTAATGCAACATAAATATGAAATGCTTACCGGTGTATTGGGAATCGGATTAACTACAAATGATACTGAAGATTATAATATGATGGATTTTGGACCACAGGGACAAATTATGCTCAGGCTACATGCCAATGAAAATACTTTTGTATTTCTGGGCGTAACACATCAGATGGGAATTACCAATACATATACCAAAACACTTTATGGTGGTGGTGCTTTGAAAACAAGCATGAGTTATTTGAATTTCGGGGTTGGTTTTGCGATATAATGGATTATGATGCAGAAAATCCCAGATAACTCAAAAATACATAGTTTTGTCTTATAATTAATATTATGTTAAGCTGATATTTTAATTAATTACCTGGCACAGTATTTAAGGTATCTTATTCTTCCCTCTCAACACTCGCAATAAACAATAGAAGATTTATTATGACTAATAAGAAGTTATATAAAAAAAAAGAGTGCTTGACAAATTCAAACACTCATTTTATTTTGTAGCGAGATCGAGAATTGAACTCGAGACCTCCGGGTTATGAATCCGACGCTCTAACCAACTGAGCTACCTCGCCATATTTTTTAGAGGTGCAAAAATATAAATAATTCGCAATAAGAACAAATATTTACTTACTTTGTAAATAAAAAAATGAGATTCTTATTTACAGTTGTTACCTTACTCGTTATAAGCGCACTCGCCCATTCTCAGGTAATTAATATTGAAAATCAAAGAATTAAAGGCGATACCAATACCTGGAGCGGCAAAATCAAATTGGGTGCAACCTATGTACAAACATCCAGTGAGCTATTACGCTTAAACTGGAACAATCATATACAATACAAGAAAGATTCTAATCTAGTGCTTATACTCACCGACTATTACCTGTCGAAAAGCGCCAGTGAATCATTTGAAAATGCAGGTACAATGCATATTCGTTACAATAGAAAGATTAAAGAAAACTTCACTCTTGAACTTTTTACGCAAGCGCAATACAATAAGCTGCTGAATGTAGATTTTCGCTGGTTAACCGGTATAGGGCCACGTTTTAAAATATTGCACAAAGGCAAAAGCCGTATTTATTTTGCATCATTATATATGTATGAATATGAGGAATTATCCACTCCTCTGGTGTATCACAGAGACCATAGAATATCTTCTTATCTATCCATGAATTTAAAAATTGCTGATAACGTTACGTTTGTAAACACTACTTATTTCCAACCAAAAGTAACTGATTTTGAAGACTTTAGAGTTTATAGTCAATTCGATTTGCAGTTTAAATTCAGTAAACACTTTGCATTCAGTACTGCTTACAGACTATATTATGATTCTAAACCACCCGAAGGAATTGTAATGCGTACACACTATTTAACAAACTCCCTGGTATTCTCTTTCAATTAGAGTTTCAACCAGCCTGAAACTGTGCTGTGAAGCTTTGGCTCATCTTTATGGTAGAACTCATTTTTATGATTATCGTATCGATACTCGCTTCCCCACTCTGCTGAGTATTTAACAATTTGCTTCACAGCATCAGCAACATACTCTACTTCTTCAACCGTCATTGTCGGATGCATTGAAAATCTTATCCAGCCCGGTTTTTCACTTAGATCTCCGCTGTTAATCAAATCAGTAATGTGTTTCGATTTTTCGTGGCTAACATCCAACAGATAATGACCATATGTACCTGCACAGGCACAACCTCCCCTAACCTGTATTCCAAAGCGATCATTGAGCAACTTCACCATCAGATTGAAATGGATCTTCTCATGATAAAAAGAAATGACTCCAAGCCTTTCCCTACTTTCAGTTGCCAGGATGTGAATTCCATCAATTTTATCGAACGCTGTAAAAGCTTTTTCCAGTAAAATATCTTCCTTTTCCCTGATATTCTTGGTTCCCATTTCATCCTTCAGACTCAGGCTCAAGGCAGTGCGAATAGCTTGTAAAAATCCTGGTGTACCGCCGTCTTCCCTGGCTTCAATATCATCGATATACATGTACTCGCCCCATGGATTAGTCCATTCCACTGTGCCTCCACCCGGGTTATCGGGCGACGGACTGTCGTATAAGTCAGAATTGAATATCAATACCCCACTCGACCCAGGTCCTCCCAAAAATTTATGTGGTGAAAAGAAAATACCATCCAGATAATTGTCTTTACCGGGGTGCATATCCATATCAACATACGGAGCTGATGCGGCATAATCTACAAAAGCAACACCTCCGTATTTATGCATCATTGCCGCCATTTTATGTACCGGGTTCATAATGCCGGTTACATTAGAAGCTGCAGAGAATGAACCAATTTTTACTTTCCGATCCTTGTATTTCTTTATGGTATCCTCCATGATATTTAAATCGAACAGCAGATCTTTACCCGGAGGTATTACCACCACATCAGCAACTGTTTCGTACCAGCTGGTGTGATTTGAGTGGTGTTCCATATGTGTAATAAACACTACAGGTCTTTCATTTGCTCCAAGACATGAATTACCATCTTTAAGCTTTCCACAATACTTCAATCCCATGATTCGCTGCAACTTATTTATTCCTGCAGTCATGCCAAAACCGGTGGTAAGCAATACATCATTTTTTGAAGCATTAACATGTTGTTTAATGATATCACGAGCTTCATGATAAGCATGTGTCATTAGAGTACCGGTAAGACTTGTTTCTGTATGTGTGTTTGCAACCCATGGACCAATGGTCTCACAAATACGTTCTTCAATAGGTCTGTACAATCTGCCGGAAGCAATCCAGTCTGCATAAATCAAAGGGAATTCACCAAACTGGTTCTTCACTTTCTCATCAATGCCAATGATGTTTTTACGAATACGATCGAATTGTTTCATACGTGTTATTCTCCATGCAAATGTATTGAATTCCCTGAATATTTTTGACAAAAAAGCCGAACACATGTCCGGCTTTAATTGAAATATGATAAAATACTTCTTTTTTATTCAAAAACACCAAAGAAGTATAGTGCTATTGCGATAACTGCAAGTATTCCAAGAATAAAGAAGAATATCTTCCAGAAGCTATACGGACGCTCGCCCTGTACTTCCCCAGTTCTTCCGTTTACAAGAAATCTGTACACTTTCTTCTTAAAGCGGTAAGCACTGATCCAGATTGGCAGCAGCAAATGTTTAAAAGTAATATTACTATACTGCGTATTCATTGAATAAATGCGCTGCTCATCACCGCCAATATCCCGGCGAACCAGATTTCTGATGGTTGATTCCATTACTTTCTTTGCTTGCTCAAAACCTTCCTTCAGATCTACCTGATATGTTTCAGTTTGAAAACCACTTAAAAAGCGTTCATCAAAATTTGTAAGATTCTCAAAATCCCATGGTTCAAGTTTATTTACTTTTTTTATGGGTAGTGAGTGAGATGCAACAATGAGAATATCGTCGAAGAAATGAGAAACTGAACCTGAAACCGGAGTCCAGCGAATCTTTCTAACCTGACGTGTTTTGGTTTGACCACCCTCTGTATAAGTTTCCGTTACATAATAATATGTACCGCGTGCACCCGAGTATTTTGTATATGTATCTGAATCATATGTCCAGAAAGGAATATACATACCCTTGAGTTTATCGGCCTGCAATGCATATTTCTTAAGAGCAGTTGGTGCAAACCATAGCTTCTTAATCCATCTTCTAAACCCTTCGTATGCTTCTTTCTGTGTTATTTTAAAAGGCAAAAGGCTTTTTGGTTTTATAATGGATGTCATGGTTCCTCCCTGCACAATGATAGGAGTACCACAGAATGGACACTCATCAGAACTGATATTTGGTTTCAGTGTACTCGATGCTCCACAGGCAGTACATTTTACAGTAGCCACCTGCATGGTATCTTCTTCTTTTACTGTTTCTTTGATATATGCATCAAAATCAAGTTCCTCAATAGGTTCAGTATCCTCGGGAACGATTTCGTTTTCGGCACCGCAATACTGACATTTCAGATTATTGGTACCGGGAGCAAAATTCAGAATGGCACCACAATCGTGGCACTTGGTTTCTAGAGTTTCGTTGTGCTCTTCGTTAAAAATTTTTTCGTCGCTCATATTCAATAACTTAAGTTCGGTTTAGTTACAGAAAAAAAAGTCCCTGTTCAGGGACTTAATATTTTACTCACTTGGAGGTGGAGGTGTTGGAGGCATTGGAGGAGGTGCTACCGGGAAGATACTTGCTAATTCCTGTACCTGTCCTGCAGCTGTCCAGTTGGCCATTCCGTTTTTCCAAACCAGGGTTTCTTTATTAATACTACCCTGCTTCACCATATTAGTGAGGGTATTCATATCATAAGGTCCTTGCTGCTGACCATTAACTGCAACAAAATACTGAACAATTGGGGGAGGTGGTGGTCCCTGTTGATTCTGCTGTTGCTGCTGATTGTTATTCATGAATGAGCCACCCATTTGATTGGCCATGGCAAATCCCATACCCATACCCATTCCTGCTCCGGCATCACCACTTGGGTTATTTGCTGCATCTTCAATAGCATTGGCAGTCTGGAACTGGGTAAATTTGTTCATGTCTCCGACAATTCCCATACTGGTTCTTTTGTCTAGCATTTCTTCCACCTCTGGTGGCAGCGAGATATTTTCAACCAGGAATTTATTCACCGCAATACCATATTCCTCAATTTCTTTATTCAGAAATTCGTTGATACCTTTACCTAGTTCTTTGTAATTGGCAGCCAAATCGAGAACCGGAATCTTTTGTTCTGCAACATAGTCTGCAAACTCAGTTCCGATAATATCGCGGATTTGCTCTTCAATCTCGTCAGTAGTGAAATTGCCATCTGTACCGGCAATTTCTTTGATAAATTTAACCGGATCTATTACACGGAAAGTATAATTTCCGAAAGCACGAATACGAACCATTCCAAATTCTGCATCACGCATCATAATCGGATTTTTCGTTCCCCACTTTTTATCGGTAAAATTCTTAGTGTTGATAAAATAAACTTCCGCTTTAAACGGAGAATTAAAGCCATATTTCCAACCTTTGAGGGTTGACAGAATTGGAACGTTCTCTGTTTCCAGAGTATACATTCCTGGCTTAAATACATCGGCAACCTCCCCCTCGTTAATGAATACAGCCTGCTGTGACTCACGAACGGTAAGTTTGGCACCATACTTAATTTCGTTGTTGTAACGTTCGAAACGGTGAATTATGGTATCATTGGTGGGATCTAACCATTCAATAATATCAATAAATTCGCCTTTAATCTTGCTGAAAAGTCCCATATTAATTCAAATTTATTTTCATTTTGCCTCCAAATATATAAAAAATATCTTTTCAAATACAAGTTTGGAAGTAATGTAGATTAAATTTATCTAAGTTTCAAAAACGGCATTATCAGTTAGAATTGAAAAATTTACCATCTTTGCATATGAAATCAGACTCCTCAATCTAGTGTAAATATGGACTCTTTTAATCCCGACAATAACTTTTTGCAGAGTGAAGGAATCTTTGGTCTTCCTTTTACTTACGATGACGCAAAACTGATTCTGATTCCCGTGCCCTGGGAAGTTACATGTAGCTACGGTGACGGAACCTGCAAAGCACCAGATGCTATTTACAAAGCATCTTTTCAGATTGATCTATTTGATCATAATCTGGGTGAAGAATGGAAAAAAGGAATTTATCTCGATTTGGCACCGGAATACATATATGATGATAATGCTGTTCAGCGTCGTTTTGCGCGACAGATTATTCATCATCTGGAAACAGAATCCAAACCATTAAACGATAGACAAACAAAGCAACTGGATGAGGTAAACAAGGTCTGTGATGGCATGAATGCTTATGTGGCTGAAAAAAGCACTCAGATACATACTGATGGAAAAATAAGCGGTTTGGTTGGAGGCGATCACAGTGCAGCTCTTGAGCACATTAAGGCAGTGGCAAAGCGTGAGAAGGAAATCGCTGTTATTCAGATCGATGCACATGCCGACCTTCGTGAATCTTATATGGGCTTTACTCATTCCCATGCAAGTCTGATGAATAATCTGGCAAAAGATGCTACCGGAATTACGAAAGTTATTCAATTGGGTTTACGCGATATATGCAAAGCGGAAGCCGATTTAATTCAGTCTTCCCCACTCTTTTCCGCATTCTTTATGAATGATATCAGGCAATGGCAATATGAAGGAAAAAAACTGAAGGATATTTATTCTGACATCATTAAAGATCTTCCCGACAAAGTTTATATATCACTGGATATCGACGGCCTTGACCCCTCACTTTGTCCAAATACAGGTACACCTGTACCGGGAGGGTTTGATTTTTATGAAGTTGTTTTCTTATTTGCAATGCTTCATGAATCAGGGAAAAAGATTGCAGGCTTTGATTTATGTGAAGTAGGTATTTCAGATAACAGTGAATGGGATGCCAATGTTGCGGCACGTTTGCTCTATCAGCTTTGTTTATATACATTGAGATCAAATGGATAATCGTATTCATGAAATAATTAATAAAGGTAAAGGAGAAGCTTTTCTCGAGTTTTTATTTCAGAGCATTAGCGAGGAAAGGCGGCAGCGATTTCAGTCCATTTCATCGAATAGAACCCGCCATATAACTGTGGCTATTGAGAACATATATCAATCACATAATGCAAGTGCTGTTCTTAGAAGCTGCGATTGCTTCGGAATTCAGGATGTACATATAATAGAAGGTTCAAACCAGTTCAATCCAAACGATGAGATTGCCCTCGGAGCAGAAAAATGGTTAGATATTTATAAATATAACGGAGATAATCCACTTGACATTTGTTATTCTGAACTTAGACAAAAAGGATATCTCATTGCAGCTACCACACCTCATTTTGATGCCATTCCGGTAAATAACTTACCAATTGACAGACCTCTTGCACTGGTATTTGGAACTGAAAAAGATGGCCTAACAGAGGAGGCAGTAAACAAATCCGATATACGTGTTGCCCTTCCCATGTATGGATTTACAGAAAGTTTCAATATTTCAGTTTCAGTAGCTCTGTTTCTGCAAAAAACCATTGATAAATCTATTGAAAATAACAGTTTAAGATATTTATCTGAAGAAGAAAGACATGCTCTTCTGATTCAATGGTGTCTGAAAAGCATTCGTAATTCCGAAAACCTCTTTTCCGTATTCGAGAACACTGAAAATGCTTGATTAAAAGTTTGGTTATCTGAAATATTGTTCATACTTTTGCAGCCATTTTCAAAAAGAAACTATTGTCTGAGACCCAGACAAGGAAAGGAGAATTATGAATGACTGAAGAATTAAACAAATTTGAGGAGCAATCTTCGACCCAGGAGGAATTCAACTGGGATGCCATTGGCAAAAAAGATCAGGTTTACTCTAAAGACGAAAGGGAGAAACTTGAAAAGATGTACACTGAAACGTTAAGCCAAATCTCTGAAAAAGAGGTTATTGATGGAACTGTAATCGCCATTGCTGAGCGTGAAATTTTCGTCAATATTGGTTACAAATCTGACGGTGTTATACCAATCAACGAACTCCGTTACAATCCCGATCTTAAGATTGGTGACGTAATCGATGTGTATGTTGAAAGCCAGGAAGATGGTTCCGGACAATTAATTCTGTCACACAAAAAAGCCCGTCTGCTTAAAGCATGGGATCGTATCAACGTTGTACATGATACAGGCGAGGTGATTAAAGGTGAGGTGAAATGCCGCACCAAAGGAGGTCTTATTGTCGATGTATTTGGTATTGAGGCATTCCTTCCGGGTTCACAAATTGATGTGAAACCCATTCGCGACTACGATATTTTTGTTGGTAAAACCATGGACTTCAAAGTGGTTAAAGTCAACAATGAGTTTAAAAACGTAGTTGTTTCTCACAAGGCACTTATCGAAGACGAGCTTGAAGCTCAAAAAGCTGAGATTATTGCCAAACTTGAAAAAGGTCAGGTACTTGAAGGAACCGTTAAAAATATCACTTCATACGGTGTATTCATCGATCTTGGTGGTGTTGATGGCCTTATTCACATTACAGACCTTAGCTGGGGTCGCATTAATCATCCGGAAGAGATTGTACAGCTTGATGAAAAAATCAATGTTGTTATTCTCGACTTCGATGAAAACAAAAAGCGCATTGCCCTTGGTCTGAAACAACTTACAGCACATCCATGGGATTCTCTTGATGCAAACCTTAACGTTGGCGATAAAGTTAAAGGACGCGTTGTTGTTCTGGCCGACTATGGTGCATTTGTTGAAATTGAGCCCGGTGTTGAAGGTTTAATTCACGTTTCTGAAATGTCATGGTCACAGCATTTACGCTCAGCTCAGGACTTCCTGAAAGTAGGTGATGAGATTGAAGCTGTTATCCTTACCCTCGATCGCGAAAACAAAAAAATGTCGCTGGGTATCAAGCAATTGATTCCTGATCCATGGGTAGACATTAAAGAAAAATATCCTATTGAAAGCAAACATAAAGCTGTTGTTCGCAATTTTACCAATTTTGGTGTTTTTGTTGAGCTGGAAGAAGGTGTTGACGGACTTATTCACATCAGTGATCTTTCATGGTCCAAGAAAATCAAGCATCCTGCTGAGTTTACTAAAATAGGCGAAGAACTCGAAGTTGTTGTTCTTGATGTTGATGTTGAAAACCGCAGGTTAAGCCTTGGTCATAAACAAATCGAAGAAAATCCATGGGATGTATTCGAAACTATTTTCAATGTAGGTGCTGTTCATAAAGGAACCATTACAGAGAAAAATGACAAAGGTGCTATTGTATCTCTTCCTTATGGTGTAGAAGGTTATGTGCCTTCACGTCATCTGGCGAAAGAGGATGGTAGTAAAGCCAATGTAGATGATGATATGGAATTTATGGTTATTGAATTTTCGAAAGAAAACCGTAAAATCGTTCTCTCTCATCTGAGAACCTATCAGGAAGCTACAAGTGCAGACAAGAAACATGAAAGCAAAGCCAAGAAAACTAAGGATAGCAAGGTAAAAATTGTAAACGAGAATGTTGAAAAACAAACCCTTGGAGACCTTGAAGCTCTTGCTAATCTGGTACAGGAAGAAAAGCCCAAGAAAAAACCAGCAGCTAAAAAAACCACTAAGGCCAAAGAAGAAGTGAAAGAAGAGCCTAAAAAAGAGGTGAAAGAAGAGAAAGCCGAGGTTAAAGCTGAAGCTAAAGATGCAGAGAAAGAAGAGGATAAAAAAGAAGAGAAAGAATAATTTGCATCATTATATTTTAATAGAAAAGCCTGCAACTCTGCAGGCTTTTTTTTGTCCTTACTATTAAATAAGATTTTTTTATATTTGTAAACAAAAAAATTATTGCCATGAAAAAACTTTTATCTGTTCTTTTTCTTTTGGGTCTTGTCATTGCGCTACAAGCACAGCCTTGTACCCCCGACAATCAATACACCCAGGCAGGTATTTACCCTGATACAACAATCAATTTGCCACAGGGTGCTGTAAATCAGTATTACCTTGGTGTTCTCACTGCAGTAGTTCCTGAAGATACAATGCTTTACGGACTTACAGCAACTATCGATTCTATTGGTGTTGTAAATATTGCAGGACTACCTTCAGGTTTCACATGGGCAGCCAACACTGCTACTGCTTTCTTTCTTGGGGGTGATAGTGGATGTGTTGCTATAATGGGTACTCCTACTACTGGTATGGATGGAACCTACCCTCTTACTATTTATGTGGAATCGCATGGAAAACTATCAGGTATGCCACTAACACTACCCGATACTGTAAGAGGGTATAAAATTGTAATCCTTGACAGCACACATGTTGGTATTATTGACGGAAGTCAGTATCCATTTGCAGTCAGAGAATCATACCCAAATCCTGCAGATGATAAATTCGTACTGAATATTGCCAATTCTGATGCTGCTCTGATTAACATCAGTATTTATGATATGCTTGGTCAAGCCGTTTTCAGTCAAAACCAGAGAATAAACGCTGGTGAAAACATCATTGAATTAAGTGTTGCTGATATTCCGGCCGGAATATACTTTTATTCGGTTTCTAAAGGAGAGCAGTCCATAACTCAAAAGCTCATTGTCAATCACTGATGACATTTAAACTGACTGTTTTGGGCTCCGGATCAGGTGCCCCAACTCCAACAAGATATAACAGCGCTCAGGTACTTAATGTGCATGAGCGCTTTGTTTTAATTGACTGCGGAGAAGGAACACAATTTCAACTTCGACGTAATTCAATAAATTTTAATAGGATAGAACTAATATTGATAAGCCATTTGCATGGGGATCATTTTTTTGGTCTTGCGGGACTATTAAATACCATGCATCTTCTAGGGCGCACAAAAGATATAATAATTGCAGGACATGCAGACCTGAAAAATTATATTGATACTATTTTCAGTATTTCACATTTCAAGCCCGGCTACAATATTACATTTCGTGCAATTGAACCAAACCAATCAGGGCCATTATTGTCAACGGATAAATATACAGTTGATGTTTTTCCACTTAAGCATCGTATTACAAGTACGGGTTTTAAAATTACCGAAACCAGGGCTGAAAGCAAAATAAGTAAGGAATTCATTTTTGAGCATGGACCATCTGTTGATGAAATCAAAGCCATTAAGAAAGGAGCCGATTATGTCTCAAAAGAAGGATCAATCATTCCAAATAATGAAATATTGATCTCGCCTCCCCCGCCCCGAAGCTTTGTTTATGCTTCAGATACAAGTTATTTTCCGAACATTGTACCCCATATTAAAAATGTCGATCTGCTATATCATGAAGCTACTTTCGACCGGTCAAAATATATAAATGCCCGGGAAAAATATCATTCTACTGCAGAAGAAGCCGCAAAAATTGCCAAAGAGGCTCAAGTAAAACAATTACTTATCGGTCATTTCTCAGCACGGTATAATGACAATAACACCCTGCTTCAGGAAGCATGCAGTGTTTTTCCAAATACAATTGCGGCATATGATGGACTCAGCATAGACATACCTATCAGTACATAATAACCTGATTTTTTTGTTTTCCACTGAACCATGTGAGCATTTTGACTGTCTTGTTTTTGTAATACATACAATATATTAGTATATTTGATGTGTATTTCAGGTAGGTAGTTGTGTGTTTGTCATTGTTTTAAATACCGAAAGGTTCCTAGTCATGAGAAGTCTATTCATTCTTATTTTGTCGTTTACATTAAGTATATCTGTTTTTTCGCAGGGAGAGTACAATATCTGGTATTTTGGAAACTTTGCAGGAATGGATTTTAACGGTGGTGCACCTGTTGCCCTTACCAACGGATCTCTAAATACAAATGAAGGCAGTTCCAGTATCAGTGATGCCGGAGGAAATTTGCTTTTTTATACTGATGGCATATCCGTATGGAACAGCACTCATGCTCTGATGCCCAATGGTACCGGATTGCACGGAAACAGCTCTTCTATTCAGGCTGCCCTTATTATTAAACAGCCGGGATCATCTAGCATATACTATGTTTTTACTACTACCAATAATGCCAATGCAAACGGAATGAAGTACTCCATTGTGGATATGACATTGAATGGTGGCCTGGGAGATGTTACAACCAAAAACGTTCCCCTGGTTACACCCTGTGGAGAAAAACTCATTGCCATTCCACATTCAAACTGCAATGATATTTGGGTGCTTACACATGGATACGGTAATAATACTTTTTATGCCTACCTTGTGACATCAGCAGGTGTTGGTGCTGCAGTAACCACCAATGTAGGAAGTGCTCATAATGGAGGTTCACCCGGAGCATTTAATTCAGCTCTGGGGACCATGAAACCCTCACCCGACGGAACAAAAATAGCAGTTTGCGATCAGTATTCAGATATTTTTGAAGTTTTCGATTTTGATGCATCAACGGGCGTGGTTTCAAATACACTATCTCTTAGCAGCATATACAGGGCATTTGGAACAGAGTTTTCCGACGATGGCACTAAACTGTATGTTACAGAACGTCAGGGCAGTCAAATGTGGCAGTTTAATCTGGCTGCAGGATCAGCAGCTGCAATTCAGGCTTCAAAAACACTAATAACAAGTGCCGGTTCATATAATTATGGTGCGCTGCAGAGAGGTCCTGATGGAAAAATATATCTTGCCAGAGATGCGCAAACATCTCTGGGAGTTATTAATAATCCCAATGCGCTTGGCGCAGCATGTAATTATGTTGAGAATGGTTTTAACCTGGGCGGAATGACCTGTCAGGAAGGGCTTCCAACCATTGCAATGCTTACAGCACAGTTGAACCTTACTGTGAATAATTTTATCAATTTTGATACTACCATCTGTTTAGGTGAAAGCGCAACATTAACAGTTTCCGGAGCCGACACATATGTATGGAGTACCGGAAGTACAAATAACTCTATCACTGTATCCCCCACTACCACAACAGTTTATACTGTAACAGGTACTGCCACCGGAGGATGTACCGGGACGATAAGTGCAACAGTGAATGTTAGTCCGTTACCAACAGTTACTGCAACGGCTTCACCTACTTCTATATGCACAGGGCAAAGTTCAACATTAACTGCTTCAGGTGCCAATACATATACATGGAGCACAGGGGGTACAGGCTCAAGTATCAGTGTAAGTCCTGCATCAAATACTACGTATACTGTAACAGGTACAAGTGTTGACGGTTGCACGGGAACTGCATCTGTTTCAGTTACAGTGTCATCCTCACCAACAATTACCTTAACTGCTACTCCTCCAAGCATATGCGAGGGAGAAAGTTCTACTTTAACAGCCGGAGGTGCTACAACATATACGTGGAGCACGAGTGCTACAGGTACCAGTATAACAGTGAATCCACTGACAACAACAACATATACAGTCACTGGTTCTTCCGGAGGCACTTGTACAAATACGGCAACCATTGACGTAGTTGTGAACCCACTGCCAACAATCTCAGTTTCAGATGAAGAAATATGTGAAGGTCAGACGGCAACTCTTAGTGCAAGTGGCGGAAATTCTTACATATGGAGTTCAGGCGGCACTGCGTCAACAGAGAATGTGAGCCCGATAGTAAATACTATGTATTATGTAACTGGAACAGACGCCAATGGATGTTCGAATATTGATTCGGCAACAGTTACCGTAAACACCAACCCATCTGTAACAACCACCACCACACCTGAAACCTGTAACGGTGCCAATGGTAGTGCCACTGCAAATCCTACCGGCGGCCTTAATCCTTATTTATACGAATGGAGTACATCTCCGGCGCAAACTACAAATCCTGCTACAAACTTAATAGCTGGTACTTACACAGTGACAGTAACAGATGATAATGGGTGTACTGCTACTGCTGATGCGATTGTTGACTCACAGGATGGATTTACATTAAGTTCAACAAGCACTGATGAGCATTGTGAACAGGGAGACGGAACTGCAACCGTTATTGTTACCGGAGCCACCAGCCCTATAACATACACCTGGTCACATGATCCCGTGCTTAATAGTCCAAATGCAACAGGATTAACAGCCGGAACTTATACTGTAACCGTTGATGACGGAACATGTCAGGAATCAATTGATATAACAGTTTATGCACTTCCCGGTCCAATTGCCGGTTTCAATGTAAATCCCACACAGGCTGAACTTGACAATGCATTTTTTACCATCACAGATCTAAGCATCGGTGCAACAAGCTGGTTGTATTATTTTGATGATGGAAACTCAAGTACACTACAAAACCCTACGCATACATATACTTCAGAAGGTGATTACACTATTACTCAATATGTATATGACGATAATGGTTGCGCAGATAGTACAACAATGATCGTTTCAGTTGAGGGGTTATTTGCTTTTTATGTTCCAAATGCATTTAGTCCAAATGGAGACAACAGAAATGATTATTTTCTTCCAAAAGGTGTTGGGATTAATACAGACACATGGTACATGAGAATTTACGATCGTTGGGGACGTACTGTTTTTGTAAGCACGGATATTAACCAACCTTGGGATGGCGAGTATCATCTCGAAGATATTAATAAAACCCCTACAGGAGTATTTGCCTATTACATTACATTTAAGACCAATGCAGGTCTCAAAATGGAATATTATGGCCATGTAATCACTTTGCCCTGATTGCTAACCACTAGCATGCTTATCCATGCAGATTATACCTTAATATAAGTATTTTGCTCATTTCGTTTAACTTTCGTAGTTTTATCCTATCAAAGTAGTATATTTGGGGTATAATTGTATATGTTATGTTACAAAACAAATTCCGGCTGATTATTTCAGTAATCATAGTGAATATAGTCACTATCTCTGTTTTTGCCCAGAACACAGTTGACGTAAATTCAAGTTCGTGGGTATCAGTTCAGACTATTGAGGGTGATAATGGTTTGCCTTCGACTGTTTATGAAATTCAAAATGCACCTGACGGTTATTATCAGTTTACTGATATGCAAATCACTGTTATGGAAGGCGAGATAGCTTCTTCAGTAAAGCAAGGTGTATGGATTTACTATGTAAATGGAATACTGAGTGAGAAAATAGAATACCTTGACGGTGTTCAGAACGGATTGTATGAAGCTTATTATCCAAATGGACAATTACGAGTTCAATGCACATTTGTTGACGGTGAAGCCCATGGATCATATATTGTTTATGACACTCAGGGTAACATAACAATGCAAAATACTATGTCTAATGGCCTGATTATTCAGGAATAATACTGAAGCTATGAAAAAATTATACACTTTTCTTTTTTCATTGGTTCTGATCTCAGGCCTGTCAGCGCAGAACCTGGTTCTGAATCCAAGTTTTGAAACTGTAAACAGCGGAAGTTTAAAATGCAGTTGGTATCTTTCTGCTGCTGAATATGCTGCTGCAGTAAGTAATTGGACTGTCCCTTCAAATGGTTCAACAGATATTTTCCATACGAGTTTAGCAACTAGTTGCTATTGCAGTCCATTTAGTACACATGCTTCTGCAAACGGCCCTCAGGCACCAAGAACAGGCTCAAGTATGACTGCTTTATGTACATATGGTAACGGAGGATGCTCTCCCAATTACAGAGAATATGCTCAGGGACAGTTATCTTCTCCAATGGTTCCCGGACAGGATTATTGTATAGAGTTTTATGTGTCTATGGCCGATTATAATACTCGGGCATCAAATAATATTGGTGTTTATTTTGCAACTTCTGCACAGTTTCAGGGAACCATGTGTCCGATGTCGGTTACCCCACAGCTTAATTATACCAGCACCATTACTGATGCCACAAACTGGACATTAATTTCATTTACATATACTGCAACTGCAGCTTACGATTATTTCATTATTGGAAATTTCTACACGGATGCAGCAACTTCTACTACAGCTACAGGAGGTAGCCGCACGGTTACCCGTTATTATCTTGATGATGTTTCCATTCAGTTGTGCAGCAATCCTAATCCGACAATAACTGTAAATGATCAAACCATTTGTGAAGGTGAGTCAGCAACTTTAACTGCTACAAGCGATATTGCAGGAACAACATTTCTCTGGTCAACAGGTGGCACCGGCTCAAGCATTACTGTAAGTCCTGCTTCAACAACTACATATACAGTTACCGGGACAGATCCGGTTGGTGGCGGAACAGGAACTACATCAGCCACAGTTACTGTTAATCCCCTACCCACTGTAAGTGCAAGTGCCTCACCTTCTACTATTTGTTCAGGAAACAGCAGCACATTAACAGCAAGTGGCGCAAGTACATATGTATGGAGTACAGGTGCAACGGGATCAAGTATATCTGTCAGTCCTGGTACATCAACCACATATACGGTTACAGGTACATCAGCGGCCGGATGCTCTAATACTGCATCAGTTTTGGTAACTGTTGCATCAGTGCCCACCGTAACAGCGAGTGCATCACCGGGAAGCATTTGCCCGGGAGGCAGCTCTACATTGACAGCCGGGGGTGCTACCACATATACATGGAGTACAGGTGGAACAGGGTCAAGTATATCTGTTTCTCCGGCTTCAACAACAACATATACTGTAACGGGATCATCAGGCGCAGGATGCAGCAATACAGCTACAGTTGATGTAATAGTTAATACTGCTCCAACTATTTCTGTTACCAACCAAACGATATGCGATGGAGAAACAGCCACTTTAACCGCTTCAGGTGCAGCAATTTATAGCTGGAGCACAGGTGGAAACACACCTAGTATCTCTGTATCTCCTTCTTCTACAACTACATACACTGTTACAGGAACCAATGCTGTTGGCTGTACAGGTACAACAACTGCTACAGTTACGGTTAATCCACTTCCAAATATTGGAATTGCTCCTAACCCAACAACAATTTGTGCAGGTCAGAGTTGTGATCTTTTTCCTGCAGGAGGAGTATCATATGTCTGGAGTACAGGAGGAACAGGAAATCCTGAAACAGTAAGTCCGATGACAAGTACTACTTATTATGTTACAGGAACCGATGCCAATGGTTGTACAGGTGAAGGCTCTTTTTATTTAATGGTGATGGCCGGACCCACGGTAACAGCCACAGGAGCCACAATATGTGAAGGAGATATTGCAAATATAACAGCATCGGGTGCCAGTACTTATGAGTGGGATAATACAATGACAGGATCAAGCATTAACGTTACTCCTGTTATAACAACAACATATACAGTTACCGGTACAGATGCAGCAGGATGTATTGGAACAGCAACCAGTACAGTAATTGTAAATGCACTTCCAACAATTTCTGTTGCTGATGCAATGATATGTAATGGAGAAACTGCCACTCTGTCGGCAAGTGGAGGCACATCATACAACTGGAGTTCTGGAGGAACAGGAGTTACAGAGAATGTTACTCCGGGTTCTACAACAACATATTATGTTACCGGTACAGACGGTAATGGTTGTTCCAACATAGATTCAGCTCAAGTAATAGTGAATCAAAACCCTACAATCAATGTTACCAGTACATCAGATTATTGTGATGGAAATAATGGAACAGCCACCGCAATTGCCGGTAGTGGTCTTGCACCCTATACATATTCTTGGAATACCAGTCCGGCTCAAAATACTCCAACAGCCGACAATCTACCTGCCGGTAATTACATTGTTACCGTTACAGATGATAATGGTTGTACAGAAACTGCAACAGTAACCGTTGATCCCCTTGCAGGATTTACATTGACTTCTGACAGTGATCCTGAGCATTGTGATCAACTTGATGGATTAGCACAGGTTTTTGTATCAGGTGCTCAAAATACTCCAATGTATTCATGGTCGCACAATGCAGGACTTAACTCTGATCTTGCAACCGGCCTCTCTGCCGGAACATATACTGTAACTGTTGATGATGGACAGTGTATTCGCACTATTGATATTGATGTTTCTGAAATGCAAGGTCCTACTGCAGGCTTTATTTTAAATCCATCCACTATAAACATGGATGACCCAACAACCAATATAATAGACCAGTCAATCAACGCAACATCCTGGTATTACGAAATGGGAGACGGGAATACTGAAACTAATTCCAGCTTCACATATTCTTACCTTGAAACCGGAGAATATACCATTATGCAAATTGTAAGCGATGATTACGGTTGCATTGATACAGCATATCAAACTATTGTTGTAAATGAAAGCTTCACAATATATATTCCTAATGCTTTCAGTCCGAATGGCGATGGTAAAAACGATATTTTTCATCCTTTTGGAACCGGTATTGATGCCAATACCTGGCATATGAGAATTTATGATCGCTGGGGTCGCACAGTATTTGTCTCAACTGATTATAACCAAGGCTGGGATGGTGGATTTGAAGGAGATGTAAATAATTGTTCCCAGGCTGTATACAGCTACTATATTTTCTTTAAAACCACTCAGGGAAAAGACAAAGAATTCTATGGCAGGGTCACAAAATTGCCTTAAAACAATCTAAAAATGAAGTATCTATCTGTATTTCTGCTCTTTATATATATTTCAATAATTTCAACAGCACAAACAAAAGTTGACATTAATGAAGCTTGGATTGAAATCATCCCTGCTGATACATCTGCTGGAATTTTTGATAACACTTATGTTTTTAACAATGCCCCGAATGGATATTTTGAAATCTACAGTAATTCAGAATATGAAGATTTGCTGATGGAGGGTGCATTCCATAATGAGAAAATGCAGGGTCAGTGGTTATTTTATAACAATAATGTGCTATCAGAAGAAGTAGTTTACCTGAATGATTACAGAAATGGATTCTATAAATGTTATTATCCATCAGGGCAATTAAAAATTCTTGCATATTATAAAAATGGTTTGGCGGAAGGTGATTATTTCATATACAATGAAGACGGAAGTATCAGGACCAAATATAAAATGCATAATGGCGAAATAATAGAATAGGAGGTCATATGAGATTATTTAACTTCATACTTGTTTTTCTCCTTGCCGGTTTTATCTCTGCACAGAATCTTGTACCTAACTACAGTTTTGAATCATATTCAACTTGCCCTACGACATGGAGTCAGCTGGCATATTGCACAAACTGGATGGACTGGCGCACTACACCTGATTATTTTAATGCCTGCAATACAGGTACCATGTCAACACCAAACAACGGAAGAGGCTCACAAGTTCCTTCCGATGGTGTAGCATATGTTTCCATTACTACATATGTACCATCAAACCCTAATTACAGAGAAATACTGGGCGTACAGCTTTCATCACCTTTAGTGATAGGAACAACATATAATCTTTCAATGAAAGTCAGTGTTTCTGATAATTACGGATGGGCCTCCGATATTGGAATGCAGTTTTTCAACAGTTCCTATACAACAGCCTCCCCTGCACCATTAAACAATACATTTCATCTGGTTTCTGCTGCACCCATTACAGATAAAACAAACTGGATAGTTATTAGCGGAACATATACAGCTACAGCAGCATATACGTATCTTGGACTTGGAAATTTCAATGATGACGGGAATACAAACTTTGTCAGTCTTGGCTCAGGGACTGGTGCAGCTCATTATTATATTGATGAAGTAGTGGTGGAACCGATAAACTCAAATCCAGTTATAACAGCTCAGGACACTACAATTTGTGAAGGTGGCACAGCTAATCTTACTGCAACTAGTACTATCCCGGGTACTACATATTTATGGTCAACCGGAGGAACCACATCTACAATCTCTGTTAGCCCTACCTCCACTACAACATATACGGTTACCGGAACTGATCCTTCGAGTGGTTTGACCGGAACAACAAGTGTTACGGTTACTGTAAATCCACTGCCAAACGTAAGTGCATCAGCAAACCCTGCATCAATTTGCGAAGGTGAAAGCACAACTCTATCTGCAAGTGGAGCGGATACTTATAGTTGGAGCAATGGTTCTACAGGTACCCCGGTAAATGTATCACCATCAGCGTCGACTACTTATTATGTCACCGGTACTTCAGCTGCCGGTTGTTCCAATACAGCTTCAGTTTCAGTAACGGTTAATCCCATTCCGGTTGTTTCTGCTTCTGCTAACCCGACATCAGTGTGTCCGGGAAATAATTCAGATCTGACTGCTTCCGGTGCATCAACATATGTATGGAGTACTTCCGCAACAGGATCACCCATTACTGTTAATCCGGCTACAACAACAACCTATAGCGTAACAGGGACTGATGCAAATGGCTGCAGTAATACTGCAGATGTTACTGTAACGGTATTGCCCGGACCGGTTGTTACAACAACAGATGACACTATATGTGAAGGAGAGACAGCTACATTAACCGCTTCTGGTGCGACAAATTATACATGGGATAATTCCATGACGGGCTCAAGTATCACCGTTTCTCCATCTGCTACTACTACTTATACGGTTTCTGGAACAGATGGAAGCGGATGTACGGGAGTGGCAACAGCAACAGTAACTGTCAACTCGAACCCAATCATTACGATAATCAGCACACCTGATACATGTAATGCTAATGTGGGAACAGCTACTGCATCTCCAACAGGGGGTCTGGCTCCATATTTTTATGAATGGAATACTACACCGCCTCAAACATCAAATCCAGCTATAAACCTTGCTGCAAATACATATACGGTTACAGTTACCGACGATAATGGATGCTTTGGTACTGCAGACGTAACCTTAGGTAATGAAACCGGATTTACTCTTGCTTCTTCATCAACAGATGAACATTGTGATCAAATGGATGGTACAGCTGACGTTATTGTTACCGGTGCAACTAATCCCCTAACCTATATTTGGTCACACGATCCCGGATTAAACAGCCCCGGTGCAACAGGTTTGAGCGCCGGAGTCTATACAGTTACGGTTAATGATGGCACTTGTCAGGATATAATTAGTATTACAGTTTATGAGCTGGCCGGCCCGATAGCAGGATTCATGGTCACTCCTTCTCAGGCAGATATTGAAAATGCACTATTCTCGGTTACTGATTTAAGTATAGGAGCAACAAGTTGGTTATATGATTTTTGCGATGGTTTTACCAGCACTTTGCAGAATCCCACACACACCTATACTTCTGAAGGTACTCATACGATAACACAGTATGTTTATGATGATTATGGATGTAGTGACAGTTTATCACTTTCAGTCTCTGTTGAGGGTTTATTTGCATTCTATATACCTAATGCCTTTAGTCCAAATGGTGATAACAGAAATGACTATTTTCTGCCAAAAGGAATTGGTATAAACGCCGACACATGGCATATGAGGATCTACGATCGATGGGGTCGTACAGTATTCGTAAGTACTGATATCAACCAACCATGGGATGGCGAGTATTTTCTGGAAGATGTAGATAAAACTCCTACTGCTGTATTTGGATATTATATTTCATTTAAAACTGAATCGGGATTATTGAAAGAGTATTACGGTCATGTAACTACTATTCCGTAAATTACGTATCAGATTATTGCCAAAACTCATTTAACTTTTTGGTTTCAAAACCATCAAAGTAGTAAATTTGGATAATATTTACGTTTTATGATACGAAATACGGGTTTTCTTCTGTTGCTGATAGTTTTTTTTATTATAGGAAATTCAAATAGTTCTTTTGCACAATGTGCTTCAACAAATAGTCTCACTACATTTTATGGAACCAATAACCAGCAAGACGGGATTATGTTTGATGTTACGGCTTCAGCAACAAGTTCAGTAACAATTAAGTGTTTTGAAATAAACCTGGATGCAGGCACTTATGATTTTGAGATTTATTACAAAACAGGAACCCATGTAGGTTTTGAAAATAATGCAGCAGCCTGGACACTTGCAGGAACAGCTAATGGGGTTGTTTCATCCGGAAGTAATAATGCAACATATATTCCTGCATTGATAAATGTAAATATACCGTGTAGTCAAAGGTATGCTTTCTATATTACTACTACCGGTACAGGAACCGGATATGTTAAGTATACCAATGGGACTGGTGTTGGAAATGTTTTAGCTACAAATGCAAGTCTGACTATTTATGAAGGAACGGGAAAAGATTATGCATTTAGTTCAAATTACACACCAAGACAATTTAATGGGACTGTATATTATGATGTTACCGGAGGTTGTGGATGCAATTTAACTGTTAATGATACCACAATCTGCGAAGGTGACATGGCAACTTTAAATGTTTCGAGTAGTGTTGCCGGAACAACATATTTATGGAGCACAGGAGGAACAAACAGTTCTATTAATGTATCTCCAACAACAACAACAGTTTATACAGTAACCGGAACAGCATCAGGAAGTACGTGTACAGCTTCTGCAACAGTTACAGTAAATCCATTGCCATCTGTTACAGCTAGCGCAAGCCCATCAAGTATTTGTGAAGGAGATGGAAGCACTTTAACAGCAAATGGTGCAAATACATACATTTGGAGCACAACGGGAACAGGAAGCAGCATTTCCGTAAGCCCAACATCTACAACAACATACAATGTTACCGGAACAGATGTGAACGGATGTTCCAATACCGGTGATGTATTGGTTACGGTTAATCCATTACCCAATGTGTCGGCTTCTGCGAACCCGGCCTCTATATGCTCCGGATATACCACCGACCTTTCTGCCACTGGTGCTTCATCGTATGTGTGGAGTACATCTGCAACAGGATCACCCATTACGGTAACTCCAGGGACGACAACAACGTATTATGTTACCGGAACGGACGCTAATGGGTGCTCTGACATGGATTCCGTATTGGTATCGGTTACACAAAGCCCTACAATTAATATAACAACTACACCTGAAACCTGCGATGATATAAACGGAACAGCAACAGCCAATCCTTCAGGAGGTGTGGCGCCTTATCAATATGAGTGGAGTACTTCTCCGGTTCAAACAACCAATCCTGCAACAAATCTTGTTTCAAATACATACACGGTAACAGTTACAGATGATAACGGATGCACTGCAACAGCAGATGCAATAGTGGGATCACATCCGAGTTTCACCCTCAATTCAACATCTACTGATGAACATTGTAATCTTATGGACGGTTCAGCCGACGTTACGGTATCAGGAGCCACCAG